>CAZYOO010000030.1:0-16940 GCA_964649185.1 uncultured Dehalococcoidales bacterium
GCGGCTATCAGCAGCAGCACCACCAAAACACGCCACAACGAATCAATTCTCTTCATTTCTCAGTCCCCCTTAATTTAGCTGGCGGAACCACACAACAATACCTCGATTTGGCTCCGGCCCAATCGGGAAAACATTCCCTATAAAATTGCGAGAGTGTAACATAATTTGAAACAAATGTCAATACCCTTGAGCAAATATAGCGTTACAGCAGATATATGTCAATAGCTTTGCGGCTGACACGGGACGCTGACAGGATTCCAAGTGCATCATAACGCCGCTATTGCGGTAACCTCATCCCCCTCATCCAGCTTCATGATGCTCGCCCCTCTCCTTATCCTGCCCTGAACCGGGATGTTCTCCCCCTTCATGCGGATGATGACCCCGTGAGAGGACAGGATCATCACTTCGTCCTCGGCCTCGATGACCCTGGCGGCTACCACCTTCCCCACCTTCGAACTGAGGGTTTTAATGCCGCTGCCGGCGCGCGCCTGACTGCGGTAATTGATGAGTCTGCTGCACTTGCCGTAGCCGTCCTTGGTGAGCACCAGCATATAGCCTTCAAGGGTGGCGACATCCATGGATACAACGCGGTCCCCGGGAGCGAGGTGCATGCCGCGCACCCCGCCGCTGGTTCGCGAGGCAACCCTGAGGCTGGAAATCGCGAACCTTATCGCCTGAGCCGCTTCGCTGACCAGGACCACATCATCGTCGTGGTGGGCTACCCTCACCGACACCAGATCATCCCCCTTGGCCAGCTTCATGGCGATGAGCCCGTTGGAACGCACCGCCGAGAAACCGCCCAGCGAGGTCCGCTTTGTCAGCCCCTTCCGCGTAGCAAGTATCATGAAATCCCCGGGGTCGAAGTTGGTCACCGGCAGTATCTCGGTAACCAGCTCATCCTCGCCGATGGAGATCAGCTTCACCAGCGGTATCCCTTTAGCCACGCGGGAGGTCTCCAGCGGCAGCTTGTAGCATTTCAGCGAGTACACCCTGCCCCGGTTGGTGAAGAACAGCAGCGTGTCGAGGGTATCGGCCACCAGCAACCGCCGCAGGGTCTCCGTCTCCCTGGTGGCGATGCCCATGACCCCCCTGCCCCCGCGCTGCTGCACGCGGTAGGTCTCTATCGGCATCCGCTTGATATAGCCCCGCGTAGTCAGGACGATGGCCATCTTCTGATGGTGAATCAGATCCTCCTCGCTGAACTCCTCCGGCTCCTCCTCCACGATCTCAGTCCTCCGGGAATCGCCGTACTTCTCCTTGATCTCGGCTATATCCTCCTTGATCAGGAAAAGAACCTTGCGCGGGTTAGCCAGCAGGTCCTCGAGGTAGGCTATGGTCTTAAGCACCTCGGTATACTCATCGTTGATCTTCTTCCGCTCCATGGCGGCCAGACGCCGCAGCTGCATGTCGAGGATGGCCTGGGCCTGCACCTGGGTGAGCCCTAATGACTCCATCAGGTTCTTGCGCGCCGCCTCGGCGCTGGCGGACTGGCGGATAGTTTCAATGACCCGATCCATGTTGTCGAGAGCGATCTTGAGGCCCTCGAGTATATGCGCCCGCTCCTGAGCGTGGCGAAGCTCGAACTGCGAGCGGCGGACGATGACCTCCTGGCGGAAGTTGATATACTGCTGGAGCGCCGTCTTCAGGCTGAGCACCCGCGGCTGACCGTCGATCAGGGCCAGCATATTGACGAAGAACGCCGACTGCATCGGGGTGTGCTTGAACAGGTTGTTCAACACCTGCTCCGGCTGGGCCCCCCTGCGCAGCTCAATAACTATCCGTATCCCCTGCCGGTCCGACTCGTCACGGAGCTCGCTGATCCCCTCCATCTTCTTCGATTTCACCAGGTCGGCGATCCTCTGCACCAGCGCCGCCTTGTTCACCTGATAGGGCAACTGGGTCACGATTATCTGCTGGCGTCCCTTGGCCGCCTCCTCGATATCCGCCTTGGCCCGGACTATGACCCGCCCCTTGCCGGTGGCATAGGCATTGCTGATCCCCTCGCGGCCGAAGATGATCCCCGCGGTGGGGAAATCGGGCCCCTTGACGAAATCGGTCAGCTCATCCACCGACGCCTCGGGGTTATCTATAAGGTAAACGATTGCATCTGCCACCTCACCCAGGTTGTGAGGCGGTATGTTGGTGGCCATTCCAACCGCGATGCCGGAGGCACCGTTTATCAGCAGGTTGGGAAGGACCGCGGGCAGCACCGTCGGCTCATTCAGGCTGCCATCGAAATTGGGAACGAAATCCACCGTCTCCTTATCGATATCACGGAGCATCTCCTGCGATATCCGCGCAAGGCGGGCCTCAGTGTAACGCATCGCCGCCGGAGGGTCGTTGTCCACGCTGCCGAAGTTGCCTTGCCCATCAACCAGCACATTCCTCATTGAGAAGTCCTGTGCCAAGCGCACCATGGCCTCATATACCGGGGAATCGCCGTGGGGATGGTATTTCCCCATCACCTCCCCTACGATACGAGCGCTCTTCTTGTGCGGGCTGTTGTAGGCCAGCCCCAGCTCACCCATGGAATACAGGATACGGCGTTGCACCGGCTTCAGCCCGTCGCGCACGTCGGGCAGCGCGCGGGAGACGATGACGCTCATCGCATAATCCAGATAGGAGCTCCGCATCTCCTCTTCGATGTCTATTGGTTTTACCACTCCGATGTCCATCTATCCCCCCTGCGACTCAAGCTTTCCTCATGATATGAAATAACCGGTACCTGCAGACCCTCCGGGCAACCCGATGCTGTGCATGTTTATAGTGGCTAAGACCCGAACGATAACGTCAGACGAACGACTGCAAATGAACATGGGAATTGAACTGCCCACCTATTCAGGCTCGCCCTCGGCTGTCTCTTCCCCCTCTGCGCCGGCCGTCAGCAGCGTCATGCCGTCAGGCAGAACCTCTTCCTCTTCCTCCATCTCCACGACCTCACCGCTATCGTCAATCACCCCCCCCTCCTCCCCCAGCTCGTATTTCAGGATGCTCCCTTTAACATAAGCCCGGAAACCGTCATCGCCCTTGGCAGGGAAGGAGAGCCGTCCCGACTGAGTGGGGTGCTGAAACACCTCGGATATGATAACCTTCACCTCGCCGTCCGCTGCACTGGCGATGGTGCCGGAGTATCGATTGCCCCCCTCGATCAGTTTTGCGAGGCGCATCCCCATCTTCGGTTCGATTTGCCCTATATATTCCCCCTGCTGGTTATTCGCCAACAACCCCTTCCCCTTGACCACCAGTTCAACCGAATCCCCGGGGGCCAGCTTGGCCAGCACCTCCCAGGGGGCAAGTTGTTCCAGTATGGCCACGCCGGTCTTCCCCGTCTCCTCGATGAAGATCTGGGGGATAACCCGAGCATGTCCCTCCCCGGACGACTGGCGCGTACCTTTTAATAAGGTTAGGCGCTGCAGGTTCCTCATAGCGATACTGTTCTTGGAATCTATCTTCAACGCCTGACTATAAGCATCCCTGGCCGCAGCATACTGCCCCATCTCCGTCAGGGCTTTTCCCAGACGGTTATACGCATTGAGGTCGTTGGGAAAAATCTCGATGATGCTCCTGTTGGCATCGATAGCCTCGTCCCAGCGCCCCTGCATCGCCAGCGAAATGGCTTCCTGGGTACGCTGCCGTCTTATCCTTGCTTCGCCTGCCTGGTAATGTGTCATGAGCGCGTAATCACTCTTTCTGAGTTATTTGTAAAGGATGCCTCCCTCAATTGTCAAGGGGGGCGATGCCCCTATTTTACCCCAGCGCTACCATTTAGTCAGCAACCGGTGAATTGCGATCTGTATCGGCAAGGCCACAGGCGAGCCTAGAGCACATCCTCCCCCCGGTCCAGCTCGAATACCTGGTGCAATACGCGAACGGCATCCTCCACCTTTTCCTCATCGATTATGCAGGTGATCCTTATCTCCGAGGTGGTGATCAGTTCGATATTGATCCCTTTATCGTAGAGGGCGCGGAACATCCTGGCAGCGAAGCCCGGCGTATTCTGCATGCCCGTGCCGACGATGCTCACCTTCCCCAGCCTGGCATTGGCAGCGCAGCCCCTGGCGCCGATATCCTTTACCACCGGCTCGACCACACGCATAGCCTTATCCAGATCGTTCTTGGCCACAGTAAAGGTGAGGTCGGTTATGCGCTCGACGCTGGCGTTCTGGACGATGGTGTCCACGCTGATATTCTCTTTAGCCAGCGAATCGAAGATAGCGCTGGCGATACCCGGTTTGTCCGGAACCCCCAGGACGGTAACCTTGGCCACATTCAGATCGTGGACTATCCCCCTGACCTTGTTTCGTACTTCCATTGCAGCTCCTCCGTGAATAAGTGTGCCCTGGCAATCGGAAAAACTGGAAGCCACCAGGATCGGCATATTGTACAGTTCGCCCATCTCCACAGCGCGCAAATGCAGCACCTTCGCTCCATAGCCCGCCATCTCCAGCATCTCCTCGTAGCCCAGCTCCTTGAGCTTGCGCGCCCGGGGAACAACGCGCGGGTCGGTGGTAAAGACCCCCTCCACATCGGTGTATATCTCGCACAGCTTCGCCCCCAGCCCTATGGCCAGGGCCACCGCGGTGGTATCCGAACCGCCACGCCCCAGGGTGGTAACGTCCATATGGGGATTAACCCCCTGGAAGCCGGCGACGGTGACGATCTTACCATCGTCCAGTTCCCTCAAGATGCGCTGCGCCTCTATGTGCAGTATGCGCGCCCGGCTGTAAACCGCGTCGGTCTGAATCCCTGCCTGCGCTCCGCTGAGGCTGATTGATGCATATCCCATTGATTTCAGCGTCAGCGCCAGCAGGGTGCTGGAGACCAGCTCCCCGGTGGACAGCAGCACGTCGAGCTCACGCTCATCCGGATACTTGGTTATCTGATGCGCGAGCTGGAGCAACTGGTCGGTGGTCTTGCCCATAGCGGAAACGACCACCACCACGTCATCGCCCTTGTCTTTGGCGGCAGCGGCCCGGTGCGCCACATTCCTCAGCTTGTCCACATCCGCCACCGAGCTGCCGCCGTACTTCTGTACCACAATAGCCATATATCAGCACCGCCTGGATAATGATGATTTTACCACAACAGACTGTTATTCCTGTATGTCCACGTTCTCAAACACCAGATCGTTAGCCTCGACCTGGTACCTGATGAACCTGATACCCCTGTCGTTGAAATCGCTGTTACGCGCCTTGGTTATCGCCCCTTCGCTGAAATCGAAAGCGATCAAGATCGGCTGCACCGTCTCGATCTCCCCTCCGGCCAGCCTCCCCGCTACCCATTTGGAGTAGCTGATCAACTGGGATACGTCCCCGGCGCTGGCGGTATCCTTCCTCAGCTCCGCCACAGTGAAGCGATACCTCAACGGCAGGCCAGTATATGTAGAGCTCTTATGAAAACACAGTATGTCTATATTGTTCTTCTTGGTTACGTAGTAGGGTACGTTATTGGCGAACCACTCCAGGTCATCGATAGGGCCGAATATGTCCCTGAGGTCCCGCTTGTTGGCATTATCGATATTCCAGATCAGCCAGGCCCGCATCGTATCTTCCGAGTATACCTTGCCCTCCTTGCCCAGCGGCAACATCAGCTCGGCCTTGTTTTTAGATACATAGGGTTTTATCTGGGCCGGCTTGCCGGCTACGGCACTGCCGTTTATCTTAACCAGCAGCTCTATCAGGGATTCGGCGCACTCCGGGTTTATGGTGGTGACGCCGCGCGACCCGTGCACCGTATTGTAGAACCACCCCCACGATTTGGTCTCGTACTCCTTGGTGGAGAAAAGCAGGTCCTCCGGCACCAGATCGGCGAAGTGGTTAAGGTATTCTATCTCCACCCGTATCGGCATGGCCTCACCGATGGCCCCCACCGGAGTGGGGTCAAAGAATGGCCTGCCGGTTATCTTGAAAACGCCGTGGAATCCTACTTCCTTCTCATAGAGGAACGCTATATCGCCCACCCTCGTCCCCATGATGTCGACTATCATGGAGAAATACGGCTTCCTGGTGCTCTTCAGGTTCTCCTCCACCAGCCCCATGAAGGTGTTGGGTATGCCGCTCGCGCCCGAAGCCCAGAAACTGTTGTCCACGAACACCGGCAGCGTATCCCTATCGGCGAAGAATACATGCGCCCTGACATTTCTGATCTTCAGGAACATCGCGTTCTCTTTCCCGTATCTCCCGCTGCTGCCGAAGCCAGGTTGAAAGGCTGAACCATGCCTCTACAGTTTAGCATATTCCAGCAGTGGCCACCATCGTCATGAACTCAGCAACCTGCCCATGAGGTTATGTCCATCCTCGACGGTTACGCCCGTGTTCCCCGCCTCTGTCTCGGTGAACCTCTTGGCCCCGTTGCTCTCGATCCCGGCGCCCCATAGCAGGAAGGGCACCGGCTCCGATACGTGAGTCCGCACCGCTATCGGGGTCGGGTGGTCCGGCATCACCAGCACGCGCAGGTCGTCATCGCTCCATCCATAGATTCGGCCGACGACATCCTGGTCGATGCGTCGTATTGCCTCGACCTTATCATCTATGGAGCCGGCATGGGCCGCCTCGTCCGGGGACTCTATATGTATCACGACCAGGTCATGGCCTCCCAGCGACCCCAGCGCGCCGTCCGCCTGGCCCGCATAATCGTTGTCCGGGCCGTCGGTCACACCGGTGATGTCGAGGATATCGATGCGCGCCATCGTTGCCAGGCCGCGCAGCAGGTCGACCCCCGACGTTAATGCGGCATCCAGGCCGTATTCCTGCTTGAACGGCGGCAACTGGGGCACCCGGCCGCTGCCCCAGAACAGCCAGATCATGGTCGCCGGCATCTCGCCACGTGCCCTGCGCTCCGCGTTCACCGGATGCCCCTGCAGGATCTCCTGTGAACGAGCCATCAGTTCACGCAGCATCTCGCTCCCCGGTCCCTGCGGCAGGTACTCGGCGACAGGCCTATCGGGGATATCGTGCGGGGGGGTGCATACAGCGGAAAGGACACCCTCATGCCCGGCGATCTTGCAGATATGCCGGTAGCCGACCCCGGGGTAGAAGCGTATACTGTCGCTGCCGAGTTCTTCCCCCAACGCTGCGACCAGCTCTCTCCCCTCGTCGCTTGATATGTGCCCCGAGCAGTAGCTCTGCATGTTGCCGTCCTGGACGGTGACCAGGTTGCAGCGGAACAAGACTTCTCCCTCCCCGACGGGGACCCCCATGCTAACCGCCTCGATGGCGCTGCGCCCGCGGTAGTATATCCTGGGGTCGTAGCCCAGCACCGACATGCAGGCGCAGGCGCTGGAGGGCTCCATCCCCGGCGGAACTGTGCGCGCCATGCCCATCAAGCCCGCGGCGGCCATCCGGTCGAGGTTGGGCGTCGAAGCCAGCTCCAACGTGGTCTTGTTTCCCCGCTCCGGCAGTGCCCACCCCGAAGCCCCGTCGATAATCAACACGCAGTATTTCATGGTTTACTCAGTATAGCAGCGCACCAGAAGCGATTCAAGGAAGGTTATTGCCAATATCCTTAACACGGGATATACTAGGGGCTACGGGGCGTAGCGCAGTCCGGTTTAGCGCGCAGCGTTCGGGACGCTGAGGTCGGAGGTTCAAATCCTCTCGCCCCGACTTTTCATCTTGCAGACCAGCCTCTACAATACCATCGGGCAGGCCGCGAGGCAGCTCGGTTTCACCCCTCGATGCTCCGCTTCTCCTTTTCCCACAGGGCGTCCTGTATCTGCAATAGCGGCCTTATTAACTAGTTTTATCCTTATCGATGAAATAAAATGTAACATAACCGCTGTTTCTACGTTTTATAAGGAGTAGTGTGGATCACACCGCGAACGTGATGGATCGAACTGAAGCCCTGCTGATTGAACAGGCAGCGCAGGGCGATGCGGAGAGCTTTGCACGATTGTATGACATACACGTCAAGCGCGTTTACCGGTATATCTTTTACCGTGTGAGCGACACCTCTGTTGCCGAGGATTTAACACAGGAGGTCTTTCTAAGGGGATGGAAGGCACTGCCCAAATTCAGAAAGGTGAGCAACAAGCCCTTTGCGGGCTGGTTGCTCACTATAGCTCACAACCTGGTGATAGATCACTACCGATCCAGGAGAATGGAATCTACGCTGGAGGACGATATCATGACTGCCGATACGGCAACTGACCCCCAGCAGATGGCTGCGGTCGGCATGGAACAGAAGCGGCTGCAGGAGGCCATCAGGCAACTGCGGCCCGAACAGCAACAAGTCATCATCCTCCGTTTCATCGAGGGCTTCGAGTACTCAGAGATCGCTGCGCTCCTGGGGAAAAAAGAGGGCGCCATAAGGGTTATTCAGCATCGCGCGCTGAAAGGGCTGAAGCAAATATTGGATAAGGATACAGGTCAATGAGCGCTAAGAAGGAAGATATCCTCGCCCGGTGTATCGAAGACGTCAAATCGGGAAGGTCCAGCGTGGAGGACTGCCTTAAGCAATACCCCCGATTGAGCGATGAACTGGAGCCCCTCTTGAAACTGGCTGTCACCATCAAACCTGCGCCAGAGGTCAGCCCAACAGCCGCCTTCATATCAAGGGCAAGGTCTAGACTACTAGCCGATATTCACGCACAGCAACCTGTAACAAAAAACTTCGGGGTGCGTTATCCCTTGATGAAAGCACCGCTTTTCGGCAAGAGGAGGCTCAAAATGGCAGCAATTGTAATTGTGATAGCGTTAGTAGTGGCATCCACTGGAGGGGGCACCGCATATGCATCGCAGGATGCGTTGCCGGGAGACATCCTCTACCCGGAAAAGACATTCATCGAGAACTCCAGGTTATTCTTTGCCTCTTCCGATCAAACTGAATCGGAGACACACCTGCAGATCGCCGATAACCGCATCGATGAACTGGCAATATTGCCTGCGGATCGAAGCAGGTTTGTCGAGCGCTTGATGGAGAGTTACGAGAGCCACATTCAACAAGGCCTTGATTCCGCCGAGAAATACATCAACCAGGGGGGGAATGCTTCCGGGCTGCTGAACAGGTTCCAAGAGAGGATGGTTTATCACCAGGGTGAATTGAACGCCAGCTGCAACCGGCTACAAGCCGAGGCGCGGCATGTCGTCCGGGCTGCCCTGAACTCTTCAGAGGAAGACATGGAGAAGGCTAACCGTCTCATGGTATCGGCGCACATGGAAAACGCCGTTCGCCACATGGCACAGGTTAATGAAAAGGCCCGGACAGGGAAAATCGACGAGGTTTCAGGCTCGCTCCATAACTACGAACGAGAGCTTGACTTGATGATCGTTGCAGCTAACCGTAGCAAAGATGCCGAGACACTGCTTGAGCAGTCCCGTGAAAGGCTCCGTGTCGCCTTCGACCAGGTCCCGGAAACCATCCCCGATGAGGCCAGCTATGCCATCGAGAACGCCAGACTGAGGACCATGCACGGACTCGATAAAGCGATCGAGTCGTCCGGCAGCGGCAAGAAACTGGAGGAGACGTGGGACGAGTTCATGTTCGAGTGGGGCGCGTTTATGAACCAGAGCCAGGGAGAAGTAGAGCCCGGCTCAGCGGAATGGCAAAATGCATGGAAGAATTTTGAGCTCGAATGGGAACAGTTCATGTATCAGTGGCAGGGGAATACATCGGGGCCGGCAGAGTGGCAGTACGCATGGGAAGAGCATAACAAGGGACAACACGATTCGGGGAAGAACTCCTCTCCTGCGCAGCACTGATGTTTAAAGCTGGATCAAGCCCGCCGACTCGCTCTGCGCTCTAATCCGGTTGTTCAACCACCTTCCGCTTCGCCTCTTCCCACAGGGCGTCCATCTCCTCCAGCGATAGCTGAGCCAGCGAGATATCCCTCTCTTTACAGAGCTGCTCCATAAGGCAGAAGCGCTCATAGAAACGCTGGTTCGTTCCCCGCAGCGCAGCCTCAAGGTCGATACCCAGCCTGCGGGCCACGTTGGCCAGGGTGAACAGGATATCGCCGAACTCCTCCACCTTCCGCCAATGCTCGGCCGCCGCCTCGAACTCCGCAACCTCCTCGGCCAGCTTGTGTACCACGTCCTTCACTTCTTTCCAGTCGAAGCCGACGCGGGCCACGCGGCGCTGCGACGCCTGTGCATAGGACAGGGCTGGCATATCCCGGGGCAGGCCGGAAAGCAGCGAGCCCTTGCCCTCCTCCCGCTTGAGCGTCTCCCAGTGAGCGATCACCTGCTTCGCGTCCGTCGCCTCGGCATCGCCGAAGACATGGGGATGGCGGCGGATAAGTTTGGAGCTGATGCCGCGGATGACATCGCCTATCGCGAAATCGCCGTCATCGCTGGCTATCTGGGCATGCAGCACCACCTGCAGCAGCAGGTCCCCCAGTTCCTCACAGAGGTCCTGCATGTCCCCTTTATCGATAGCCTCCAGAACCTCGTAAGCCTCCTCCGTGAGGTTGCCCTTGAGGGAGGAATGTGTCTGCTCGCGGTCCCAGGGGCATCCGCCGGGGCCGCGCAGCCTGGCGATGATCGCCACCAGATCGTCGAATTCGCCCGAATCACCCAGGTTGACCGAATCGCTCAATTCGCTTTCCCTATTTTCGCCATCTCCACGCATTATAAATTCACGACCGCGGATTGACAACCCGCATCCAACCCATCTAGGATTGAGCCATGCCCGACCGCAAGCACTGGCGCGCCCTCGTCTACATCGCGATTGCCCTGTTCATCCTCTGCATACCGCTACTGCTGGTAACCAGCAACCTGACATGGGCGGTCAACGACCTGCAGCTCCACGAGCAGGGCTTCGTCAAATACAATGTGAGTCGCGACACCGGCATCAGCGAGGAGGAGCTGCACGATACAGCGCTGGGATTGATAAACTACTTCAACTCCGGGGAGGTCGGTGAAGCGCTGGACATATTCAGCGAACGTGAGATGCTGCACCTGCGGGACGTGAAAGGTCTGATTGCCCTCAACTACCGCCTGCAGGAGGCCGTTTGCGGGTACATTGCCCTGTTCATCATCGCCGGGTTCCTGTGGCTGCGACGGCGGTTCCTGATCCCATTAGCCCGGATAGTGCTCGGCGGCGGGATACTGACCCTGCTATCCGTTATCTCGATAGCGATTGCAGGCATCTCGGACTTCGACTGGCTGTTCGTCTGGTTTCATCGCATCTTCTTCAGTAACGATTACTGGATACTCGATGGATACCTGCCTCGAATCTTCACCATCAGCTTCTTCTCCGACACGTCGATGCTACTCGGCACAGCTATAGCGATAGAGAGCCTTATATTGGTCGGTATCGGCGGATTCTTCGTGCTCAGGGACAGGAGACGAAGGGGGTCAGCTGCCGCAGGTTGAGCAGGTGCCCCCGGAGCAACCGCCGCAGCCTCCGGATATCGGCATGGTGCCGCCGCCGGGCCCCTTGGACACAGCAGCGAATGAGGAGAACTGCTTCTTGGCCGGCGTCTGACACTTGGGGCACTGCATTTCCTCGCCCGACTCGCTTATGGGGCGGCGGCGCGAGAATTTGTAATCGCACTTGGGGCACAGAAACTCATATATAGGCATTACAACTATATTTTATATCATAAGTCGACTAAATGCAATATCAGCGGCCCTGCGGCATCAGCTTAACCCATCGCTGAACAGCACCGCCACCACCTCCTCCAGCCGTTTCAACCCCTTCATCTCGTATGGAAACAGGGGAAGGATCCGCCGCCTGCCATCATACCTCTCAGCGATCTCTCGGAGGTAGCCCTGCTGCATATCGGCCTTGCGGCGCAGGAACTCGGAGTCGGGGCGCTCCACGACCTGATTGACTACTATGCTGTCCACCGCCAGCCCGTAAACCTGCAATTCGCTGAAGATGGCGTCCAGCTGCCGCACCGCCAGCGCCTCGGCGATGGTCACCAGGTTGAACTCGACTTCATTCTGAAGGAAGGCGATATCACGGTTCGACAGCTCCTCCCACCCCCGAATCACCGATTGCACCGATCGTCTGCCCTTCCCCGTGGACTTCAGCGCGGCATAGATACGGGGGGCTGGCTTGAGGTGCTCGCTGACGATTGAGGGCATCCGCAGCAGCCCCATCGTCTGGCCGGCGGGCGCGGTGTCCCACACCACCCTATCGTATTCCCCCGATGCCTTCAACTCCCTGATGTAATCCACCATGAACTCGTCCCTGATGCCGGGGAGCATGCTGGCGACGAAATCGACGAACTCCTCGTAGCCTATGTCCACGAACGACGAGAACACCTCGTAGACCTCGGCCCCGAACCGCCTGTCCCACATATCCCTGACCTCATCGGCACCGATCTCGTCCATATACAGCCCTTCAACGACCCTGACCGGCTTTGCTTCGAGGCTGATCTCGAAGATATCGTGCAGCGATGGCGTAGGATCGGTGGAGATTATGATGGTCTTCCTGCCCATCAAGGCATGGTGCAGTGCGGTGGCGGCAGCGCAGGTGGTCTTGCCCACCCCCCCTTTGCCGCAGAACATCACAACGTCCTTCACTGCCTGCCTCCTCTCTCCAGATTAACCATCAGTATCGCCACATCGGCGGGAGTGACACCATCGATGCGGGACGCCTGCCCCAGCGTTGCCGGCCGCATCTGCTTCAGCTTCTGGCAGGCCTCGTAGCGCAGGCTGACCACGGCATCGTAATTGAAGCCCGGCGGGAAGCCCCAGGACTCCAGCCGCGCCATACGCGACACCTGATTGGCCTGCTTCCTGATGTAGCCGGCGTACTTGGCCTCCGTCTCCACCTGAGCCACCGCATCGCCGCTGAGTCCGGCAGGGTCCCAACCGTGTTCCACCAGCATCCGATAGTCCGCCTCCGGCCGCCGCAGGAACTCGACGGCGCGCACGCTCCGCTCCGCATGGTTGATATAGCTGCTCTCCAGGCGTTCCAGCTCCGCAGCGACCGCCGTTCTCTTCTCCTCTACCGCATGGTAGCGCTCGCTCGAAACGAGTCCCGCTGCATAGCCGATGGGGGACAGCCGCAGGTCGGCGTTATCCTGCCGCAGCAGCAGCCGGTACTCCGCCCGCGATGTCAGCAGGCGGTAGGGCTCGGTGAGCTCCCGCGTCACCAGGTCGTCGACCATCACCCCGATATAGCCCTGGTCCCGGCGAATGATAACCGGCGCCCTGCCCTTCACCTTGAGTACAGCATTCATCCCCGCGATGAGCCCCTGCCCCGCCGCCTCCTCGTAGCCGGTGGTGCCGTTTATCTGGCCGGCGAGGAACAGGCCTGGTACCTGCTTGGTCTCCAGGCTGGCCGATATCTGGCTGGGTGGAACGTAATCATATTCTATGGCGTAGCCTACCCGCACCATCTCCACATTCGCTAACGCCGGTATGGTGCGCAGCATCTCCAGCTGCACATCCTCGGGCAGGCTGGTGTTTGCCCCCTGAACGTAAACCTCGCCGGTCTGCCAGCCCTCCGGCTCGAGGAACAGCGAGTGTGAACCTTTGCTGGCGAAGCGGACGATCTTATCCTCGATAGACGGGCAGTAGCGGGGACCCACCCCGTGTATCAACCCGGTGAACAGGGGCGCCCGGTCGAGGTTACTGCGGATCACCTCATGGGTCCTCTCGTTGGTATAGACCAGATAGCACGGTATCTGCGGACGCCATGCGGACGGAGCCAGCGGGTATACCGGGTTCGGGGCTGGGAACGGCGAATGGCCTTCACGGTCGCCCCACAGGCTGAAATACAGCGGCACCTCGCTGCCGGGCTGGACGATAGCCTTGCCGAAATCGATGGTGCGGGCGTCGATGCGCGGCGGGGTGCCAGTCTTCAACCGTCCCAGCGTGAAGCCGAGGGAGCGCAGGCTGTCCGACAGCCGCTCGGCGGCGAACTCGCCGGAGCGCCCCGCCGAATAGCTCCTGTCCCCGACGATCACCCTGCCGGCGAGCGACGTCCCGGTGGTGAGCACGCAGGTCCTGCCGGAATACATCGCGCCGAGGTCGGTTCGCAACCGGATAACGCCGTCACCCGCCTCGACGTCATCGACTATGGCCTGCTTGATATGCAGGTTTGCCTGCCGCTCCAACGTGTGCCTCATGGCCAGCCCGTACAGCTTCTTGTCCGCCTGGGCGCGGAGCGCCTGAACCGCGGGCCCCTTCCCGGTATTGAGCATCCTTATCTGGATAAAGGTGCGGTCGATGTTACGCGCCATCTCCCCACCCAGAGCGTCGATCTCCCGCACCAGATGGCCTTTGGCCGGCCCGCCGATGGAGGGATTGCACGGCATGAGGGCGATGTTGTCCAGGTTGATTGTGAGCAGCAGCGTCCTGCAGCCCATCCGTGCCGCCGCCAGCGCCGCCTCGCAGCCGGCATGCCCGGCACCGACAACAATCACGTCGTAAACTTGTTCCTCGCTTCTGTTCACGATTATTATTCTACCATCGTAGAGTCGCCAAGTCGATGCCGCGCCGATTCATTGTTAAGTACTGAAATGGTCAGAACCGGTATGGGGCGTTGGAGATGGAAAGGCTAACCCTCACGGATGTAGCGCCAGATTTCGTTGAAACTGGGGCGCTTGCCGTACATCAGCAGGGTGGTGCGGAAGATGCGGCTGGCCATCCACATAGCTACCAAGATGGAGATTCCGAGTAGAATGATGCTGACGACTAACTCCCAGATGGGGAGTTCCCCTATGCTTAGCTTCATCACCGCCGCTATCGGGGAAGTGATCGGCAGAAGGGTAAACACGGTGAACACCACATGCCCCGGGTTCTCTACGAACATCCCGATAAGCAGCACCGGCAATATGGCCGGCGCCACCAACAGCGAGGTCATCTGGCTGCTCTCCCTGACGCTGGCCCCGATGGAGCCGACCGCCGCCAGGATGATGCCGTAGAGCAGATATCCGAGGATGAAGTAGATAATGCCCAGGATTATCAGGTCGGCCGGGATGGTCAGGTTGGCCAGCGGCGCGATCCACGCCGAAGCGAGGGTAGCGAAAATAATTCCGGCAATGAACCAGACGGTGATCTGCAACAGCCCCGCAGCCCCCAGCCCGATAATCTTGCCCGTCAGCAGCTGTCTCGCCGATACGGAGGACAGCAGTATCTCCATCAGCCTGTTTTCCTTTTCCTCGCTCACCCCCTGCAGCAGGAAGCCGGAGGTGGCGAAGAGCGAAATCATGAACAGTATGCTGAAGATATACGGCAGCCCGAAGGCGATAAAGATATCCAACGGGGGCAGAATATCGCCGGTTTCTGGGTCAACCCCGAAGGAAAAGGGTATCAGCGGCGACTTAACCCTCTCCATAACCTCATCGGAGACCTCCCCTGATAAAAGGTTGGCGACAAGAAAATCCTCGATGAGCCCCATAATGTCCCGGGGAACCTCCAGCTCCCGCCTGGTGGTGAACCTCCATACCTGCCCGGTTTCCAGATAGTCCTCAGGAATGATGAAATACTCATCTATGTCCCCGGCCAGCAGCGCTCCTTGGGTATCGTCTTCCCCATCGTAAGAAATCAAGACAGCACCATCGGGGTCTGTGTACCGGTTAAAGATACCGGTCTGATCCACATAGCCGATCTTAATATCCTCTGCGGGCGTTTCGTCGCCCGCGAGAAGCACAACCCCCTGATACACGAACAGCCCGATGAGCGCCAGCAGGGGGAAGCTCACCGTCAGCAGGACATAGGACACCCTCTTAACGGTGGTGGAAAATTCATGGCGGGCAATTATCCAGGTCTTATTCACACTTCACCGCCTGGATGAATATCTCGTTCAACGATGGCGTCGAGACCTCGAAGCGGTCAACGCGCATACCGCTCGCTATCAACTGCTCCAGCACCTGCTGCGGGCTGGTGCCGCCGTCGAGAAACAGTTCCGTATAACTGCCGTGATCCTCTTTGCCGCTGATCCCATCGATCTCCCCGACCAATCCCTCGCCGGCTACCAGCACGGAATTATCGCGGTACTGCCATTTTATCTCCGCCAGACTGCCGTAGAGCACCACACGTCCCTTATTTATCATCAGTATGCGGTCGCACAGCTCCTCGACCTCGTTCATCATGTGCGTACTGAGGACGATGGTCTTCCCCTGCGCCTTGAGTTCCAGGATTATGCCCTTAAGCAGCATGCGGTTCACCGGGTCGAGGCCGGCGAACGGCTCATCGAGGACTATGAGGTCCGGATCGTGGGCAATGGTGACCAGAAACTGGATTATCTGTCCCATCCCGCGGCTGAGCTCGCTGACCTTCTTCCCTTGGTGAGCGGTCATGTCCACCTGCCGCAACAGCTCCTCCGCGCGTTCCCTGGCCACCCCGGCCTCAACATCCTTCAGCCTGGCGAGGTAGACCAGCGAATCGCTCACCCGCATCTTCCGATACAGCCCCCTCTCTTCAGGTAGGTATCCGATGCGGTTCTTAGTTCCATCATTCACCGGATGGTCGAAGACCTTTATATCCCCCCCATCCGGCTTGATTATATCCATCAGCATCCTTATGGTAGTGGTCTTGCCGGCGCCGTTGGGACCCACCAGGCCGAACACCTCCCCCGATACCAGCTTGAACGAGACGTCGTGAACCACGTCCTTTCCCCCGAACGATTTGCGGACGCGGGATACCTCCAACTGCACTGCCCCATGGACAAGCGACCCGGCCACTTCCAACGAGCTTTCCTGCGCCGGGGCGACAGCCTTTAACTGCCGTTCAGCTTCAACCGCGATCTCGCCATCAAGAGCATCCTTCTCATCATCCGCCAACTCTACGTCTGTCATCCTGCTGCGCCGCCGGTGAAAGTAGATACGCAGCACCATGAAGATCACGATGGTAACAACCAGAAAAATGAATATCGCCAGGTCCATTATTTCACCCGGTCTCCGGAGCCAATCACTATGAATTGAGTATACTTCACGAATAACTAGCGGTCAAACTTATACCAGTAGACATAATCTCTAGTGCCACACCCGTCATTGCCCGACAATCACCATCCCCATCCGTCATTGCCCGACTTGATCGGGC
>CAZYOO010000031.1:0-16151 GCA_964649185.1 uncultured Dehalococcoidales bacterium
ATCTGCCAGAAGTGCGAGTTGTCCAGCCCCAGCACATGACAGAGGAGCACCTTGCACACCACCCGGTGGGTGAACACCGCTATCGTTTGCCCCTCGTGACTGGTCGCCAGCTCCTCGATGGCGGCCACCGACCGGATGCGGACGTCTTCCAGGGTCTCGCCGTCGGGGATCTCGAGCGCGTCGGGGCGGTTACACCATTGATCGAACTGATCCGGGTAGCTGTCCTTCACCTCGGCTATCGACATCCCCTGCCACACGCCGAAGTGCATGTCGGTAATGCCGTCGATGGCGTTCACCCCCAGCCCGGCGATGTCGGCCAGCGCCTGAGCGGTGGCCAGCGCCCGCTTCAGCGGGCTGGAGTAGATGGCGGACACCCCCCATGGGGATACCCTGCGGGCGGCGGCCTGCGCCTGCCTGCGCCCGGTTTCATCCAGGTCGATATCGACCCAGCCCCTGAACCTCTCCTGCTTGTTCCATCCCGTCTGCCCGTGACGTATCAATATGAAGCGAGTCAAACGAGCCTCCCCGGAATCATTGTAGTCCCTCTTCCCTCAGCCGGGTGAGGATGTACTGTATCTCGGTGCCGGTCAGGCCGAAACGGTGCAGGGTATGACGCACGATCTCCAGGCTGGTTTCGACGTCGGGTCTCACCATCTCGGCTACTCCGATGTCGCGGAGCTTGGTGACCTCATCATCGAAGTGGACCCGGGCCACTATATGCAGCTTGGGGTTGATCGCCAGCGCGTTCCTCACCGTGAGCTCGGTGCCGATGGGTTCATGGAAGGTGATGACCAATGCCTTTGCCTTTTCCAGGACCGCCCGTGACAGTATCTCCGGATTACTGGCATCCCCGTAGATATACGGCACCTTGCGCGCTTGCAAAGACTCGATGATCTTGGGGTCATTGTCGATAACCAGATATGAGAAACCCCTTTGGTCCAGCACGTCGCCCAGGTTCCGTCCGATGCGGTCGAAGCCGCATATCACAACGTGGTTGGACAACTGAAAACCCCGGCTGAACTGGGGGTCGGTGCGGCGCGCCAAGATAGCGGCGAACCGCTCTCTCTGGCTGATCTTGCGGTACAGGATGGTTGCCGTTACCATGGCTAGCGGTGTCAACAATATAGTAATGACCGCGCTGCTCAAGGTCAAGTCGTAGACATCTTTGGATATGACCCCGGCACTCAATGCGGCGGCGGCCAGGACGAAGCTGAATTCGCCGATCTGGAACAGCCCGGCGCCGGTATACAGCGCGGTCTTGTGGGTATAGCCGAAGATCCTGGCGATGAGGGAGCAGATGATGAATTTGCCTCCGGCTATCGCCGCTACAACGGCGATTACCGCTCCGATATGTTTTACCAGGAATCCGAGGTCGATCAGCATGCCCAGCGAGACGAAGAACAGGGTGGCGAAGATATCCCGCAGTGGAACCACCTCGGCAATAGCCTGATAGGCATAATCAGACTCGCTGATGAGGACTCCGGCGACGAAAGCCCCCAGCGCCAGCGATATCCCGAAGTAATAAGTTCCGAAGGCCACTGCCAGGCAGAAGCCTACGATGGTGAGCAGGAACAGCTCGCGAGAACGTACCGCTGCCACCCGGCGCATAAAGCGCGGCAGGACCCACAGTCCCAGAACGGCCATTGCCCCGAGGAACACCAAGGCGGTGATGATGGCTTTGCCCAGGGCGCCGGCCAGGCCCGGTTCCCCGAAGGCGGGCACCAGCGCCATCATTAAGACCACCGCCAGGTCCTGCACCAGGAGTATACCGATCATGACACGCCCGTGGGCGGTGTCGATCTCGCCGCGGTCCATCAGCAGCTTGATGACGATCATGGTGCTGGACAGGGAGATGAGGAATCCGAAGAATACAGCCTCCTGCAGTGACCAGCCCAGCAGGAGGCCGATGCCGAAACCCAGCCCGGTGGTGATAAGGATCTGCGCCAGGCCGCCGAGTACGGCAACCCGCCCCATCTTCTTCAGGGTCTTGAGGGAGAACTCCATCCCCAGCGTGAACAGGAGGAGGGCGACACCGACCTGCGCCAGGGTCTCGATCTGCCCCAGTTCTTCGATTCCTACCAGTCCGGTTCCGTAGGGACCGACGACCATGCCACCGGCGAGGTAACCCAGGATGACCGGCAGACGCAGCAGGCGGGCGATAAAGCCGCCGGCCAGGGCCGCTACCAGAACGTCGACCAGTATGAGTAACTCAAGTTCTGCCATCTAGTTCATGCCCAGATAAGGTTTGGTCTTGAATATTCTAACATATGGAGTAGCAGGTATGAAGAGCGGTCATTGACAATCATAGCTGTGCATCTGTAAACTGAAGTCTGACGTCGCTGTAAGGGATGTAAATGGGACAAACGGATAATATACGCCAGCAGGTGGAGCATGCCCTCAAGGGGCAGGATGCGGACTATGTTGAGATACGCATCGAGGAGCGGGAGTCGAGCCGTATCCAGTATCGGGGCAGGGATCTGGAGGACGTAGGCCGCAGCACCAGCCGCGGGGGCAACGTTCGCGCTCTGGTGAAGGGGGGCTGGGGGTTCACCAGCTTCAACAAGATCGAAGGCTTGCGGGACAAGGTGGCGCAGACCGTCAAGCAGGCGAGTCTGGTGGGCAGGGATGAGAGCCGGCTGGCAGCGGTGGAGCCGGTGGTGGATATAGTGCCTCCTCAGATAGAGAAGGATACATCCAGCGTGCCGCTGGCACACAAGAAGCACCTCCTGGACGAATACAACGATATCATCTGGTCCACGCCCAAGATCCAGACATCGATACTGGCCTACGGCGACGGCAAAAAGATGGTCACCTTCGCTAACTCCGAGGGCAGCTATGTCCAGCAGGCCAGGGACGGTCTTACGCTGCGGGTGATGGTGGTCGCCAGGGAGGACGGCGACGTACAGCAGTTCTCGCTGAGCATGGGCTCCAGCGGGGACTTCGGTATGGTGGAGGGACTGCACGAGCAGGTTAGGGATGCCGCGCGGCGCGCCGTGGACCTGCTGGCGGCGCCGCAGGTGAAGGGGGGTGAGTACACCGTGGTCCTCGATCCGGTGCTTGCCGGCGTCTTCACCCATGAGGCCTTCGGGCACCTCTCCGAGTCGGATTTCATCTATGAGAACGACCGCATGAAGGAGATCATGGTGCTGGGGCGCACATTCGGCGGGGAGCACCTCAATATCGTGGACGGTGCCGCCGTGCCCGGCTTGCGAGGCAGCTACAAGTACGACGACGAGGGGGTGCCGGCCACCAGGACATATCTGATCAGGGAAGGGGTGCTGGTGGGCCGGCTGCACTCGCGGGAGACGGCGGCGAAGATGGGCGAGGAACCCACCGGCAACGCCCGCGCCATCAACTACGGCCATCCGCCCATCGTGCGCATGACCAATACCTTCATCGAGCCCCATAACGTCTCGTTCGGGGACATGATAGCCGACATCAAGGAAGGGGTGTACGTGAAGAACTGGTACGGGGGGATGACCAGCATGGAGATGTTCACCTTCTCCGCCGGGGAGGCCTACATGATCCGCAACGGCAGGGTGGAGGAGCTGCTGCGGCCGGTGGTGCTCACCGGGAACGTGTTCACTACGCTGGGCAACATCGATGCTGTCGGTGATGACCTGCAGATGAACCAGGGGGGTGGCTGCGGCAAGGGGGCACAGTCGCCGCTTCCGGTGTCCAACGGCAGCCCCCATATCCGCATCCGCAACTGCCTGCTGGGGGGTAAGTAGTTGGAGAAGATCCTAGATCTGGCTAGAAGGGTCGCCGACGAGGCGGAGGTGTTCCAGGCGACGCTGCTGGAGACGCCGGTGGGCTTCGAGGCCAACCGCCTCAAGATGCTGGAGACCGGGGAGGCGACATCGGTATCGCTGCGCGTGGTGAAGGACGGCAAGATCGGTTTCTCCACCACTACCCGCCTGGATGACCCGCAGGCGCTGGTGGACATGGCGGTGGAGACGGCGCAGTTCGGTGCGGCGGCGAGGTTCGAGCTGCCGTCGGGTCGGGACTATCCCTCTGTCGAGGTCTACGACGGCGAGGTGGAATCGTTCGATATCGACGACATGGTGGAGATGGGGAACGCCATGATCGCCAAGTTGCTGGAGCACACCCCGGAACTGGTATGCGAGGCCGAGGTGGCCAAGAGCCGGGTGACGGTGGACATAATGAATTCACGCGGCGGCGAGGCGAGCTACCGCAAGAGCTATTTCTCCGTCGGCATCGAGGGCACGCTGATCCGCGACACGGACATGCTGTTCGTCGGCGAGAGCGAGAGCTCATGCCACCCGGTTACCGATATAGAGGCGATCGTATCCCCGGTGGTGCGGCAGCTCGAACTGGCGAAGAGCCTGGCCTCGGTGGCCACCGGCAGCCTTCCGGTGATCCTGACCCCCAAGGGGGTGAGGAGCGCCATTTTCACCCCGCTGGCGCTGGCGGTCAACGGCAAGATGGTGATGGAGGGCGCCTCGCCCCTGAAGGGCAAGCAGGGCGAGCGCCTGTTCGACGAGAGGCTTTCGCTGTGGGACGACCCCACCATCAACTACCGCCCCGCCAGCCGTCCCTGCGATGACGAGGGGGTGCCCAGCCAGCGGACGGCACTTATCGAGCGGGGTGTGGTTAAAGATTTCCTCTACGACCTGCAGACCGCCGCCCTCACCGGCAACCGCAGCACCGGCAACGGCAACCGGTCGAGGGGCAGTCTGCCCACCCCTTCGGTGAGCGCGGTGCTCATCGATGAGGGCGATACGCCGCTGGAGGATATGGTCCGGGGTATGAAGGAGGGGTTGGTCATCGAGATGCTCATCGGGGCGGAGCAGGGGAATGTCCTCGGCGGGCAGTTCAGCGGCAACGTCCTGCTGGGCTATAAAGTGGAGAACGGCGAGGTCATCGGCCGGGTGAAAAACACCATGGTGTCGGGCAATATATATGAAGCACTGAAGAGGATCGAGGCCATCGGCAATGAGGCGAAATGGGTGGGTGGGGCGCTGAAAGCGCCGGCGCTTTATCTCCCCGCCTTAGCGGTGGCCACTAAGGGATAGAGGGGAGCTCCGGTGCCGATAGAGGACTACCTCGAAGAGTTGAAGGATGTGGACAGGCCGCTGGTCGCCTCCGCGCTGGACAGACTGTCGAATCTGCCTCCAAAAGAGCAGGTGCTGTTCCTCGAAGCATGGTCGCATGTCGGCACGGAGCGCCGCAGGGATATCGCCAGCAGGCTGGTGGATCTGGCCGAGGAGAATACCAGCCTGAATTTCGATGACATCTTTCTCGCCTGCCTTAACGATGCCGATGACTCGGTGAAGGTGAGCGCCATTGAGGGACTGTGGGAGTATGAGAGCCGCTCCCTGATAGAGCCACTGATAGGCCTGCTTGAGGGGGATGGCTCCGAGTCGGTTCGGGCCGCGGCCGCCACGGCGCTAGGCAAGTTCACCCTGCTGGCCGAGCTGGGAGAGCTGCCGTCGCGCGACGGGGACAGGCTGGAGCGCGCGCTTATCGGGGTTATCCAAAATGAGGCGAATCAGATCGAGGTGAGGAGGCGTGCGGTGGAAGCGGTCGCTGTTTTCAGTACCGCGGAGGTCAGCCAGATTATCCGGGAGGCCTACCACAGCGATGATGAGATGATGAGGGTAAGCGCCGTCTACGCCATGGGAATGAACTGCGACCCGCAGTGGCTTCCCATCCTGCTGGATGAACTGAGCAATCCCGATGCCGAGATGCGCTTCGAGGCGGTGGTGGCTTGTGGCGAGATAGAGGATGAAGAGGCGGTCCCACACCTGGTGGCACTCACCGATGACCCGGACCCGCAGGTGCAACTGTCCGCCATCGCGGCTCTGGGGAAGATAGGAGGCAGCGAGGCGGAGAACGCACTGCGCAGGTGCTTGGAGCGCACCGATGAGCATGTTCGTGAGGCAGCCCTGGAGGCAGTGGAGGAGATGGAGCGCAGCGAGGACCCGTTCTCCTTCATGGTTGAATAGCTGGAGATTCGAATGCTTGAAGGTAAAATGGTGGTGATAAGGGAGAAGAGGATATCGGACGCCGCCAACGATTATGCCTGGCGCAGCGACGAAGAGCTCTCCCGGCTGGATGCGGCGATGACCCTGCGCATACCCTTCAAGCACTTTCTGACCAGCTACACCGATGAGATAAGCCGCTCCAGCCCGCGGCGGCAGCGTTTCGCTATCGATACGCTGGACGGCCGGCATATCGGGAACTGCATGTATTACAACATCGACCGCGTCAGGGGGGAGGCGGAGTTGGGGATCATGATCGGGGACCGGGATTACTGGGGGAAGGGCTACGGTGCGGATGTGGTGGCTACCCTGCTGGAGCATATGTTCAATGGTGACGGACTTGACAGGGTCTATCTGAACACGCTGGACTGGAACATCAGGGCTCAGCGCTGCTTCGAGAAATGCGGCTTCATCCCCTGCCGCCGCCGCAGGAGGTTCAACGGTACATTCATGGTCATGGAGGTGTACCGCCACGCCTGGTTGAAACGCTCGTCACCGCCGGGCGAGGTGGCGATAACAGAAAAGCAGGAGGGTTGAGCCCCCTGCTTTTCGCTGGTTCTAGCTCTATCTATTTAGATTGCTTCGGGGGCGACGGGTTCACCAGTCCCTGGGCCAGAGCGCCGGGGACCTGCTGCGCCAGTTCATCCACGGTCCACAGCCCGTCCTTCTTGATGTCCTTATCGATACTCCTGATCACCTCCGGCTCGGAGTAGAGGCCGACCTGCCCGCCGACCACGAGGAAGGTGCAGCCGTTTATATTGGCGGCCGCAGCCTCGTCGGTGCACAGGAATACCACGAATGGCGATACGCACTCCGGCGGCGGCAGGAACTGCTCCACATTGAGCTCGCCCTCTCCCCCAGCCAGTCCGGCATCGCCGGCCTTCTTCCAAGACTCCAGTACCGCATCGTTCAGTGTCATCCTGGTGCCGGCTCGCGGCCGAATGGCGTTGCAGATGACACCGTATCTGCCCAGGTCGCGGGCCACCGTCCGGGTGAGTCCCACGATCCCCTCCTTGGCGGCGCTGTAGTTCGCTTGTCCCAGGTTGCCCAGCCCGGCCTCGGAGGAGGTGTTTACGATGCGGCCGTAGCGCTGCTGGCGGAAGGCGCCGGCGGCGGCCCGGATGCAGTTCCAGTGGCCGTACAGATGGGTTTTGATCACCACATCCCATTCGTCCTCGGTCATGTTGAACACCATGCGGTCGCGGAGCACGCCAGCGTTATTTACCAGTATATCCAGCCGCCCGAAGTTGTCGATGGCGGTCTTGACCATGTTCTCACAGTCCGCCAGCCTGGTGACGTTACCGTAGTCGGGGGCCGCATCTCCGCCGGCCTTCTTGATCTCATCGACAACTTCCTCGGCCGGGGATTTGTCGGTGCCCGAGCCGTCGGTCGCCACCCCGAGGTCGTTGATAACCACCTTGGCGCCCTCGGCGGCCAGCGCCAGCGCGTGGCAGCGGCCGAGGCCTCGCCCGGCGCCGGTTACCAGCGCCACCCTGCCCTTCAGTCTATCTCCCATTTCAACCTCGTTTCTGCTACTTCTTCTTGGAGGGAAGGGCTACCCGCGCCTTGCCCGGCGTGGTCTTCTCGCCCTTGCCGTTCTCCACCCAGATGTCGCACTCCACTATATTCTCGCCGTCCTCCACCTTCTTGCCGGTGACAACGCCCTTGCACCACCAAGTGTCGCCATCCTGGGGCTCGGACATGGTCTTCATCTTGCGCGGGTAGTCCATGCCGCGGAACTGGCAGGAGAGCATCTTGACCGTTCCCTCATCGCCGATCCAGTCCGTCACCAGGTTCCCCAGCCAGGCGCGCTTGAGCTGGCCGTGAACGATGGGGCTGCCGACGAACATGGCCTGGGCGAAGCTGTCCTCGTAGTGCAGGGGGTTGAAGTCGCCGGAGGCCCCGGCCCACTTGACCAGCATGCGGCTGGTTGCCACCTTGGAGAGGGGCGTCACCTCGTCGCCGACCTTGACGTCTTCGTAATACAGTTGCTTCTTATCATGGTGCGTCATTTCGTTACCTCCTGCCTAACTGCAGATCAGCGTCTGGCGGGCTACAGCCACCATGGCGCCGTCCTGATTGAGATATTTCTGCTCTATGATGAGGAACAGCATCTTGCCCTGCGACGTCTGCTTCTCACGCACATCGGCGAGCTTCCCATAGGTGACCAGCATGTCGCCGGCGCGGACGGGGATGTAGAAGTTCAGCTCTATGCCGCCGTCGAGGATGCGCAGCATGCCGGCCTGCGCCACCGCACCCACCACCCGGGACATGCCGGCCTCTATATCGCCCCCTCCTACCGGCCAGCCGAAGAAACCTGGAGGAGATATTATGCCGCCGTACTTGGTGTTTCTGGCATACTCCTCGTCGCGGAAAAGCGGATTGGGGTCGTCGATAGCATCGGCCAAGCGTGCTATGGCTCCCCGCTCCACCTCCAGCACCACCGGCTCTGACCACAGGCCGACCATGGACTGGATTTCGTTAGAGATCATTGAGCCTTCTGCCATCTGTTTGCCTCCTTAGTTTTTTATCTCTCAGACAGAATAAAGCCAGGCAGGGCATCGATGCCGCTTACCTGGCTATCCTGATAAATCCCGGTGCGATTGCGTTCTCTGGTTGAAGCCTCTGCTCATGTCGGTATCGTCTGTCGAACAACCAAGGGCAAAACCATAGAAAGTCTAACTCAATCCCGATGCCGCTGTCAAGACTGGTGCACCTTTTCCATCGGGGCCAGGCTCAGCAGCAGGCGCTTCAGCCCGGCGTCGCCCTTGAACGCCACGGTGACCTCCTGGTCGTCGTTTACGGAGGCGCAGCTCACCACGATCCCCTCGCCGAACTTGGCGTGGCACACGTGATCGCCGGCGCTCAGCGCCGCCTTGGGCGGCGCGGCGGCTGGCTTCCTCGTCGCGGGCTTCACCTCCGCGTCGCGGTCGGCATCGCCGGGGGAGGTCACCAGGTGGTGCGGTATGTCCATGAGGAACCGCGAGGGCAGATTGAGCGAGGTGCTCCCCATGGAGCTGCGGCGGAAGGTGCGCACCAGGTACACCCGCTGCCTGGCGCGGGTGATGCCCACGTAGCACAGGCGGCGCTCCTCCTCCATCTGGTCGGCGGCGTCGAAGGAGCGGCGGTGGGGCAGCAGCCCCTCCTCCATGCCCACGATGAACACCACGGGGAACTCCAGACCCTTGGCGGCGTGGAGGGTGATCAGGGTCACCGCATCCAACTTCTCATCGTAGCTGTCCAAGTCGGTGACCAGCGCTACGCCCTCGAGGAAGGATAGCAGGCCCTCCTCCGGCGCCAGGTCGCGGTAGTCGCTGGCCACGGTGCGCAGCTCCAGTATGTTCTCCCAGCGATCCTCGCCGTTATCCTCCTCCATGAGGTGTTCTTTATATCCCGTTCGCTCCACCACCCGGTCGAACAGGTCCACGATATTCAACTCGCCGCCGGCCTTGATCAGGTCGTTGAGCACGTCGAGGAACCCGCCCAGCACCCGCCTGCTCCTGCCGTCGAACGGCGTCTGCTCCCCCTCGTCGGCTATGGCCTGCAGGGCAGAGTAGACCGGCAGCGAGCGTCCCTGCGCCCAGCTATCCAGCTCCTTCACCGTCCGCGAGCCGATGCCCCGCGGCGGCACGTTGATCACCCGCGACAGGCTGACGCTGTCGTACGGGTTGTGGACCAGCCGCAGGTAGGCGATGATGTCCTTCACCTCGCGGCGCTCGTAGAAGCGGGTGCCGCCCACCAGCCGGTAGGGCATACCGTAGCGCATGAACGCCTCCTCGATAACCCGCGACTGGGCATTGGTGCGGTACATGATAGCGCAGTCGCCGTGCTTGAAGGCGTGGTCGCCGACCAGCCGGTCGATCTCGCCCACCACGTATTGTGCCTCTTCCTGCTCGGTGTAGGCCTCGGCAACGGTTACCGGCACGCCGTCCTCGTTATCGGTCCACAGCCCCTTGTCCTTGCGCTGGCGGTTGGCGGCGATGACGTTGTCCGCCACCTCGAGGATGGTCTTGGTCGAGCGGTAGTTCTGCTCCAAGTACACCACCTTGGCGTCGGGGAAGTCGGTCTCGAAGCTGAGGATGTTGCGCATGTCGGCGAAGCGCCAGGAGTATATGGACTGGTCGGGGTCGCCCACCACGCAGATGTTGCGGTGCTTGCCCGCCAGCTGCTTGCACAGCATGTACTGGACGGTGTTGGTGTCCTGGAACTCGTCCACCAGCAGGTGGTGGTAGCGGTTCTGGTACCCGGCCAGCACCATAGGATGCGCGCGGAACAGGTGCACAGCCTGCATCAGCAGGTCATCGAAGTCCAGTGCCTTGCTCTCGGTGAGCAGCTCCTGGTATCGCGCGTACACCCGCGACACCACCTCGTCGAAGTAGGTGTATTTTACATAA
This sequence comes from uncultured Dehalococcoidales bacterium, assembly GCA_964649185.1. Taxonomy (GTDB): domain Bacteria; phylum Chloroflexota; class Dehalococcoidia; order E44-bin15; family E44-bin15; genus CAYUWM01. The sequence continues at coordinate 10,400 of CAZYOO010000031.1, forward strand.
TCTGACGGCATGTTGAGGCGGCTCTTGGCCTCGGAGATGGCGGAGAGGAACACTCGGGGAGGGGAGCGCTTGGGGTCGATGTCCAGCTCCAGCAGGGCCCGCCGTACCAGCCGCATCTGGTCGTCGTCGTCGTATATCACGAACCGGGGGTCGATGCCGATGTGCTTGCCGTCGCGCCTGAGGATGCGGGCGCATATCGAGTGGAAGGTGCCCGCGGTCAGCTCCTCCACCGCGTCGCCCAGCAGGCCGTGGAGGCGCTCCTTCATCTCCCGCGCCGCCTTGTTGGTGAAGGTAACCGCCATTATGTGGTACGGGCGCACCCCCCAAACCTTGACCAGGTAAGCCACCCGGTGGGCGATGACGCGCGTCTTGCCGCTGCCGGGGCCGGCGAGTATCAGCACCGGTCCCTCGACGGCCTCCACCGCATCCCGCTGCGCCGGGTTCAAACCTTCGAGGATGTCCACGCTTGAATTATAGCATCGGGGGGTGGGCATAAGAAATACATCTGTCGCCGAATAAGGGATAAAAGAGTGGGGGGAGAGGCTGGCAGAGCCATGGTTTTAGTGCGGCGTCGGTGAGCGATGCGTTACTTTGACTCCCCCCACAACGAAATGACGAACCGCATCGCACCCAATACTATTAAACAACTACGGGCCTCGAATGTCAATACCTTTCCCGCATCGGGGAAAATTACATAAAATCGCTGCATACTTTATTAACTGTACGTAACGATTGGGATAAGAAAACAGCCCGGCGATGATGGCTCACCACCGGGCCGCTACTCGTTCAGTCGTATTCCGTTACGCTGCCATTACATCGGGAACGGGGGCATGGAGAGATCGCCCAGCTCGCGGATACGCTGGTCCAGTTCATCCACGGTCCACCTCTTGCCGATGTCGATGAAGTTGCCCGGGGTCCACGGCACGAACACCTGCAGCTTGCCGCCCTGTACGGTGAAGATGCGGCCGGTTATGTCCTGGGCCTTGTCGCTGCCGAGGTAGGCGATGAGGGGCGAGAGGTTCTCCGGCGCCCACATATCGAAGCCCTCCTCCGGGGGCTTCTCGCCCATGATCTGCGCCGTCATCTGGGAGCCCAGCGTCATCCGGCTGCGCGCCATGGGGGCCACCGCGTTGGAGGTGACGTTGTACTTGGCCATCTCACGGCCCCACACCATGGTCAGCGCGGCGATGCCGCCCTTGGCCGCGGCGTAGTTGGCCTGTCCGGCGTTCCCACCGAGGCCGGCATGGGACACGGTGTTTATTATGCGCCCGTTTACCGGGGTACCCGCCTTGCTCTGCTCGTAGAAGTACTGGCAGGCCCAGCGGCCGCAGTTGAAGCTCCCCTTGAGATGCACCTGGATAACCGAGTCGAACTCCTCCTCCGACATCTTGAAGGTCATGCGGTCCCTGAGGAAGCCGGCGTTGTTGACCAGTATGTCCAGCCTGCCGAAGGTCTTTATGGCGGTGTCGATGATGCCCTTGGCCGCCTCGAAGCCGGTCACGCTGTCATAGTTGGCTACCGCCTCGCCGCCCGACGCCTTGATCTCGTTGACCACGTCGTCGGCGGGGCTTGCCGATTTACCGCTGCCGTCGGCCTCGCCGCCAAGGTCATTCACCACCACCTTGGCCCCTGCCGCAGCCAGCTCCAGCGCATGCGCCCTTCCCAGTCCGCGCCCGGCGCCGGTAACGATTGCTACTTTGCCGTCTAGCATTCCCATATCTGTTTACTAACCTCCTTTTGTGCCTTTATCGATGATATCTCGACAAATTTAATATACCATATCCGATTCCGTGTGGTCAAAGGCCGCTATCGATTGAATCCATCGTGAAACGTTCGACTATCTTCAGCAGCAGGGAGCGCAGCCGGGCGGCGCACTCGACGTACACCTCGATGCCGCTGCCGAAGGGATCGGCCACGATGCCGCGCTCCCCGGCGTAATCCGTCAGCAGGCGGGTCTTGCCGTCGGCGGCGGGGAACAGGGAGGTGACGTGCATCCGCTGCCACGGCTCCATCACCAGTATCAGGTCGGCCCATTCGATGAGGCGTTCGCTGACCGGCTTGGAGCGGTGCGCGCTGAGGTCCAGCCCGTACCCGCGCATGGCCTCGATGGCCTCCGCCGTGGCTTTGTCGAACGCGGGGTCGGTGCCGGCGCTGTCGGCCTCGATGCCGGCATCGGCCAGCTCGGTGTCGCTGCTAACGATGTCCTCGAACAGCGCCCTGGCCATGGGGCTGCGGCAGATGTTGCCGGTGCAGACGAACAGCACTCGCTTGATCATGGCGCTAGCATCCGGTTTCGCGCTAAGGGGTGTATATGTAGAACGGCTTGTCGACAGTGATGACCGTCTGCTCCTCGGCGATGGCCCGGCGCAGGTTGCGGGGGAGGGAGAACATGCCGTGATGGGTCAGCCCGTCGTAGAACAGCAATTCATTATCGATGCGTGAAGCGATGCGGCTATCCACCTCGGCGGCGTCGGGCGGTATCACGCTCTCCGAGGCGAAGGCGAAGCCCCACATGCCGCAATAGCTGGGCACGGACACCTCGTAGGGGAATACCAGGGGGAACACCTGCTTCAGCGTGTTGACCACGGCGGTGAAGCACCGGTGGTTGCCCCAGGTGCTGGCCCCTGCCTGCAGGGACACGGTGCCGCCATCCGCCAGCCGGTCGCGAACCAGCCGGTAAAACTCCACGGTAGACAGCAGGTAGGCGGGGCCACTCTCTATCGGCTCGGGCAGGTCGAGGATCATCACGTCGAACTTCTGGTTGCACCCCTCCAGGTATTTCATGGCGTCGGTGAACAGCAGCTCGGCGCGGGGGTCGTCGAAGGAGCCATGGTGGAAGGTGGGCAGGTGCTGGCGGCACAGCTCCACTACATCCCGGTCGAGGTCCACCATCACCGCACGCTCCACCGAGCGGTGGGCCAGCGCCTCGCGTAGGGTGGCGCCCTCGCCGCCGCCGGCGATGAACACGCTGCGCGGGTCGCGGTGTGCGATCATCGGGGGGTGCACCAGGCTCTGGTGGTAGATGGCCTCGTCCCACTGGCTGGACTGGATCTTGCCGTCGAGCACCAGGCAGCGGCCCCAGGGGCCCAGCTCGGCGAACTCCACGGACTGGTACGGGGTCTTGCCGGAGTAGATCACCTGTTTGATGCGGTGCAGTTGAAGCAGGTCGGGGAGGACGTGGTCATGGAACCACTCATTTCGCTTCATGGGCCACCAGGGAGTTCAGAATGCCCCTGTCCAGCTCTACGATGGAGTGTTCGCCCGCCCGCAGCTCGCTGACCATGAGCTCGACGGCTTTGTGCGGGCGCAGGGAGTTGCCGCAGGCGAATATATCGACGGCGGCGTAGTTGTATTCGGGCCAGGTGTGGATCGAGAGGTGGGACTCGGCGATGATGATGACACCGCTGACGCCGTCGTAGGGGGTGAAGGTATGGAACGAATCGCCCATGACGGTGGCGCCGGCCGCCCGGCAGGCGGCAAGCAGGGTGGTGCGCAGGAACTCGCGGTCGCACAGGCGCGCTCGCTCGCAGTCCATGAGCTCGAGGATCACGTGCTTGCCCAGCGCTTCAGGTTGTCGCATCTCGTCCATTTTCAAACCAAACCTTGTGCATTGTATCGAAAACCGGGGAATTTTTCAATAGCACGAACCGGGGACTGTTGAGGTTGGAGCGGGTTGCAAGTGAGTTCACGCAGGCGGCTGGGGTATAGCCCTCTTTTCTCGCAGGTTCTCCCTGATCCTGTTGCCGATTGCCAGGAATTCACCCTGGTGAAGGATTATCTGGAAGGCGAACGCCAGCAGCACGAAGTCCATCGCCATGTGCAGCCGTATGAGCCAGACGGAGAGCCCTCCGTATATATACTCCGGCGTTGAGAAGTCTCCCGAAGGCAGCTCGTAGCCGTGGCTGGTTACCACGATCTTGGCGGCGATGAAGCTGATCAGCATCAGGACACTGAGGGACGAACTGAAGCGGAGGAAGATGCCGGCGAGCAGCAGTATGCCGATGATGATCTCCACCGCCGGCAGGTAGGTGGCGTAGGCGCGTATCAGGGCGTCGGGCAGCACGCCGATGAGCGGCAACTGTTCGGAGAGGGTTATGTCGTAGACATCGACCGTGCTTTTGAATGGTATGAGGTTCACCAGCTTTGCCAGGCTCACGAAGCGGTCGAGCTGAACCAGCTCGGCGATACCGGCGATGAGGAACATGCCTCCCAGGACGATGCGGGTGAACAGCGTCAGGTAGCGGTGCTGGAACAGTTGAACCAGCAATGTAAGATAATAGGCGGCGCCGTACCATAGCGCTTTGTGCAGCGGCCGTTCCGGCTGGAGGTTCTCGCTGTCGATTTGCATGTCGAGATTATATTACATCCGTTGTGCCGCTGTCCAGATTATGTGCTCGGACTGGCGGTTGGCGAAGCTCGAACAATCTACGTCTCGCCGGAAGGCGTTCTCCGGATGCGTTTGATGCCGCGGGAGATGTATGTCTCCAGCGCCAGGAACTCCCCGCGGTGGAACACTATCTGCAGCGCCGCGGCCAGCATGAGGAAGTCGATGGCCAAACTCTGCGAGCACAGCATCTCGAACCAGGGCAGGCAGCAGCAGGGCGGGTTGTCCCCACGCGCCAGGGTGATGCTCTTGGCGATAACGAAGCTGACGGTGCTCAGGATGCCTATCCCGGCGCTTATCCTGAGGAATATGCCCAGGATCAGCAGCACCCCGATGATGAACTCCACGAAGGGGAGGGTGGACCCGTAGGCGGTGGCCAGGCTGTCGGGCAGGATGTTATATAACTTGACCGCTTCCACGAATACATCGACGCCGCACAGCTTGCCGTAGCCGGCGATGACGAACACTCCGCCCAGCCCGATGCGCATGGCGAACGTCAGGTATCGATGGCGCAGGACAGGCTCGATTTTCCTCCAAAAGGCTAATATAGCTTGCATCCAGCCTATATTATAGAGCCAACCGCTGAACCTTGTCCAGCTTCGCCCCATGACTGGCTTGACAAGCGTGCGCTCCCGCTGTACGCTTTGCGGCACAGGAGGTAGGGCAATTGAAGATCAATCGTCTCGCTATTATCGTTCTGCTGGGCGCCGTTCTGCTGGCGGACGCGGCCTGTGGGGGAGAGGGAGGGGCGCAGCCGACGCCTACGCCTACGCCTGCGCCGACCATGACACCCGCTGCTATAGCTACACCAACCCCGACGCCAACGTCCACGATGGACCTTTCGTTCTGCCCGCCGCCGGATGCGGGCAAGGCGAACATAGCCGGCGTGCTGGTGTGGAACGGCGAATCGTATTACGATGAGTTTCGAGTGAGGGGCGTGGTTGAGATACTCGTGTATGGAGATTGGCTTGAGATAGCGGGGGTTAAGTATGTAGAAGGAACTGTGCTGGCCAGGGACAATACTGATCTAGATGGGTACTTCTGCTTCAGGAATCTCGAGCCGGGCGAATACATGATTCGAAAGGAGTGTCCGTCCGGAACTACCGAGATGCTGTACGTGTTGTACGGGCCGATCCTGGCACAGGCGGGCCAGACCAAATGGGTGGATGTGGATCCCTATAATGTCTGCATGGACTAGCGCAACCTCAGGTTGAGACGGGGGGGCTGACGACATAAGCACCAAGCGGATACTGATAAGCATAGCCATCTTCAGCGGCGTCATCATCGTGGCTGTCGCTATTGGCTTCGGGCTGCTCGCCTCGCGGTGTGTTGGCGAGGTCAACGAGGCAAAGGCGGTCGTGGGGGAGT
>CAZYOO010000032.1:0-2963 GCA_964649185.1 uncultured Dehalococcoidales bacterium
GACTACGAGATGGCGGAGCGGGCGATGAAGGGTGTGCTTGCCCTGTCCGGCGAGGTCGGCGGGATAATCGAAAGCATGCTGGGGCTGTTCCAGGATTTCGGCGAGAAGGTTCAACGTAAGTACAGCAGCGAGCGGGGAAAGCTCGACGCTGAGGAGAGGGAGCTGCTGCACCAGATGAGGATATCGGGGAGCGCCGTGGGGCAGATTAATCTGGCAGCCAGCGAATCGTGGGGCAGGATCTACCGCGAGTTCTCCGCCCCGTTCGTGGAGAGGCTGGAGGCGCTCAAAGCGGAACTGGTTCGTAAGGCCGTTGACAATGGTTAACACGCCCCATTAAGATTCAAGGGATTGCGTGTAAAAGCGCGCATCATAGAAGGAGGAAATCGATATGACGATGGCACTGGAGGGGATCAAGGTTATCGACCTTACCCGTTTGGGCCCTGGCCCCTACTGCACCATGCTGCTGGCGGACATGGGCGCCGAGGTGATCAAGATCGAGGCCGGCGGAGGCCGCGCCTCACAGACGATAGAGTCGATGGAGGACGAGGTGGCGGAGCGCAGGCGGGCGTTCAACCCCGAGGGGCGAAACAAGCGCAGCATCGTGCTGAACCTGAAGATGGATGCGGCGCGCGAGGTGTTCTACAAACTGGTCAAGGATGCAGATGTGGTGGTCGAGGAGTTCCGACCCGGGGTGCTGAAGCGCTTGGGGGTGGACTACGATAACATCAGCAAGATAAACCCCAAGGTGATCCTGTGTTCCATCACCGGCTACGGCCAGGACGGCCCCTACGCCCAGCTACCTGGCCATGACATCAATTACATGTCGGTCGCCGGTGCCCAGAGCATGATCGGGCCCCGCAACGGGCCGCCGGTGATGACCTTCAACCTGATCGGCGATTATTCCGGGGGCAGCATGCAGGCGGCGCTGGGGATCACGCTGGCGCTGCTGGCGCGGGAGAGGACCGGCAAAGGGCAGCACGTCGATATCTCGATGACCGATGGCGTGGTCTCGCTGATGCATGCCGAGGCCGCCGGCTATTTCGATACCGGGCGCATCCCCAGCCGAGGCGATCTCCTGGTGATCGGCGGGGCGCCGTTCTACGGGGTTTACGAAACCAGGGACGGCAAGTACGTGACCATCGGTGCCCTGGAGCCCTGGTTCTATTCCAACCTGTGCGAGTTGCTCCAGCGCTCCGACCTGCTGCCCTACGAGTGGGATATCAACAAGTGGGACGAATTGAGCGAGGAGTTCCGCAAGATATTCAAGACCAGGGACCGGGACGTGTGGGTCGAGTTGCTGCGCACCAAGGACGTGTGCGTGGCGCCGGTCTACACCGTGGATGAGGTATTCGAGGACCCGCAGGTGCTGCACCGTAAGATGCTGGTGGAGATGGAGCACCCCACGCTGGGCAAGGTCAAGCAGGTGGGCATCGGCATCAAGATGTCGGACACACCGGGGGCGGTGCGAAGCATCGCCCCGCGGCCGGGTGAGCATACCGAGGAACTCCTCGGCAGCCTGGGCTACGATGACAACGCCATAGCCGGGCTGCGCGAATCGGGCGCTGTGGCTTAGCTCATTTAGAGGTCAGCACCAGGGCGATGGCCCCCATCGCCTCGGCGTCGACCCCCAGCCGGGCGACCTCGATGCGGGCCGCTCTTGACGACAGCTCGAAGGCGCGCTCGTTGACCACGTTTATTGCCGGACCGATGAGCAGCTTCCCCATCCGCGACAGTCCGCCGCCGATGACGATGAGCCGGGGGTTGAAGATGTTCACCAGATTGACCAGGCCTATCCCCAGGTAATACCCGGTCTGCGCTATCAGCTCGTTGGCCAGAACGTCGCCCTTCTGCGCTGCCAGGTGCACCCGCTGGGCGCTGACCTGCTCCAGCTTCCCGTCGGCATATCTCAGGATATTCGTCTTCCGGCCTTCCTTGATCCGCTCCACTGCCAGCCGTGCCAGGGCCGTCCCCGAGGCAAAGGTCTCCCAGCAGCCGCTGTTGCCGCAGGGGCACGGCGGGCCGTTGATATCGATGGTCATGTGGCCGAACTCGGCGGCGCTGCCGGAGACACCACTGTATAGCCGACCATCGATGATGATGCCGCCGCCGATGCCGGTGCCTACGCCGACGTAGATCATATTGTCGATGCCCATGCCTCCGCCGAAGCGGTGCTCCCCGAGGGCGGCAAGGGTGGCATCGTTCTGCAGGTAGACCGGGCAGTCGAACACCCGCTGGATGATGTCCCTGAGGGGGATGTTCTCCCACTGCGGCAGGTTCGGCGAGCTGGTGATGACCCCGTTGACAGTGTCGCAGGCGCCGGCGGCGCCGATGCCGATGCCCTCGATGGTGTCCCCCGGCATCACCTGCCTGATGGATTCGATGATGCGCTCGATGACGGCGTCGGGCCCCAGCCTGGCGCGGGTCTCCCTCAGGTCTCTGGCCTTGATGTTGCCCTCGGCGTCGGCGAGGACGGAGTTGATCTTGGTGCCCCCGATGTCGACGCCGATGATCAATCGTTCCAGCATGGTCTTCCCGCTATGTAGGGTTGCTGCGACGACTATTGCAGCTGTTTCGCTATGGCCTTGTTCAGGGCTACCTGGGCCTCGCTGAGCTTCTTGTACTTCTCCTCTATCTTCTTGAGGTTCCTGGATACCACCGCCTTAAACAAGTCGCCCTCCAGCTCGGCCACCTCGAGGAGCTTGTAATAATCGAGCGATTCCTTCAGGTGGGCGAGGACAATCAGCCCGGTCAGGATGGGATGGTTGTTGGTCACGTTGGCGTCGCCGAACTGCGTGCCGTGCTCCAGCTCCACCTCGAGGCCGCGGCGGAATTCCTCGAGGTCGATGTTCATCTTCTTGACATTGACTTCAGCCAGTATCGCCTTCGTCTCTTTGCTCGTCACCTTGGGGCTCTTCATCTTGGACCAGTCGCGGAAGCCCAGCTCCTTGCACACCCTCTTGACC
>CAZYOO010000032.1:3063-12354 GCA_964649185.1 uncultured Dehalococcoidales bacterium
GCTCTTCATCTTGGACCAGTCGCGGAAGCCCAGCTCCTTGCACACCCTCTTGACCTCGGTTGCGGTAACGTACTGTGGCAGTTTCATCGCTTATCTCCTTTCCGGTCGATTGAAATGTTCGAGCCAGACCTCAGGGGGCCATATCCTGCTCACTGAGCTCGATGGCGTGCTCTATCTGGGCGCTGAGCTCGGGCGGCAGTCCCTCGATGTCGACGCTGAGGAACCCCCTCACGATTACCGATACCGCATCGTCACGGCTCAACCCCCGGGCCATGAAGTACTCGATCTCCTCCTCGGCGATCTTGCCCACCGCCGCCTCGTGGGACAGGTCCACGCCGGCCACCGTGCCCTCCAGTTCGGGGATGGCCAGTATATTCCCTTTGTCCCCCAGTATCAGTCCGCGGCACTCCAGGTGGCCCTTGGCGTCGGCCACCTGGCCCGACAGGTAACCCCGGGCGATGATGTCGCCGCCGGTGGCGATAGAACGCGAGATTATCTCGGCGCTGGCCCTGGCCTCCAGCAGCACCCGCGAGCCGACGTCCATGTGTGCCCCGTGGGAGGCTACCAGCACGCTGTTGAAGCGCACCCGGGCGCCGTCGCCCACGCACCGCGCGGTGGGGTAGGTCTGCAGGGTTCTCACCGGCTTGAGGCAGATGTAGTTGTTCATGAACACGGCGCCCTCCTCGACGATGATGCCGGTGCGGGGGCGGACCGCCATCTTGGGCGCCCAGCTGTGTATCATGGTGAAGGTCAGCTTGGCCCCCTTCTTTACATAGAACTCGGAGATGCCCACGTGGAGGCCATCCTCCTTCACCGGGGCCACGGCGCAGCCGGTTATGATGTGCAGCTCCGCGCCCTCCTCTACTATTACCAGGTTGTGGACGTTCTGCGCCAGCCCGTGCTTGGCTAGATACAGGCAGGACTGCACCGGCTGCGAGGCTTTGGCTCCGGGCAGGGCGCGTATGAAGTAGCCCTGGAACGGGTGGCTGTGGGAGTAAGCGGTGAACTTGTCGGCCTCAGGGGATACCAGCTTCCACCAGTATTCGGACAGCTCGGGGTGTTTCTCCAGCGCCTCGGGGGTACCCATCACCTCCACGCCCTCCTGATCGGTCTTGCGGTGGACCACCGACTGGTCTATCTGGAGGAAGGTGCCGGAGCGCTGGGAGCGGTCGTCCAGGGTTACCCCCACCTCCCGGATGCGCTCTTTATCCGAAGCCGACAGCCGCGACGGGTCCTCCTGATAGGGGTGCTCCTCGGCGACGTGCGTATAGGCATCGAGGTCTACGTCGATGCCTTGAGCAGCGGCTGTCTCGGAAGGTTGCTTCATCTCGTTTTTCATTTCTTTTCGCATACTGCACACCCCTCGTAGCCATGTGATTTTATGCTGGCCAGTATCTCGCGCGGGTTGCCGCGGCACCAAATGCCCCCGTTGAGCAGTACACAGGCGCGGTCGGCCTCCACGTAATCCAGTATGTGCCCGGTGTGAGTGATGATCAGGCCGGAATGGGTCCGGCTGCGCCTCTTGTCCCGTTGCAGTATCTCGTTGATCATGTCACCGACCAGCTGGATGTTGACCAGGTCCACCCCTGAATCCGGCTCGTCCAGCAGGACGAACTCGGGGCCCTGGGCGATCAGCTGCATCAGTTCCGAGCGCTTGACCTCACCGCCGGAGAAGCCGTAGTTTACCTCGCGGTCGAGCATATCTTGCATGTTGGCCCTCTGCGCCAGATGGTCGACGGTGGAGCCGTTCGGCTTATCGCCGATGCAGGCCTTCACCATGTCCCTCATCTTGACTCCGCGTACTACGGGAGGGCGCTGGAACAGGATGCCGAGTCCCCTGCGCGAGCGCTCGTCCACCGGCAGGCGGGTTATGTCCTCCCCGTTGAACAGGATGCGCCCATTGGTCACCTGGTATCGGGGGAAGCCCATGATGGTCATCAGCAGCGTGCTCTTGCCGCCGCCGTTGGGACCGAACAGCACCAGCGTCTCCCCGATGTCCACATTGAAGCTGATGTCGCGGATTATCTGCCTGCCGTCGACCGCTATCGATAGCTCTTCTACTTCTAGCATGGTGCACCTCCGATTATCAAACGTCATTTTACGCCTATTCTGCTATTGGTGCAATGACGAAAGTTACATGCAGCGCTGATGCGATATGCTTGCTACTATACGGCATATGGGATAAAATTATAACCTAACTCTGTAGAGGTTTATCATGTCGAAGATCGCTAAAGACGTCACCCGTCTGGTGGGCAATACCCCTCTGGTAAGGCTGAACGCGGTAAGCCGGGGCTCGCATGCGGAGGTGGTGGCCAAGCTGGAGTGTTGCAACCCGATGGCCAGCATCAAGGACCGGATCGGCGTGGCGATGATCGATGCCGCTGAGAAGCAGGGCAGGCTCAGGGAGGGCGGCGTTGTTATAGAGCCTACCAGCGGTAATACCGGGATCGGACTGGCCTTCGTGTGCGCCGCCAGGGGATATCGTCTGATTCTGACCATGCCCGATACCATGTCGCTCGAGCGCAGGGGACTGTTGCAGGCGCTGGGGGCGGAGGTGGTGCTGACCCCGGGTGCGGACGGGATGCGGGGGGCTATCGAGAAGGCAGAGCGGCTGGCGGACAATACACCGGGCGCCTTCATGCCGCAGCAGTTCAAGAACCCCGCTAACCCGGATATACATCGGCAGACCACGGCGGAGGAAATATGGGAGGATACAGAGGCCAAGGTGGATATAGTTGTGGCTGGCGTGGGCACCGGCGGTACCATCACCGGGGTAGCGGGATTGTTGAAGGAGAGGAAGCCAGGAGTCCGCGCCGTGGCCGTAGAGCCGAAGGGGTCGCCGGTGCTGTCCGGCGGCAAGCCGGGACCGCATAAGATACAGGGCATCGGGGCCGGTTTCGTTCCCGATATACTGGACATGGGTCTTATCGATGAGGTGATCGCGGTCGCCGATGAGGATGCGGTTGAGATGACGCGACGGCTGGTGCTGGAGGAGGGCATCCTGGCGGGCATCTCTTCCGGGGCGGCGGCCTGGGCAGCGGTGCAGGTAGCCTGCAGGGAGGAGAACGAGGGCAAGCTCATCGTGGTGATACTGCCCGACAGCGGGGAGAGGTACCTCAGCACCGGGATATTCGGGGTGAAGTGATTTGTTGCACCTGGCCGGAATGTTGAGAGAGGATATGCGCACCGTGTTCGCCGGGGACCCGGCGGCGAGGAACATGCTGGAGGTGCTGTTCTGCTATCCCGGGCTGCATGCCCTGTGGAATCACCGCATCGCACATTACCTGTGGTGTCACCGGCTGCGGCTGATCGGTCGCCTGCTGTCGCATGCCAACCGTTTCATCACCGGCATAGAGATCCACCCCGGTGCCGCCGTCGGGAGGAGGTTCTTCATCGATCACGGCATGGGTGTGGTTATCGGCGAGACCTCAGAGATCGGCGATGACGTGCTGATGTATCAGGGTGTGGTGCTGGGCGGCACCACTCACGAAAAGGGCAAGCGCCATCCAACGATAGCTGATCATGTGGTGCTGGGTGCCGGGGCCACGCTGCTGGGGGCGATAACCATCGGCCAGCGGGCACGCATCGGCGCCGGGTCGGTGGTGGTGCAGGACGTGGGGCCGGGGGCTACGGTGGTGGGGGTTCCGGGCCGCGTGGTGACCGGGCGCACGCCGTCGGAGGCGCTGGAGCACGGGCGGCTGCCCGACCCGGTGAGCGAGGCCATCGGCCACCTAGTGGACGACCAGTCAGGGCTGACGGAGCGCCTGCGCCGTATCGAAAAGTATCTCGATATCGATACCGCGGAGAAGAAACCGCGGAAGGTAGACCATAAAGGCATGGCTCAGGGGTAAGTAAGGAGTGAGAAATGGCAAAGACCATCGCTGAGATCAATGAGAAGATCGCCAAGGGCAAGGCGGTGGTGGTCACCGCTGAGGAGGTCATCGGCCTGGCGGAGAAGAAGGGCATAGAGAAGGCTGCTAGGGAGGTGGACGTGGTGACCACCGGCACCTTCGGGCCGATGTGTTCGTCGGGGGCCTACTTCAATCTGGGGCATACCAAGCCGAGGATCAAGATGGGAGGAGGGAAGGCATTCTTGAACGACGTTCCGGTGTACACCGGCATCGCCGCGGTGGATGTCTTCCTCGGCGCCACTGCCGTGCCCGATGATGACCCGTTGAACCGGGTCCACCCCGGGCCGTTCAACTACGGCGGCGGACACGTCATCGAGGAGCTGGTGGCGGGCAACGATGTAAGGCTGGTGGTGTCGGCCTACGGTACCGACTGCTACCCGCGGAAGAAGCTGGAGACGTGGATCAATATCAGGGACATGAACGAGGCGGTGCTGTTCGACATGCGGAACGCCTACCAGAACTACAACGTGGCGGTGAACCTCTCCGATAAAACCATCTACACCTACATGGGGGTGCTGAAGCCGAAGATGGGCAACGCCAACTACAGCTCGGCGGGGCAGCTCTCCCCCCTGCTCAACGACCCGTACTATAAGACCATCGGCATCGGCACCCGTATCTTCCTCGGCGGCGGCATCGGTTACATCGCATGGCAGGGCACACAGCACAACCCCGAGGCGCTGCGCTCCGACAACGGCGTGCCGCGGAGGGGGGCGGGCACGCTGGCGGTGATCGGTGACATGAAGCGGATGAGCCCACGCTGGCTGGTGGGCACCAGCATGCTGGGCTACGGCGTGTCGCTCACCGTCGGCATCGGCGTGCCTATCCCCATACTCTCGGAGGAGATACTGCGCTGCACCATGGTGAAGGACGAGGATATATTCGCCCCGGTCGTCGATTACAGCGAGGTTTACCCCAAGCGCGAGCCCGACATTGTGGGGGAGGTCAGCTACGGCGAGCTGCGCAGCGGGAGGGTCAAGATAAAGGGCAAGGAGGTGCCCACCGCGTCCCTCTCCAGCTACCCGCGGGCGTTGGAGATAGCGAACACGCTCAAGGAATGGATACTGAAGGGGGAGTTCACGCTTGCCGAGCCGGTGGCGCCGCTCCCCGGCGTGGGGGAAGGGGTCAGTGTCAAGCCGCTCAACGAACGCCCCATAACGGAGTGAGTTCGATACCAATAATATACCGGAGAATGATGCATAAAGTAGGAAGAGGATAACGATGGCGATTTCGAAAAGGGTAGTGCTGCATTTCCCGTCCCGGATGGTGGACCAGCCGATAATATACCGCCTTGTCAAGGACTATGATCTGGTGCTCAATATCCTGAAGGCTTCGGTCACCCCCAAGGAGGAGGGCATCATGGTTCTGGAGCTGTCGGGGGCGCGCCAGGACTACGATAAGGGCATCAAGTACCTGAAAGGGACAGGGGTCAAGATCCAGTCGCTGGGGCAAGATGTGATGCGCAACGACGCGCGGTGTACCCACTGCGGGGCCTGTGTGGCTATCTGTCCCACCGGCGCCCTGTCGCTCGATCTCGCTACCAAGAAGGTGAACTTCGATGAGGAGCGCTGCACCGCCTGCGGCCTGTGCGTGCTGGCCTGCCCCCCGCGGGCTATGGAGGTTCATTTCTAGTGGAGCAGCCCAGGTTCTACCGCCATTGGGTGAAGGACGGCGACCTGGTCTCCTTCCGTGTGGCGGTCGCGGAGACCGACCTCTACCTGCGCGCCCGGTCGAACCTCGAGCAGCAAGCGCGGGAATCGATCGTCAGGCACCGCGCCCTGCTGGAGGGGTACATCGCCAGCCACCCCGGATTCGCCGATGCGCTCGAGCCGGTACCGGTCGAGGCTGACGCTCCGGCGATAGTGAGAGGCATGGCGCGGGCCGCGGGGCTGGCCGGGGTCGGTCCCATGGCGGCGGTGGCCGGCGCCATCGCGGAAGCGGTGGGGCGGGAGCTGCTGGCCTTCTCCCCCGAGGTCATCGTTGAGAACGGCGGGGACATCTTTCTAGCCACCGAAAAGGGCAGGACGGTCGGCATCTACGCCGGCGAGTCACCGTTCAGTGGCAAGCTTGTGCTCCGCATAGAGCCGCAAGAGACCCCGCTGGGGATCTGCACCTCCTCGGGGACGGTGGGCCATTCCCTCAGCTTCGGACGGGCGGATGCGGTCATCGTGGTGTCGCCGTCCACAGCGCTGGCGGATGCCGCCGCCACCGCTATCTGCAACATGGTTAAAGAAGACGATGACGTCCCCCGGGCCGTCGAAGCGGCACAGAACATCGACGGGATCGCGGGGGTGGTGGTCATAAAGGGCGAGCAGATGGGCATGTGGGGCAAGGTGAGGCTGGCCGATGCGGCGGGGGTGGGTTGTGGAGGGTAGCGATAAGGTAGTCGTTTTCATCACCGCGTCCACCATCGATGAAGCCGACAAGATCGCCGAAGTCCTGGTTGAGCAGCGCAAGGCCGCCTGCGTGAACATCGTGCCGCAGGTGCGCTCCAGGTTCTGGTGGCAGGGTAAGATAGAGTCCGCAGAGGAGTCCCTGCTCATCGTAAAGACGAGGGCAGTATTACTCGATGAAGTTATCGGGCTGGTGAAGGCTAATCACAGCTATGAAGTCCCCGAGGTCATCGCCCTGCCCATATCGGGCGGCAACGAGGATTACCTGAGCTGGCTCGATGAGGAAACGAGCCGGGAAACTTAGGCTACGATTTTCCCTCTTTTGCTTCCTCCCAATGGGGAAATCCCCCACTCGGCCATGCAAGGCTTGTTTTGATGCGAATTTCGCCCGTTTGAGCGGGTTTCTGGCGATACCGGGACGGGTTTATAGCCCGTGGAGGGGGAACACGGTGCGCTTTACCTCCGCCACCACCTCCGCATCGAAGCGGCGCGCCTGCTCCCTCAATGCATTGCCGATGGCCGGCATGCCCTTATCCCTCAGGTGGTGCAGGCCGTAGCGCTCGCTGAATACGGCGGGGATATCGTCGGGCCATTCGCACTGGGCCATCACCCCGTAGGCCAGGGCCCACATCCGAGGCACCACCCCCATCTCGTAACCCCCGCCGCCGATGGCGACCCACCTCGGGCACAGCCCGCTGATCTCCTTCAGCACCGCAGTGTAGCCGTCGGTGGTGAGCATCAGATGGGTCAGCGGGTCGAGGTAGTGGGTGTCGCAGCCGATCTGGGTGACCATGATATCGGGCTGGAATTTCTCGACCAGCGGGGGCACCACCTCGCGGAACGCTTCGAGATAGGTGACGTCGTCGGTATTGGGGAACAGCGGCACGTTGACCGCGTAGCCCTTGCCCGGCCCCTCGCCGATATCCCCGGCCATGCCGCTGCCGGGGAACAGGAAGCGGCCCCATTCGTGCAACGATACGGTGAGCACCCGGTCGCTGCGGTAGAACGCATCCTGCACCCCGTCGCCGTGGTGGGCATCGATATCGATATAGGCCACCCTGAGCCCGCGCTCGAGCAGGGTCATTATGGCGATGACCGCATCGTTGAAGATGCAGAAGCCTGAAGCGTATCCGGGAGCGGCGTGGTGCAGCCCGCCGGAGATGTTGAATGCGGCATCCGCCTCACCATCGGCCACCAGCCTGGCGGCGGTCACCGAGGCGCCCACCGCCAGCGCCGATACCTCATACATCCCCTCAAACGGCGGATTGTCGCCGTGTTCGCTGATGTTGAAGTGGGCGGCGTCCCGCCGTTCGATCCCCTTGCTGAGGTCTTTGACCGCGGCCACATATTCAGGAGTGTGGAAGGAGAGGATGTCGGCCTCGCCGGCGGTGACAGGAGGCACCGGACGGGTTACGTCGAAGGCGCCGTAGGCCTGCAGCAGCTCGTAGGTAAGCTGGAGGCGGTTGGGGCGGAACACGTGGTCCTCGCGGAGGACGTGCTTCGACTGGGCTTCCTCGTAGACGAAAGCCGCCCGCCTCATCGCGCCGCCTCCATGAGCCTGTCCAGCACCTGCGACATGTTCTTCCAGTGGGTCGCCTGCCAGTAGATACGCTTACAGTCAGGGCACTGTTGGTACTGGGTCTGGGTGTTGAATACGTAGGGCGGCACCAGCCCCTCCACCTCGTCCCTGCTTCGCGGCTCCAGCGGCTGGTTGCACTCCAGGCAGCGGGTGAACTTATGTTCCCGGTCCAGCTTCACCGCCCGTGCCAACTGACGGAACTGGTCCCCGGGGTCATCGTACTCGATGAGCACGGCCTTGACCCGCCCGCTGGCGACCACCCGCCGCAGAATTATCCGGGTGTCCTTGGTTACGATGACGCGCCTCTCCCTGAGGGCGATGGATACCAGCTCTCCGTCATCGATGTTGTTGATAAACACGGTATCGTACCCCAGCATCCTCAGCCAGCGCGCCAGCTTGCCCACGTTGGCGTCCACTATGAATCTGGTCCTCGCCTCACTAGATGGCAATCCTCATACCCTCGTGCGCCGGGGTGATATCGGCCCCCAGCTCTGCTGCTACCTGCGATATCTCTCGCCTTATCACGTCCTCGATGTGGGGGCTCATGTGCACCACGACTACCGGCGGCAGACTGCCCCTCGCTTTCTTAAGATCGGCCAGTTCCCTCCTCAGCGATTGCGGGGTGAGATGACCGGTTTCCTCGGCTATGTCGCTATATTTGTTGGGCACAGTCGTCTCGGTGATCAAGAGGTCGGCGGTGACATGCTCCCACAACCGGGCATCGTTCGTGCCAGTGTCGCCGGTATAGAACAGGCTCTTGCTGTCGGGTGCGGTGATCTGATAGCCCACCGTGGGTATGCAGTGGTTCACCGGCAGGGGGAGGACGGCATACCCCTCGATCGACACTTCTTTGTACGGCTCGATGGGACACAGCCGTAGCGAAGGTTTCTCCGTCGACGGCCTGATGCGGAAGTCGGGGTACAGTTTACCGTCGAGCAGGTAGCGGGAGATGACATCGAGCACGCTCTCCAGCGCGTATACGGATACCGGGCCCGAGTTGTAGCGGTTCATGCCCAGGGTGGCCAGGTCCCTGATGTGGTCGAAGTGATGATGGGTTATGAGCACCGCCTTTATCTCCTCCTGCTCCTGCAAGCTGAGGCTCGACGTCAGCCCTCCTACATCAATGGCGATAACACGGTCGAGCAGCAGTGAGGTGAGCCTGGCGTCCCGCGTTTCGCAGTTGTGCGCCCCCAGTATCTGTAGCTCCATCCGTTTGCGCCTTTCCTGTTAGCCGCTGGCTCCGGTCAGGCGCTTCCAGCCCTTGGTGAATACGTTCCAGCGGAAGCCCAGCGGGTTGAAGTTGGTATCGCGATCGTAGATATCGATACCCTCTTTGCGTTTAAGATAGCCGACGATGGCGTACGTGAATGGGGTAGCCACCGCTTCGTAACCGGTCTTCACCAGCCAGTGG
>CAZYOO010000032.1:12454-16125 GCA_964649185.1 uncultured Dehalococcoidales bacterium
GCGGCGCGGTAGCCGTAGACCTCGGTGAGGATATCGCCGAAGATGTAGCTCAGGGGGAAGATGATGATGGCGGCGGGCAGCACCAGCCCGGCGACAGAGATCAGCTTGACGGCGACGATGTTCGCCGTGATGAGGCAGGTGATGAAGACGGCGGCGACGGCAACGAAGCGCCACGAGACCTTAGCGTTCAACAGTGTTCACCATGGAGCGGGCTCGGCTTTCAGATCCACCGCCGCCAGCGGAAATAGGCCAGCATGGCCCCCGAGAGGCACAGCGTCAGCACGATAATGAGCGGGAACGCCCATACCCTCTCCTGAAAGGGCAGCGGCACGTTCATGCCGTAGAGGCCGGATACCACCAGCAGGGGCAGGATCATCGTGCCTAGCACGGTGAGCATCTTTATCGTCTCGTTGCTGCGGTGGGAGTACAGGGAGTCGCTGGCAATATTGAGCCCTTCCACCACCTCCTTATACTCGTCCAGAGTCTCGTTTATCTTGCCGATATGGTCGCCGATGTCGCCGAAGTATGCCTCGAGGTCCTCCCTGAGGAATGGGTAATCCTTTATCTCCAGCGATTTGATGATGCCGTACTGCGGACGCAGGATGCGGCGGCATGACATCACGTCGCGCCGCAGCAGGGATATCCCCCGTATGGTGTCCTTGGCGGGATCGCAGAACAGCTCGTCCTCGGCCTCTTCCACGTTGGCGATGATCTTGTTCATAATGGGGAAGCAGTAGTCCACCAGCCGGTCGAGGATGCGGTACAGCAGGTACCCCGAGCTGCGGGACATGTTTTCCTCGCGTGCCCGCTCGTTCTGCTCGCAGTCGTTGAAGAAATTGGCCAGCGTCCGCAGCTCGCCGGAGTGCACCGTTACCACCAGGCCGTCGGCGATGAAGATGGATACCTGGCTGGGCGTGCTCACCCGTCTCTGCTCGCTGAACACCGGGAAGTGCAGCACGATGAACAGGTAATTCTCGTACTCGTCTATCTTGGGGCGCTCCACGCGCGACAGGCAGTCCTCCAGGTCGAACAGGTTGAACAGGTAGTTCCGTGCGAGGTACTCCATGTCCTGCTTGCTCGGCTGCTCGACGTTAAGCCAGGTGATCCTGCCGTGCTTGACGGTCTCTATATTGAGTTTTTCGTTCCGGTCGCTTGCCGTGGTCATTTTGCTACCCGCCTACTGGGCAATTTTACCACAATCTGCCAAGATAGCAAGTTCCCACATCTGCGGAGGGTTGCAGTTTATGTATCGCTGGATGATAATGTGTGTCTGAGGATATAGAGTTGGCCTTTTTATCGTTTGCTGCACTGACAGGTCGTCATAAGCCAGAACCGATTACTGGCGCTGATTATCAAGATCCGGAGTTGCCCGTCGAAGTGCGGGTGGAAGACCTGCTGCGCCGTATGACGCTTGACGAAAAGCTCAATCTGATGGCGGCACCCAAAACGGTCTTGAGCGTGATGCTTGGCATGAAATCACTGTTCGAAACCTCTAAAAACATCCGTCTGGAGATACCACCGTTCAGGGTATATACAATCTCAGGTTCCCGGGGGGCCACCTCACAGGCGACCGCTTTCCCGGTCGCGATGGCGAGAGGGGCGTCCTGGGATCGAGACCTGGAACATCGCGTGCACAGCGCCATCGCATCGGAAGCAGCGGGGTTCGGTATGAATATATTTCTATCGCCTGTGCTTAACATCGTGCGCCATCCCGGCATGGGGCGGGCGCAGGAAACCTACGGCGAGGACACCTACCATATGGGTGAGATGGGTATCAGCGCGGTCACCGGGATTCAAAATCAACTCCCGGCCCAGGTGAAACACTACGCGCTGAATAGCATAGAGGAAGACCGCTATAATATCGATGTTAAAGTGGATGAGAGGACCCTGCGCGAGATCTACTTACCGCATTATCGAAAAGCGGTGCAAAAGGCCAAAGTGGCGTCGGTGATGACCTCCTACAACAAGGTGAACGGGGTTTATGCCAGCGAGAACAGGCATTTGTTGCGGGATATACTGAAGGGCGAGTGGGGCTTCGACGGCTTTGTCATGTCCGATTGGATGGACGGTGTTGTAAGCACGGTCGAGGCGGCCAACAATGGGCTGGATGTCGAGATGCCGATCGCGAAGCACTTCCGCAAAGGCAAACTTAAGAAGGCCATCGCCAAAGGCCATATCTCGGAGGCAACGATCGACGATAGCGTTCGACGGATACTGCGCAGGAAGTTCGAATGGGGTCACTTCGATGGAACGAAGGAGGTTCCCGATAGCGTAATTAAGTCGCCGGAGCACAGGGCGCTGGCGCTGGAGGCAGCCCGTGAGGGCATGACGCTGCTCAAGAATGCCGGCGATGCCCTGCCGCTGGATCGCTCAGATATCCGTAATCTGGTCGTGCTGGGCCTTTCCGCCGATGACATCCGCCTCGGCGACCTCGGCTCGAGCCGGGTGCAGGACGACGGCGAGGATGCGGTAAGCCCCCTGCAGGGCATCATCGGCGCGGCCGGGACGGTGAATGTAGACTATTATACTGACCTATCGACCACCAAGGCACGGGAGGCAACCAGCGCCGCCGATGCCGTCGTCGTCGTCGCGGCACTGGGCCCCTATGATGAGGGCGAGTGGATTCGCCAGTTCAAGTATGTGTTCCCCGGCAGGGGAGGTGATCGCCGCAACCTAGCGCTGCACGCTGCAGATGTGGCGTTGATCAAGCGCGCCGCCGCCAGCAACCGGAGGGTGATCGTAGTGATCGAGGGTGGTTCAGCGGTCACCGTTGCGGACTGGGAGCGGGATGTGGCGGCGGTGCTCATGGCATGGTATCCCGGCGTCAAGGGGGGTGTGGCCATCGGGGAGACGCTGTTCGGCGATAACAACCCCAGCGGCAAGACGCCCGTCAGCTGGCCGGTCAGCGAGGGGCAGTTGTACGAGTTCGGATCGCTGAAGCCATCGGTGGTTTACGGCTTCTATCAGGGGTACCGTTACTACGACAAGATGGGCCTCGATCCCCAGTATCCCTTCGGCCACGGCCTGAGCTATACCTCGTTCGATTATAGTAACCTGAGTTTAAGCGTTGATACCTATGATGGTGAGCCAGCGCTCATCGCCTCATTCGATGTGACCAACAGCGGGCCGGTTTCCGGCAAGGAGGTGGCACAGCTTTACATCGGCTACGCTGATTCGGCTGTCGAGCGCGCGGTCAGGGACCTGAAAGGCTTTGTGAAGATCCCACTGGCGCCGGGCGAGACCAAGAGGGTGACGCTCGTGGTCCCGAAGGAGGAGCTGCTTTTCTGGGATACCCGAGCCGGCCAGTGGGTATTCGAGGATATCACCTATCGTATTGAGATAGGATCTTCGTCCCGGGATATACGGCTGAGCGGCGAATGCAGGCTCTTTTAAGTGAAGAAGTATCGTATCGTGTAGCAGCGCACATCGCTGGGTAGACACCTTGTTAAATCAGGAGGTCGCCATGCTTGTAACCGGATTGGAAGAGGTGGAGAAAACGATACCCCAAATGGAGGGAGCAGCGGGCGTATACAAGCAAGTACCCCTATCGACAGAGGATGGTGTTCCCACGTTTTCGTTTAGGGTGTTCACTATCGTTCCGGGAGGGCATACCCCCTTGCATCAGCATCCGTTTGAACACATGAACTACGTGATTCAAGGGAGTGGGGTTT
>CAZYOO010000033.1:0-15971 GCA_964649185.1 uncultured Dehalococcoidales bacterium
CCACCATAAGAGACGTTACCAAGAACCCCTCTGGTTTGGCCGCTTCCACTTTCAGGCAACAAGTCAATCTACCCCCAGGGAGCGCCCGTTATGCTTGACAATCGCTGTCAATGAGTGTATAAACAGTGCTGCCGTCGGAAGGCAATTATGGAAAAGATCAGGGTCATGCTCGCAGACGACCATCCCTCCTTTCGTGAAGGGCTGGAACGGCTGTTGAGGGAAGAGCCGGACATCGAGGTGGTGGGGCAGGCAAGCGACGGCCAGGAGTCAGTCTCTATGGCTCGAGATATTCACCCCGACGTTGTCATCCTGGACGTGTCCATGCCCAAACTCAATGGCGTTGAGGCGACAAAGCAGATCAAGGAGGTCTGCCCCGATACATCGATCCTCATCTTGAGCGCTTACGATAATAATCCGTATGTCCTGAGCGCCATCGAATACGGCGCCGATGGGTATCTGCTTAAAAGCGCGCGCTTCCAAGAGGTGATCACTGCCATTCGAGCCGTTCACGGAGGCGGCAAGGTCCTTGACTCTGCGGTAGCCAACAAAGTCTTCAGCCAGCTAAGCGGGGGCAAGGTTGCCAAAGATGCGGCTAAGACAACACACCAACTGCATCCGCGAGAGCTGGAAGTGCTTAAAGTAGCAGCCAGGGGCTTGAGCAACAAGGAGATCGCAGGGGAGCTTTCCATCAGCGTATTCACGGTTCAGACGCATATGGTCAACATCCTGCAGAAGCTGGAGGCGAACTCGCGAACGGAAGCCGTGCTCCGGGCCTTGAAAGAGGGCTGGCTCACCATGGACGACCTGCCTTAACCAAGCATAAGGCCAGCGCGTTCTATCTTTGTCACGCAGACATCATTTCTATACCACTATCGATACCGATGTGCCTTCCCCCGGCCTGGACCTGACCGACACTGTTGCACCGATTATGCGGGCCCGCTCGTGCATGCCCAGTATCCCCAGGTGCCCCTCAACGGCGAGGTTGGCTATATTGGCGGGCAACGTGAAGCCCCTGCCATAATCCCTCACCTCCATCCACACTCCATCTGCAGTAAATGCAATCTTGACCATCGCTTTCTCGGCTTCCGAGTGTTTCCTGACATTGCTTAATGCCTCCTGGGCCACGCGGAAGATAGCCAGCTCCACCTCCGCCGGAAGCCTTCTCTCCGCTCCGGACAACTCTAAGCGCACGTCCATATCGCCGCTGATATTCTCCAACAGCCAGTTCAATGCCGATATCAATCCCATCTGGTCCAGGATATCCGGCCTCAGCTCGGCGCTAAAACGGTTCACCCCATCCATTATTGAGCGACTCCTGTCTTGAATTCGCTCCAGGGCATTTACAGTGGCCTCGGATAAACCTTTATCGGCCCGCTTAGTCGCTTCGATCTCCAGCGCCAGCGCGGCAAGCTCCTGAACCGTCTCGTCATGCAGGTCGCGGGCGATCCTCTTCCGTTCCTCTTCCTGTGCCTTGGTTATCTCCTCCACATACAGTTTGAGGTTCTCCTCGGCCCTCTTACGTTCGGTTATATCCCTGGTGATCACCACCAGCCCAGTCGCGTTCCCGCCGTTATCGTGAAGCAAATTTACCACACCCTGAACATCCACCGCTGTCCCATCCGGCCTCGATAACACGTACTCAATTATCACATCACGACCTTCGGCCAGCCCCTCGAACATCTTTTCGATGGCCATCGACTGGTCTTCCTTCGATATAAGTTCCAGGCCCTTCCGGCCTACCATCTCCTGCCTGTTCCCATATCCATGCAGTCGCAGCGCAGCCCCGTTCACATCGATGATGGTTCCCATAAGATCGGTAACGACGATACCATCCGTGATGGAATCGAACATGATACGCAGCTTCTCTTCGCTGGCACGCAGCGCCTCTTCCGCCCGCTTGCGCTGACTGACATCACGATTGATGCTCACGAATCCCAGGGGGTTGCCTTCGATGTCGCGCAGCAGGGCATTGTTGGATTCAACCTCGAATTCCCTGCCATCAGTAGTTTTGAAGATAAACTCGACCGGTTCGGTGCTCCTCTCGGTGAACAGTTTCATCATATCCTCCGAGGCCTTTTCGCGGCTCCTTTCCGCGATGAATTCGAAGCCCGCCCTGCCGATTGCCTCTTCTTTGTCTTTCAACCCAAAGATGCTGACCGCTGCCCTGTTCGCATCCAGCACCTTACCCTCAAGATCGGTTACTGTGATGGCATCCCCTATCGACTCGAAGATTATCCTCAGCTTCTCCTCGCTGGAGCGCAATGCCTCCTCCATCCTCCTGCGATCGGTGATGTCGCGGAAGTTGATGACGATACCGCTCACCCATGGATCATCCAGGAGGTTGCGTCCGGAGGCTTCTATGACATGCCATGTCCCGTCGCTGTGGAGGTACCGCACAGCCAGGTCCTCAATCATTAAACCGGGCTGGCTTTTCAGGCGCTCGAACTCTGACGCCAGCATGGGCAAGTCATCCGGGTGGATTTGCATATCGGCCAGGGACCTCCCCTGCCATTCCTCCGGGGAATACCCCGTGACAGTCTCCAGAGAAGGGCTTTCATAGAGCACGGTGAAGTTGCCGTCCACAATGGTTATCGCATCCCGGGCATTCTCTATGATCGTCCGGAAGCGTTCCTCGCTCTCCCGCAGCGCCTCCTCCGCCCGCTTGCGCTCGGTGATGTCCCGCAGAACTACCATATCTGCAGGCTTCCCCTTGTAACTGATTATTGCGCCGCTCACCTCGATGTCGACCCTGCTGCCGTCTTTGTGCAGAAGTGCCGATTCGTATACCGTTTCCACATCCTCTCCCGCCATGCGCCGCTGGTAGTGATTCAGCGCCAATTCGATAGCGTCGGGATGAACGTAATCGGTCATGGACGTGCCGACCGCTTCCTCGGGCGTGTACCCCAGCATCTCTATCCCGCGCTGATTGGTGAACTGAATCTTTCCGTCCTGTATGACGACAATGAGATCGCTGGCGCGTTCGACAACGCTCCTGTACTTCTCTTCGCTCTCCCGCAACGCCTCCTCCGCCCGCTTGCGCTCGGTGACGTCGCTCAAGAAGGTCAATGTGGCGGGTTTACCCTCCCAATCTATCAGCGCAGTGTTTCTAAAAAGCCATCTGATATCGCCATTTTTAGCTACCATCCTAAATGGCTCCAAGTACGGGGCCTTACCTTCTTTCAATGCCCGTTCATGGGCTTCTACAACTGCCTCGCGGTCATCGGGGTGTAAATAATCTAAGAAGCTACTGGATGCGAGCTCCTCAGCAGCGTACCCTGTTACCTCTTCTGTCTTAGGATTAGCGAACTTGATAATCCCATCCTGTACTACCACTATGCACTCGTCAGCAGTATCCACCAGCGACCGATACCGCTCCTCGCTCAATCGTAGTTCCTCCTCCGCCCGCTTGCGCTCGGTGATATCGGTCAGGATGCCGGTCTCCCCGATAACACGCCCGCCTTCGAATATCGGCCGATTGGAGGTATGCATCCAGCGTACCTCGCCCGACTTTGCAACGAACCTGTACTCGGCGGCGGTGCTTCCCCCGCTCAGAACGTTCCGTGCCCCGCTCAAGGCTCGCTGTACTTCTTCGGGGTGGAGATAATGCATGAACGGTTTATTGACCAGTTCTGAAGCAGAATATCCTATGAAGGATTTCACCACGGGGCTGATGTATTTCACGATCCCATTGTTATCTACAACATATACAACATCCCTCAAATTCTCGACTAAATCACGATATTTCGCCTCGCTTTGCTGCAATGCCTCCTCTGCCCGCTTGCGATCACTGATATCGATAAAGGATCCCATAACGCAAAGGGGTTGGTCGCCGTCATTGATGACCAGACTTATCGCCAGCTCGGCGTTGAACGTGGAGCCGTCCCTCCTCAGCGCCACCAGCTCCCCCCGGGCGCCCCTCTCCCTCATTGCCGCCGCCAGCACGGAGGCAGCCTGTTTAACATTCTTCCAGAACTCAACGGCGGGCCTTCCCAGCACCTCTCCCGGACTATCGTATCCCCACATCTCGAGGAAGGACCTGTTAACATATGTCAGTTTCCCATCCAGATCGCTCAGGGCAACCGCATTTATCGATGAGGCTATGGCGTCTTCCATCACTCTCATCTCGGTTAACAGTTTCGCCCTGTCAGCCCCCTCTGACTCCAGCACAGCGATACGCCGTTTCATTTCCCCGAGTTCATCGATCAACTGGGCCTTGGTTTTTCCCATATTGCTCACCCCCGTATCACTCGATAGCCGACGTAATCAGGAACCCTGATATTTCTCGGTGCATGTGCTACTCTTCTACTACTTATGGCAGCATATGTCAATACCACCTGCTGCTGCGGCATCCAGCGGCAAGCGATGGTCGGCGTGAGAAACGACTGCAGAGGCGGCAGTTCTTGTCCGGAAAATGGAGAGGTCGCACCTGGCCAAGTGCGACCTCAACGAGTACAGGGGCAGCCCTGTTATACGAAGATGTCTGTGTTCAGTCTAGCCCGCCGCAGGGCATACCGCACCTTCCACAGCGCCGGCTTCGGTATCCTTCAGCGAACTGCAAGAATCGATGAGCGCCTCGTGACTTCTCAGAGGGCCGCCGCCACATGCAGCAGTATCATCCCGCCTGGACGCCCTCACTGCAGGATAACCGTTGCAGACGGGGCAACGCCATGAGATATACTCCCTGGGTGTCATCCAGACCTCTCGACGGCAATCTTTACACACGATCAGCAAGCGAGTCATCGATTACCTTCTCTTTGTCAACAGTCACCACATCGGCGATACTGGGCGCTAGAATGTCCGGTACATCTCCATACCTGAATGAATCCGGCCCCCAGTTGTCGAATTCCTTTCTTGCCCCGCAGAATTTGCATATACCTCCGCTTGTAGGGCCCTTGGGGCTTTCGATTATCCAATAATGGTTACATTGATTGCATTGAGAATTTTCCCCCTGAGGCACATCAAGCACCGCCCCCGATGTGTCACCTGCTACAGGACTCTGCCTCTTAATCTCCATCTCACACCTACCGTTCGACACCAGTTGAGTAAACGTACCTCTCTAAGCCAGCCCTTTATTACATCTGTTTCACGAAGCCGAGGAACCCTACCAGCTCCCCGGATGCGGAGAACACCACTACCACGGACAGCTCACCGGAGAACTCGTCGCCGTCTACGGTGACGAAGTTGTAAGGCGATTTGACAACATTTTGCTTCTCAGCCAGGGCTCTGGCGATGTTGTACGCGATCCGGTCACGATCCTTGCCGGCGAAAAAGCAAGAGATATGTTTGCCAACCACATCCTCCCTGCTTTTGGCCCCGAGCATGCGGAGCTGCGCCTCATTGACCTCTGTTATCTTCCCGTCGTTATTGATGGCTATAAGCCCCTCCGCTTGAGAGTCAAACATCTTAACGGCGCTCCTTCCTGTTTTCTGCTCCCCATCGCTGGTTCTTGTTGTCATCTTGCTCCCTTCTTCGTCCGCCGGATTCCCCGTGAATCGCCGACACAATTAAACCTGTGCCACGACGATTGGTGCCCTGTTCTATGTTTTTAAACTTCCTTATACAAATTTAACCCATCTTTGCCGGCATTACATCACCGATAACCTCTATTTATCAGCAAAAAGGCATCTATAAACCGGTAACTAATCCTCCGGTGCGATAATTATTTATATCCATAATGTTAATTGTTATCAGTGACTCATCGGTCTATGGTCAGGAGTAGTTTCCAGGTAGTACTAAATTAGCGATGTGGTTCAGGCTCTCGATTGTTGTGAGGACTATCATTCACAGCGGTAACATCGTTCTGCGCTTATCGGCCCTTTTACACAAACGATATCTGTTGCTATCGATGATCCTGAGGACGGGATGCTCTTGCCACACATCACCGTTCCGCTTTCCACCACAGAGATCGAGCGGGGCTCTCTTCAAGGCGTGTTGCACAACCGGCTGTTTTGTGCTAAAAAGTGATGAGATTGCCTTATGGCTTGAACATTGGCCCGATAGATCAGGAGATGACCCGGATATGATTGAAATGGATCCGAATCAAATTGCGGACTACTTCAAGCGCAGCTACACCGCGGTGGACGGGTTATGGTTCATGAAGCTTGAGGAGCGTTACGGGTTTGAAACCGCTCTGGAGCTGGACAATGAGGTATGGAAGGTGCTCCCCAAGATACAGGCCCGCTTCCTGAAAGCGACAGGTAACCTGGGAGACGGCCTGGACGCTCTCCTCGAATGCCTTTACACCAAGCTCACCCTCGAGGATTTCCGATTCGGTGTTGAGGGATTGCAGAACTCCACGGGTTTCGAGGTGGTTATCAGCGATTGCCCCTGGCACAACAAGATGCTCAAGTCCGGCAGGGAGCAACTGTCCGGCAAGGTGGGCAGCACGATCTGCCAGTCCGAATACGCTGCCTGGGCTTCCGAGTTCGGCGACAACATCAGGTTCGAGCTCAAGGAGCAGATATGCGAGGGATCGACACGCTGCGTCCTTCATTTCGAGACGATCTAGCCCCGGCGTCGTTGTAACCCCCGACCCGAATTGCTATACTCATCATATGCCTGAAGCTACGATTGCGGTCATCTTCACCACATCCTTCGTCGTAGGGCTCTCGGGCGCGGTGATGCCCGGTCCCCTGCTGGCGCTGACGATCAGCGAAACCGCCAGGCGCGGCTTCTGGGCCGGCCCCCTGCTGGTGCTGGGACATGGCATCCTGGAACTGGCACTGGTGATAGCGCTGGTGCTGGGGCTGAGCCAGATAATCGTAGGCGACCTGGCCACCGGGTTGATCGGCATCGTAGGGGGGATAGTGTTGATAGCGATGGGCATCAACATCGTGGACACCAGCCGCAAAAGTGGCATCGAGGCCATCCCCACGGACAATCCCGAAGTTGTAAGGCGATATAGGAAGTGGATATTCTCCGGCGTTGTGGTCAGCCTGTCCAATCCCTACTGGTTCATCTGGTGGGCCACCATCGGGATGGCTTACCTTCTGTGGTCTCTCAAACTAGGGGCCGCCGGCGTGGCCTCATTCTTCACCGGCCACATACTGGCCGACCTGGTGTGGTACGCCCTGATCTCATTTATCATCGTATCAGGCAAACGGATAATAAAAGACACGGCATACCACTGGCTGCTGTGCGTCTGCGGGATATCGCTGATTGGACTTGGCGCTTATTTCATATCTGCGGGGCTCAGCTTTGTGTTGTGCTAGCCCGGTAGGCATTCAGCGACAACGGCGCTGCCCCTGTTTTCGAAAGGATTTACGACAATTCAGTTGACACTATTGCACCCTGAGTTTTTGTGTGCTATACTCACTGCTCGGTAGATATAGGATGCAGCCATTGAGCTGGCAAACGGCAATCGGAGGTTTTCAAGAAATAAAAACAAGGAAGGGGGAGTAAATGCAAAAATACCTTAAGCATTCGTTGGCCCTGATCTTAGTGGTAGCGCTGATCGCTATCAGCGGTATTAATTGCGGGCCAGAGGAGCAGCAGGAGCCGGAGAAAGAGACTTATAAAGTAGGCGCCCTGTTTTCTACCACCGGCGCGGCCTCCAACCTGGGGGTCCCCGAGAAGAACACCGTTCAGATGATGGTGGACGAGATAAACGCCGCGGGTGGGGTCAACGGGCACCCGCTGCAGGTCATAATATATGACGACGAGACCAATTCAGACAGATGCGCCACTATGGCCAACAGGCTTATCGAGCAGGACCAGGTGCTGGCGATCGTCGGCCCCACCACCAGCGGCAACAGCCTGTCCATCCTGGATATAGTCACTACGGCGAAGATACCCCTGGTATCCTGCGCCGCCAGCATCCAGATCGTAACCCCGGTAGAGGAGCGGTACTGGATATTCAAAACGCCGCAGGCCGACAAGGAGGCTGTAGCCGAAATCTACGCCTATTTGCAGGATGAGGGATACAGCAAGATAGCTATAATAACCGCCACCTCCGGATTCGGCGCCGGCGGCAGGGACATACTGCTGGCAGATGCCGCCGCCTACGGCCTGACCATCGTCGACGACCAGGTATTCGATGAGGGAGACACCAGCATGCAGTCACAGCTCACCCACATCAAGGGCACCGACGCTGAGGCGGTTGTCTGCTGGTCCACCGATAAAGAGGGCGCTATGGTGGCGCGCGATATGAGCACGCTCAACATGGAGATCCCTCTGTTCTGCAGCCACGGCATCGCCAATCGTGCTTTCATTGACCAGGCGGGAGAGGCCGCCAACGGGGTCATCTTCCCCGCGGGCAAGCTGCTGTTCGTCGATGAAGTCCCGGACACCGACCCGCAGAAGGACACCCTGGTCAGCTACAGGGATGGCTACGAAGCACTGTACGGCGCAGGAACCGTCAACACCTTCGGGGGCCATGCTTACGATGCATTGAGCATGGTTGTGATGGCGCTGGAGGACCTGGAAGAGGGATTAAGCTTGGCTGAGTCCCGGGCCGCTATCAGGGACAGCCTGGAGCAGATCACCAACTTCGCCGGCACCGGGGGGGTGTTCACCATGTCGCCGACAGACCACCTCGGGATGCAGCCGGGCTCGCTGGCCATGATTGAGATCGTTGACGGTGAGTGGACCTGGCTCCAGTAGAAGCCCGATGTTTGATAACGTGTAGTTGTTGAAAAAGGGGGAAGCCTGAGCTTCCCCCTTTTTATCTGAATCCGACTTTTTGAGCTGTTCGATGTCAGCGGACCAGTTTCTGCAATACCTGCTAGCCGGCCTAAGCCAGGGCAGCGTCTACGCCTTAGTGGGCCTCGGCTTTACTATCATATACGCCGTAACCCGCATAATCAACTTCGCCCAGGGCGAGTTCGTGATGCTGGGCGGCATGCTGTCGTTCACGCTGGGCGTCTCAGCCGGACTGCCTCTGGCTGTTGCGGCCATTCTGTCGATCGTAATCACCGCCATCATCGGCGCAATCATGTACCTGCTGGCTATCCGCACCGCCAAGAGGGCATCGGTCATCAGCCTGATTATCATCACCATCGGGGCATCCATCTTCATCCGCGGCATCGCCGGAACCAAGGAGATGTGGGGGGTCGATGCGGTGCGCCCCCTGCCCTTCACCGGCAGCGAATCCATCGGCATCCTTGGGGCATACATCCAGCCCCAGGTGTTATGGGTCATCGGAGCCGCGGTGCTGGTAACGGTTCTGCTGCAACTGTTCCTTACCCGCACCGTGGTGGGCAAAGCGTTGAAGGCATGCGCCGTAAACCCCCAGGCGGCAGTCCTGGTGGGCATCAACATCAAGACGATGGCGCTCATCGCATTCATCCTGGCCGCAGCCCTGGGGGGCATCGGCGGTGTAGTCATGGCACCCTGGACCATGATGTCGTATCACTCGGGGTTCATGATTGGGCTGAAGGGGTTCGTTGCGGCATCCATAGGCGGCTTCAAAAGCCCTATAGCCACCGTTATCGGCGGCATCCTTATCGGCGTGGTGGAGAACATGGTTGTGGGCATTAACTACGGCCCGTTTACATCGCAATACATGGACGTGTGGGGACTGGTGGTCCTGCTGGCCATCCTGCTTATTAGGTCAGGCAGGCTGGCGTCAGAAGAGGCATGAGAAGATGTTAGCGAGATTGATATCCAAATGGCCGTATCTGATAATGGCCGTATTGCTCATCGTGCTCATCCTGCTGCCCTTCGACTGGTTCCCCGGGAAATACACCACCCTGATGATATTCATCGGCATCAGCACCATGGTCACGGTGGGGCTCTGCCTCCTCATGGGCTACACCGGCCAGGTGTCCCTGGGGCAGGCCGCCTTCTTCGGCTGCGGCGCCTATATCTCCGGCGTTTTCAGTAAATACTACAGCGTCAACCCCTGGCTAGCTATGCTGATCGCAGCGGCGGTCACCGGCGTCTTCGCCTATGTGATAGGCTACCCCATCCTCAGGCTCAGGGGCAACTACCTGGCACTGGCCACCCTGGCGATAGGTGTGATCGTATGGATCATATTGAGAAATGAAGGGCCCGGAGGCCCTGACGGCTTCTCCGGCATCCCGGCCCTCTCCATCGGCGGTTTCGCCTTCGACACTTCATTCAAACGGTATTTCCTGGTCTGGGGCTTCTGCCTGGCAACTCTTTTCATCTCGCAGAACATCGTGAGGTCCCGATCCGGCAGGGCGCTCAGGGCGATCCACGGCAGCGAGGCCGCCGCCGAATCCATAGGCATCAACGTGGCCCAGTTCAAGGTGAAGATTTTCGTATTGAGCGCCGTCTACGCATCCCTGGCGGGCAGCCTGTTCGCGCACCACCTGCGCCATATTAGCCCTCAAACTTTCGATGCCATGGCCTCGGTTAAGCTGGTGGTGATGGCAGTCATCGGCGGACTGGCCAGCGTCTGGGGCGCCATCTTCGGCGCCGGCACCACCCGCCTGTTGAGCGACGAGATACTGGTCAGGTATCACGTTCTGTCCGGCTGGGATATCCCCATATACGGGTTGATCCTGGTGCTGGTGATGATCTTCATGCCTCAGGGCTTATTCGTCGCCCTGAGGTCGGCATCCTATTGGCTCAGGTACAACTGGAGGGAATTGCCCTCTATAACGAAGGATATCTACGAGCGGAAGGTGCTGCGGTTGAGGTCAGGGGGGGTTCAATCATGAGCGGGACGATCTTGGAGACAAGGGGACTGACCAAAGCCTTCGGTGGACTGGTGGCATTGAATGATGTCGATATATCAGTCGAGGCAGGGAAAATCACTGCCATTATCGGCCCCAACGGCGCGGGCAAGACCACGTTCTTCAACACAATCGCTGGCGCCTACCGTCCCACCTCCGGCGATATAATCTTCAACGGTGAAACGATGAAGCGCACCCCGTGGTACGCCAAGGCCATCCCCCCCCGATTGCGACAGAAGATATTTGCGGAGAAGCTTCAGCAGTATATTCCAGCGCACAGGAGGACAACGCTGGGCATAGCACGAACCTTTCAAAACGTGCTCCTATTCGGGAACATGACCGCGCTGGAGAACATCATGGCCGGCCAGCACCCCCGCAGCCGCTACGGTTTCTTCAGCGCCGCCCTCAAGCTTCCCCGCGCCCGCCGCGAGGAAGAGCGTATCTCGCTCAATGCGATGAAATACCTCAACATGGTGGGGCTGGGGACCTATGCCGGGCAGAACGCTCTCAGCCTGCCGCTGGGACAGCAGAAGCTGCTGGCCATAGCCCGGGCGCTGGCCACCGAGCCCCAACTGCTGCTGATCGACGAGCCCGGAGCCGGGCTTAACACGCTGGAGAAGCGCGAGCTCAGCGAGCTTATCCACCGTATAAAGGAACTGGGCACAAGCATCATCCTGGTAGAGCACGACATGCCGCTGGTTATGGGCATCGCCGAGTGGATTATCGTTCTTGACAGCGGGCGCAAGATCGCCGAGGGGACCGCCTCCCAGATCCAGAAAGATGAACGGGTCATCGCTGCTTACCTTGGGGAGGAGACGGACTAGTGCTGCGGGTGGATAACGCATCGGTAGTGTACGGCCAGGTCGCCGGGCTACGCGAGGTTTCCATCACGGTCAACAACGGCGAGATCGTCACCATAATCGGCGCTAATGGCGCAGGCAAGAGCAGCCTGCTGAATGCCATAACCGGGGTGGTGCCGCTGAAGGTCGGGGGTATCTGGCTCGATGAGCGACAGATATCCGGCCTTTCATCCCACCGCACGGTCCATATGGGCCTGGCCTACGTGCCGGAGGGCAGGCAGATCTTCGGATCGATGTCTGTGATGGACAACTTGACTATGGGCGCATATCCGCACTGCGCCGGCAACATGATCGGCTCTTTCAGGTATGTCGGCTGGCTGCTGCGGCGCCCCCAGGTGCAATCCAACCTGGAGACGGTGTTCAAGCTGTTCCCCATCCTCAGGGAGCGCCTGAAGCAGGAGGCGGGCAGCCTCAGCGGCGGGGAACAGCAGATGCTGGCCATCGGGCGGGCGCTGATGTCCTCACCGAAGATGCTGCTCCTCGACGAACCGTCGCTCGGCCTGGCGCCCATCCTGGTCAAAGAGATCCTGAACCTCATACTCAGGCTCAGGGAGGAAGGTCTTACCATCCTGCTGGTGGAGCAGGATGCCAACGCCGCCCTCAAGATAGCCGACAGGGGATATGTTATGGAGCGGGGCCGCGTCACTATCGAGGGCAGCGCCAGGGACCTCCTGAGAGACGACAAGGTGCGCCAGGCATACCTGGGAAAGAGTGTAGCCTAATACCCTGTGAAGTGGTACAATCCATATAGGGCACTATCAACATGAAGCAGCTGCTATCGGGTAACGAAGCCATGGCCCTGGGGGCATACCATGCCGGGATAGCCGTGGCCACCGCATATCCCGGAACGCCCAGCACAGAGATCCTGGAGAGCATCGCCCGCATGGAAGGGGTATATACCGAATGGTCCACCAATGAGAAGGTGGCGCTGGAGGTGGGCATGGGGGCGGCCTACGGCGGCGTCCGCGCCATGGTCTCGATGAAGCACGTCGGCCTCAACGTCGCCGCCGACCCCTTCTTCGCCGCATCGACCACCGGCATAGTCGGCGGCCTGGTGGTGGTATCCTGCGACGACCCCGGGGAGCACAGCTCGCAGGGGGAGCAGGACAACCGCCACTTCGCCAGATTCGCCAAGGTGCCCATGCTGGAGCCCACCGACAGCCAGGAGGCCTACGACCTGATGCTTCTGGCTTTCGACATCAGCGAGCAGTTCGACACGCCGGTGCTGTTCCGTGCCACAACCAGGATATCCCACTGCAAGACAGTGGTTGATGTCAGCCGAGAGCGGGAAAACGCCTCCAGGCGGGCCGGATTCACCCGCGCCCCCCAGAAATACGTGATGGTGCCGTCCAACGCCCGCGTGCGGCGGCATTCGATGGAGGAGCGCATCGCCAGGCTGCAGGCACATTTCGAGGGCTTCCCGCATAACCATATGCTGCTGGCCGACCGCAGTCTGGGCGTTATCTCCAGCGGGGTGGCTTACCAGTATGCCCGCGAGGTATTCAAGGACGCCTCCCATCTCAAGCTGACGACCCTTTATCCGTTTCCCGCAGACCTGATACGCAAATTCGCCGCAGAGGTGGACAGGGTCATCGTGGTAGAGGAACTCGACCCTTATATCGAGGATGAGGTGCGCCGCATGGGGATCAACGTTTCCGGCAAGGAGTTCATACCGATCATCGGCGAGCTCAACCCGGAGATAGTGGAGAATGGCGCTGTCGGGGCAGGCCTGATACCGGCCCCGCAGCAGCCGGCGAAGAATCCCGAAACGCCTGCGCCGCAGCTGCCGTTACGGCGCCCCCAACTGTGCGCCGGCTGCCCCCACGTGGCCGCGGAGTACGTGCTGCGCAAGCTGGGGTTCAAGTCCGCAGAAACGGGAAAGGAACTCGCTGCCGACGAGCTAATCGTCACCAGCGATATCGGTTGTTATACCCTGGGGGTCTACCCGCCGCTGGCGGCGCTGGATACCTGCGCCTGTATGGGGGCCAGCATCGGTCAGGCGCTGGGGCTGGAGAAGGCCGGCGTCCCCAACAAGATCGTGGCCGTGCTGGGCGACTCCACCTTCATGCACTCGGGCATAACCGGTTTGATCGATGTGGTATACAATCAGGGGAACATCACGGTTATCATACTGGACAACGAGACCACGGCGATGACCGGGCACCAGGGACACCCCGGCACCGGCGTCTCGGCGCGGGGGGGCAAAGGGGGGAAGGTGGAGCTGGAGTCGCTGGTTAAGGGCATCGGGATCGAGGATGTCAACGTGGTGAGCGCGTTCGACATCGCCGCCCTGGAGGCCACCATTAAACGATGCATCGCCAGCGACGGACCATCGGTTATCATCTCCCGGGGTGCCTGCCGGCTTGCGGTACGGGCCAAGGCCGCACCCTACGAAGTCGATGCCGATCTGTGCGCCGGCTGTTTCGACTGCATGGACCTGGGATGCCCCGCCCTGTTCGTCTCTGGAGACGTGGTGCGCATAGATGCCGAGGCGTGTGCCGGCTGCGGCGTCTGCGCACAGGTCTGCGTTCAAGAAGCGATTACGAAGGTCGAGTCATGAACGACATCAACGTTATGATGGTAGGCGTCGGCGGCCACGGGGTGATACTGGCCAGCGACGGCATGGCCGAGGTAGGGGTGGAAAACGGCTACGACGTCAAGAAGACGGACACGCTGGGGATGGCCCAGCGCGGCGGGAGCGTATTGAGCCACGTCCGATGGGGGCAGCATGTGTTCTCACCGATGATCAAGAAGGGCGAGGTCGATTTCATGGTGGGCTTCGAGCAGCTTGAGACGGCGCGGTGGGCCCCGTATCTGAAGCCGGGCGGTGTGGCCATCGTCGCCGACGTGACCGTCATACCGGTGTCCATCGCCGGCGGCAAGGTGCCGTACCCCTCTGCAGATGAGGTTAAGCGTATCCTGCTGCAATACACGGACAGGGTGTACATGACTGCGTCGGCGAGGATCGCCCAGGAAACCGGCAACCCCAGGGCGATGAATATGGCCATGCTGGGCTTCCTATCTCAGTTTCTGCCACTGCCCCCCGAGGCCTGGACCGATATCATGCGCCGGCGGCTGCCGCCCAAATTTGTGGAATCCAGCGTGGATGCCTTTACCAGGGGTGCGGCTGAGGCTAAAGCCATTATCGAATCAAAGGAGAGCGGGACATGATGCGCGAGCCACAGATCGAGACTATGCCGCGTGAGGCGCTGGAGCAGCTGCAACTGGAACGCCTCAGGGACAAGGTCAGCTATGTCTATGAGAGGGTGCCGTTCTATCAGCGGACACTGAAGGAGAAAGGCATTACCCCCGATGATATCCATACCCTGGCCGACCTCACCAGGCTGCCGTTCACCAGCAAGATCGATTTCAGGGACAACTACCCGTTCGGCCTCACGGCGGTCCCCCTCGAGGAGGTGGTTCGGATACACTCCTCCAGCGGCACCACCGGCAAGCCGATAATCGCCCCCTACACCCAGGGCGACCTCGACACCTGGGCGGAGATAATGGCCCGGATACTGGCCACCGCCGGCACAACCAAAGACGACGTCCTGCAGAACGCTTACGGGTACGGCCTGTTCACCGGCGGTCTCGGCTTCCACGACGGTGCCGAACGGCTGGGGGCCATGGTGATCCCCACCAGCACCGGGAACACCAAACGCCAGATCCTGATGATACAGGACCTGGGCACCACCGTCATCACCTGCACCCCTTCATACGCCATCATACTGTACGAGACCGCCAGGGAGATGGGCGTAGACTTCCGCGAGACCAAGCTGCGCCTCGGCGTCTGCGGCGCCGAGCCATGGTCCGAGCAGATGCGGAACGAGATCGAGACGAAGCTGGGCATATCAGCCATCAACATATACGGCCTGACCGAGGTCATCGGGCCCGGCGTATCGGTGGAGTGCGAGCACAAGTGCGGCATGCACATCTGGGAGGACCATTTCCTGGCCGAGGTTATCGACCCCGCTACAGGAGAGCACGTGCCTCCCGGCCAGTTAGGCGAGCTGGTGATAACCACCCTCACCAAGGAGGCCCAGCCGGTGATACGGTTCCGCACCAGGGACCTGGTCAGCCTGAACACCGAGACCTGCAAGTGCGGGCGCACCATGGCCCGCATGTCGCGGGTGATGGGACGCAGCGACGATATGCTTATCATCAAGGGCATCAACGTCTTCCCGTCGCAGATCGAGAGCGTGCTGCTAGAGGTAGAGGGCGTTGAGCCGCACTACCTGATAGTGGTGGACCGCAAGGAAGGCTTCAAGTCCGATGAGCTTGAGATATGGGTCGAGGTCTCCGAGAATGTCTTCTCCGACGAGATCGGCAAGATGGAAGCCCTGGGCAAAAAGCTCCGCGGAGAGCTGGAGAGCGTGCTGAACATCTCGCCGCGCATCAAGCTGGTAGAGCCGAGGACCATCGCGCGCACCGAGGGCAAGGCCAAACGCGTGATGGACCGCAGCGAGATAAA
>CAZYOO010000034.1:0-15865 GCA_964649185.1 uncultured Dehalococcoidales bacterium
CAGATATCTGGTTAGCAGCCGCTGCTGCGTATTGTCACTAGTCGCGCGTCCATCTGTGCCTTTTGCCAACTTAGAGCAAACTAGTAACTAGTGTTCCTTGTCTGCACACTCCGCTATTTCGTTCAATGCCGACTTATATCTTCGTAGCTACCCACATTCTTCTATCGCGTATTACCTGAATTGAATGCCGAAATCAAAATCAAAACCTCCATCCTGAATATTGGTAATGAAGGGAGTGATTCTTATTGCCAACCTTGAATCCTTAATATCTAAGGGAACAATATAAATATCGGTAAGAGTGTCAAAAATTCCGCTGGATTCCGTAAACACTGACCTCAATTCATCAACTGAAGTGGGATGCCAACCTTCGGTGCACGCAAACAGTTTCTGCACAAACCCACCCCAGCGATAGTAAGGAACTTTATTATTTCCTACACCCATATCAGATTGGGGAAGTTTGTAGTCGGAACTGGTGGCCGAGCTT
This sequence comes from uncultured Dehalococcoidales bacterium, assembly GCA_964649185.1. Taxonomy (GTDB): domain Bacteria; phylum Chloroflexota; class Dehalococcoidia; order E44-bin15; family E44-bin15; genus CAYUWM01. The sequence continues at coordinate 485 of CAZYOO010000034.1, forward strand.
ATTTTATTATTGAGCGATACTGATTCGACTATGGCAAGTAAGTGAAGTGCGTTTCTGTGTTGTCGAATGGAGATTATTTATGCAAGTGCGTAATATATCCAATTAAAGGTTCTCTTGCATTTAGGGTGTTCACCTTTCCCTCCCTAGGTAATCCACTAGCCCTATCCACGATTTGAACGGTACTCGTATCCCTGCGGCATAGGCAGGGGTTGGACCCTTCAACATCATGTGGGGTCGCAGGAAGTTGTAATGGATGATAAACTCCTCAGATATAATCTTTGCTGATTCCAGCGTCTTTAAGCCTCTCATAACCTTCGTGCGCTCTTTGACCGTGCCTTGAAAACTCTCGATTACATTCGTGTTTTTTCCTTAGCGGTAAGCCCCTTTGCTCTGATGTGCTCGCTGTCTGAGCCGAATACCCTGTCTATGGCATCGGGGTAAGCCGCCATGCCGTCTGACACTATCTGCTTGGGCAAGCCTATAGTGCGGTTGTTGGCTTCGGTCAATATCGCTACGGCTGATCGCATATTACGGCTCTGGGTGATATGCGTCGCCAGAAGAAATCTCGTCCTCTGGTCTATCACGTCCCACAGCCACATATTTTTACCAGTCACCTTCAGCATAGTCTCATCAATGACCCATCGCCACGATGATTTAATCTCCATCTTATTCAGTATGCGCTCCGACTTCTTGGAGTATTTAATAATCCACCGCCAGATGGTAGCAGGGTCTACGTATATCCCCTCGGTAGATACAAAGTGTCTACTAATGTATGCCAGTGATAACCCATCGTAGAATAGCCCCATAGATTCGCCTATCGTCTCAACTGTGAACCTCATACCGGCAGGGGCTAACGTTCCAGCGAACTTACGCTTACACGCATTGCGTTTGTAATACTGCGTGCCAGCCTTGAAGCCGTATTTGATGGTGTTCGGCGATTGGCAATACTTACACTTCAATATTATTCTCCTTGTCTATGACAACATTCCCGTTCCTTATGTAATTTTTTATAGTATGTTTAGAAACTGGCTCTTCTGCCTTATCTTGAACAATAATCGTTGCGTCATATGTCTTATCTAGAGGCATGTCTGCGCCAAATCCATCGAATTGATGTAACCTATTATCTTGTCCAGAGCGCCTAACGACAGCTAATGTTACCGTTGAATTGCATGTAATATTATAAGTGTTCCTCAAATCGTGCCTATTGATTACGTCTCGGTGTACCTTGAAAGCACTCCCCTCCACACGCGTTCCACTTCCCTAAATTTAACAAAGGTGCAAATTCTGGTTGTTGCCTTTTCTCCGTATACCTTGGTAAGCCAATTACCCTTGCCAACCTTCAGCTCCACAAGCCAAAAACCATCACCGTCAGCCCGTCTAGGTGCTTCAATGGGCTTAACGCTTATTTGTTTCAAGAGAGTTCTCGCTGCTCTCGGTCTTAATTTAATAAAGAGAATAGCGACCATAATGTCTCCTATTGTCCCCAAGACAAATCCACCAATAAAGGAAGCACAATCCATAATATCCCTCCTGCTTTGATAGCAGGAGTATATCAGTCTGCCTACACATACTCAACTCCCAATGCAAGAGAACCGTCAGCAGACCACTATACTAAACTCTTTAATGTAGAGTTAGTAGTAAAATATTTTAAGGATTTGCGTTGCGTGCTCGCTGATAGCTCAATGTCTGAACAAAAGACATTTATTCGTAGTTTTGTAAAAGACATACACGTAGCTAATGGCGAAGCACTCCTCAGATACACAATACCCCTGCCTCCTGAAGGTATTCTTCATGAAAAGGCAGGGGTTCTGTCTACCGTACAATTTGGTAGCGCATACGGGATTCGAACCCGTGATCTCCGCCTTGAGAGGGCGGTGTCCTAAACCACTAGACGAATGCGCCTCTTACCTTGAGATAGCATACATTCAAATCATGTGTGGTGTCAAGGGAAGTGTTAACAAGCGCGCCCGGAGGGATTCGAACCCACGACCCTCGGTTCCGAAGACCGATGCTCTAATCCGCTGAGCTACGGGCGCCTTTTCATACTTTACGAGACATCGGCGCGGCGATATCCGCTATGCATCGAATCAACAGGCGTCGGAAACAGATTATGGGTGAGCGGAGGGATTCGAACCCTCGATCTCCAGGGCCACAACCTGGCGCCTTAACCACTCGGCTACGCCCACCACCTGATGCCATTTTAGCATAACAATAGCGCAGCAACCACACTGCCCTACTTCGACAGCTCTTGCTCCAGGGCCGGCAGCAGTCTATCGTAGGTGCTGTCGAGTTCCTCCGGTATCAACCGCGTTCCACCTAGCACGGTCATGAAGTTTGCGTCCCCTGACCACCTCGGCACAAGGTGCATGTGCAAATGGTCATCGATACCGGCACCGGCAAACCTTCCCATGTTCATCCCCAGATTGAACCCCGTCGGCTTCATCGCCTTAGTGACGGCAGCGACGCTGGCCTGGGTGAATCGCATCATCTCCCGCAGCGTTTCCCCGTCCAGCCTGGTGATATCCGCCTCATGGCAGTATGGGACGACCATAATGTGACCGTTGGTGTAGGGATAGAGATTCAGCATTATGTAACATTGTTCGCCGCGGTGCAGTATGTAGTTCTCCCGGTCTTTCGATTCCTGGGGCTTGGAACAAAGCACGCACTTGTCGGGTTTCCCCCCCAGTATGAACTTCAGTCGCCATGGTGTCCACAGAATGTTCACGATTTGTCCCCTATCGTATCTACGGCTCGCAGGCAGGATGATTCTAACACACCGCTTGTGCCAATTCAACGTCGCCGGATATACGTGTGCTATAATGGGGCAACAATGCCGGGTGAGGAGTATTGAAACGGTTGGATGATGTACTGGTAGTGGGAGGCGGTCCGGTGGGCAGCTACACGGCTCTCTGCCTGGCGCGGTCCGGGCATTCCGTTTCGGTATTCGAGGAGCACCGGGATATCGGTATGCCGATGCAGTGCACCGGGATAGTGGGTGCGGAATGCGTGGAGCGGTTCCCCCTGTTCGGCGGGTCGATACTGAGGGAGGCGAGGTCGGCGAGATTGTTCAGCCCCTTGCGGAAGGAGATACGGCTGACACGCAATGATACGCAGGCGTATATCATTGACCGCACCACGTTTGACTGCACCCTTGCCGAGACGGCGAAGGGCGAGGGCGTCAATTACTTCACCGGAATCCGGGTGAAGGATGTTTCGGTTCTGGATGATCGGGTGAGGGTCGATACAACAGGGGGAAAGACCTATGAGGCCGGGGCAGCGGTCATCGCCAGCGGGTTCTATTCCAGACTGCCGCGCAGGCTGGGGCTGGGGAAGTTTGGCGATTTCATGGTGGGGGCGCAGGCCGAGGTGAACGTCGCCGGCGTGGATGAGGTGGAGATCTATTTCGACCAGGATATCGCCCCCGGCTTCTTCGCCTGGCTGGTGCCCACCGCATCGGGCAAGGCCTTAGCGGGGCTGTTCTGCCGACGGAACCCGATAGGTCTGTTGAGGCAACTGCTGAAATCGCTAGATGAACAGGGTAAAATCGGTTCGCCGGATGTCGATATAACCTCCGGTGGCATACCGCTGAGGCCGCTGCGACGGTCGTACTGCGACCGGGTACTGGTGGTGGGCGATGCCGCCGGGCAGGTGAAGCCTACGACGGGCGGGGGGGTGTACTACGGCCTGCTGTGCGCCGGTATCGCGGCGGACACGCTGCACCGGGCCATCGTCAGCGACGACCTGTCGGCGAGAGCGTTGGCGCAGTACGAGAAGACGTGGCGCTCCGCGATCGGGCGGGAGCTGCGAGTGGGCTACACAGCGCGGCGCATCTACGAGCGGTTGAGCAACCGCCGCATCGACCGCCTGTTCGACTTGGTAGAGTCGCGGGGGATACGTGAAAACGTGCTCGGTTCGCCCGACGTTTCGTTCGACTGGCATAGCAAAGCGATACTGGAGGCGTTAAAATATGCGGGGCCGTGGCGCCGCCTTTTTCATCGTTAGTTAGGCTTAATAAGGAGGAATGAATTGAAGGTACTGGTAACCGGTGGAGCGGGCTTCATCGCCTCGCACATCGTGGATGCGCTGATAGACCGGGGTGACGACGTTGCGGTGGTGGACAACCTGTGCGAGGGCAAGCGGGAGAACGTGAATCCCAGGGCGAGGCTGTACCAGATCGGTATCGGGGACCCGGGGCTGGCGGAGGTGTTCGACAGGGAGCGGCCGGATATCGTGGACCATCACGCCGCGCAGATAAACCTGCGGAAATCGGTGGAGCAGCCGCTGTTCGACGCCGAGCAGAACATACTGGGCAGCCTGAACGTCATCGCTAACTCGGTGCGCTGCGGCGTACAGAAGCTGGTATATTCGTCCTCCGGCGGCGCCATCTACGGCGAGCCGCAGTACATACCCGTCGATGAGAAGCACCCGGTGAACCCCGTCTCGCAGTACGGCGTCTCCAAGTACTGCGTTGAGCACTACATTGAGCTGTACTCCCGGCAGAACGATCTGGACTACACCGTCCTGCGGTACGCCAACGTGTACGGCCCGCGGCAGAACCCCTTCGGCGAGGCCGGCGTGGTGGCCATATTCGCCCGGCAGATGATGAAGGGAGAGCGTCCCTCCATATTCGGCCCGGGGGACAAGACGCGGGACTACATGCACGTCTCCGACGTGGTGGCGGTGAACCTGCTGGCCATCGAGAGGGGGAGCAGGCTCATCTGCAACATCGGCACCGGGGTGGAGACCACCGACCAACAGATATACGATGCCGTGGCCGGGGCGCTGGGCTACACCCAGACCGCCATCTACACCGAGGTGCGCCCGGGGGAGATCCAGCGCATATGCCTGGACTGCGGCCTGGCGCAGCGGGAGCTGGGGTGGAAGGCGCAGGTGCCGCTGGAGAGGGGCATCGCCGATACCGTGGCGTACTTCAAGGAGAAGGGGATATAGGTTTTACAGTCGACTGGGGGCGGTTATTTCTTCTTCGGCTTCTTGGCCGTTGACTTCCTCTTCGCGGGGAACCGCTCGTCCACCAGGCGAATAAGCAGCTTCAGGTATGGGACCACCTCTTCCCTGCGGTACGGGTTGGACTCTATCGATTCCAGTTCGGCCTTGACATCCAGAATGCCCTCTCCTGGGATGCCCTCCTCCCCTTCCTCGGGCATCACTATCCACCCGGTGCCGTTGCAACTGCGGCACTTGAGGTAGATGGTAGCGGCCTCGGTGGAGCCCTCGGGGGGTTTGGCTTTCAGTTTCCCCTTGCCGCCGCACGCCTGACACAGAACGATCTTAGGCATATCACTATCTCCCGGATGTCAGTATCACCGATGTTATCGGTTCAACCCGCGTGTCCGTTGTACCACAAAGTCGCGCGGGAGTCAAGGCGGTTCAGGCTATCAGTGCCGGAAGCTTTCAACTTTCAGCCTTTTGTTTTAGAATGGAATAGGGAGGTGTGGAACCGGTGATGAGCGACAACAGGGATAGGATTCTCGAACTGGAGCGTGAGATCGCCGAGATCAAGCGCAGGTGGCCGCCGCACTCTGTGCCCCCGCAGTTGCTGCGGAGGCTGGATGACCTGGAGGATGAACTGGAACAGGCGAAAAAGGAGGCCGGATGAAGATATCTGTCTGCGGGAAAGGCGGCAGCGGGAAGAGCGCGATGGTTACGTTGATGGCCGGCGCCATGCGGCAGAGGGGATACGGGGTGGTGGTCGTAGATGCCGATGAGTCGAACTCCACGCTGCACCGGATGTTGGGCTTCGACAGCCCGCCCAGGCCGCTGCTGGAGTTGGCTGGCGGCAAGAGGATGGTAAAGCAGGCGCTGGGTCCAAAGGATGCTTCGGCGGACCCCGGGGCTGATACCAACGTGCTGTCCCAGGATCGGATAGCGGTCGCTGATCTCCCTTCCGATTTCGTGCTCGACAGGGATGGGATCAGGCTGATAGCTGTGGGCAAGATACTGCAGGCGCTGGAAGGTTGCGCCTGCCCCATGGGGGTGTTGAGCCGCGAATTTCTCAAGAAGCTGCGCCTCGGGGACGATGAGGTGGCGATAGTGGATACCGAGGCCGGCGTCGAGCACTTCGGCCGGGGGGTGGAGACCAGCATCGATGCCGTGCTGGTTGTGGTGGAGCCGTCGTTCGAATCGCTGCAGCTCGCCGAGAGGGTGAACGCCCTCGCCGATGGCATAGGGATAGCCTCGATATGGGCGGTGCTCAACAAGGTGACCTCGGACGAGATGGCCACCAGGCTGAGCCAAGAGCTGGACAGGAGAGGGCTGGAGGTAGCTGGCACCGTCCACTACGACCCCCGAATATTCGAGGCTGGTCTGGAAGGTCGGCCGCTGGACGGCAGCAAGGCGGCAGAAGAGGTCTCGGATCTGGTGGGTGGCATCTTTCCGCAAAGATAAAGGATTGGAGGTCACGATGTGTTTATCTACCGCTTATGTCATCGACAACGGCCAGAAAGAGGAGGTCATGAACGATGTGGCGTTCCTCAGGGCGGAGGACAACGGTTTTATGCTCACCACCCTGCTGGGGGATAACAGGTTCGTCCAGGGCCGCATAGAGAGCATAGATTTCATGAACGAGCACTCGATAGTGTTCACCAAGTGAGGCGATGATGGCGAAGGTAATAGTATCCACCGGCCGCGGAGGCACCGGAAAGTCCACGTTCGTGGCCATAGCCACCAAGTACCTGCCTGCCCCGTTGCTGCTGTTCGACATCGACCCCGACATGAGCCTGGGGGCCATGCTGGGGGTGGACCTGGTGGCGGAGGGCGTCAGCACCATAGCGGAGGAACTGTACGATATACAGACTAGCAAGCAGCTCGGGACGATGTCCTCGGTCACGCTGCCGGACAAGATCAGCTACATGCTGGAGGTTAATTGCCGCTATGAGTCGGACAGGTTCGACCTGATATCTCTGGGGGCGAAGTGGACCGAGGGCTGTTACTGCGCCCCGGACGACCTGCTGAAGGCGTCTATCCCGCGTCTGGCTAAGAATTATGCCACCGTTGTAGTGGATTCGCCTGCCGGACTGGAGCACCTGAACCGCAAGATAATCTCGGACATAGACGACATGTTCGTGATATCGGATGCCTCTAACAAGGCCATCGGCCATATACAGAGGATCAAGAAGATAGCCGAACAGATCAAGGTGGCCTACGGACGGCTGTTCGTGGTGGGCAACTACGAGTTCGATGATGATATGGAGGGGTTGATACGTCAGACGGGGGAGGCGTATCTGGGCAAGATAGACTTCGATGCCAATGTGAAGGAATACAACATGAAGGGCAAATCGTTGCTGGAGCTGACGGATGACTCGCCGGCGTGCGTATCGGTGCGGAGGGTGCTGGAGTCAGCGGGCTACTCCATAGGGGGTGAGTAGCGGTTGATAGAGGGTAGCGCGGTTTAATAATCCGCAGAACATCGCGATATGCAGATGGGGCCGTATTATAACGGCCTCATTTTTTATGTGTCCTGTGCCCGGCTATTGACAATTGGGCAAATGAGGTGTATTATACACATAATACATAAGATACACAGTATGCATATCCTGCACAGGTGGAATTGAGGAGATGGCCCGCACCAGACGTATCGATATGGTGACCAGCCCCGCCTTCGACAGCCTGCTGGCGGAGGCACAGTGGCGCACGTTGAAACGCGGCGTGCCGATATACAGCCGCACCCAGCTCATCGAACTGGGTGTGGCAATACTGGTCGCCCTCGAACAGCATCTGGAGTCCAGCGGCTACAAGCAGTTCCTGCCGCAGGAGGTGGTCGAAGGAATAGGGATGAACTGGGCGACGATCCGCGGCTCGAAGCTGGGCTATGATGCGGTTCCCGGCAATGAAGGTTGATAAGGTAATGGGTGAGGCGATGTCAGACGAGGATAAACGCGAGGAGCAGGATCGAGTTCCCCCGGATGACCATCCTGAGGCGTCTCTACCGCGGCCTTACGGTATGCCCGGCGGCGGGATCGACGACTCGTTCTCCTCTGCCGCTCGTCTGCTGGATGCCATCGACAAGCAGAACAAGCGCCTCAATGAGATACGGGATGCCGTCGCCAATGTAGACTGGTCATCGATCCGCCTCGCCGGTCTGGGCCTCGGTGTCTCCGGTGGGGGGGCATGGACGCGGAGCTGGGAGACGGGGGATGCCCAGGAAGGTTGACCTGTAGCTATCGCAACCTCGCTATGACCATTGCTACAGCTATAGCCAGGCCGACGAGCATATACAGGCTGAACAGCGATATAAACAGATACTGAACCACCAGATAGAAAACTATAAAGCAGACCACCACGCAAAAGCATCCGATTACTTGCAAACCGATACCGCGCTTGCGGTTGGTAACTCGGCTTATCGCTTCCCCGATGGCGTAGCCGATGGCGGCCGATATCAGCAGGGTGAACAGTATGAAAGGGCTGGCCTTCACTATGAGGGCCCACAGGAACCCGGCGGCGACGGCTATCCCCAGTCCGACAATCAGGGCGATGATATATCGACTCGCTGCTACCTCGTAAGTGGGCAGGCGCTTAAGGTTGGCGCATTCGCGGCACCTGATCCCCACCGGCGTGCGCACCATGCACTTGGGGCAGACCGGGCGTTCGCATTTACCGCAGCACAGGTCGGTGTCTATCTCGGGATGCTCAGCGCATTTCATTTCTTTCGCGGCGGGCCTTGATCGTCGGCCGAATCGCGGTAGATCCATGCCTCCCGGTCGCGCGTGTCGCGGTCGAAGAGCAGGCGGTAAAGCATCACCCGTTTCCACCGGTCCCGGGGCAGGGGTCGCTCGGCGAGGATCCGCTTGGCGATCAGTATGAGCAGCATACCGAGCAGGCACCAGGTCCTGGCCATCCATCCATCGGGAGTGTTGACCAGCGGCCCCGCGGGCAGGGCGAGGCTGGCCGGTACTATTATCACAGCTGTGATAAGCATGGACAGAGGGGAGTTCTTCAGGATACCGTGCAGGGGGAAAACGACCAGGTTGTATACGAGGAGCTCCCACGGGGCGAAGATGGCTATCACCCCTACCACCGTGGCGAACCCGCGTCCCCCGCTGAACTTAAGGAATATAGACCAGTTGTGGCCGGCGATTGCAGCCAACCCTACCAGGCCCTGGGCCCATATGGGGAAGTCGAGCACCGGATAGGCGATGGCCACGGGGATGGCTCCCTTGAAGACGTCGAAGAGGCCCACGGGGAAGAGCGCCCAGCGGGCCACCGAATGCCATACGTTAGAAGCGCTGGCGACCCCGCTGCCGTGTTTCCTGATGTCGATGCCCCTGATCAGCCGCCCGGCTATGTAGGCCGTAGGTATCGACCCGAAGAGATAAGCCCCGATGGTCAGCAGTATCAGCTGATAGATCGGCATAACTGATCCTATTTCATGTCAGGGTGGAAACGAGCCACGTGATCCACTTTCGCCTCAGCTTGCCGGGAAACAGCGGAGTTGTGTGCGAACCGCCGTCGACCAGCATCAGTTTCTTGGGCTGCTTCGCCCTTTCGTACACGTGCAGTGCGGCCTCATAAGGGATCCACCTGTCCCCCTTGCACTGGACGAAAAGCTTGGGATGCTGCCCTATCCTCTCGATGTTTGCGCTGGGGCTGAGCTTAGCCCACGATTTCATCGTTTTATCCAGCTCGATCCGCATTCGATAACCCCGGATCCACATCCAGAGGCGGAAGGTTATCCCGGTGAACCATCCTCCCATCGGTAGAGAGCCGCTATGGGGATATTCGATGACGACGTTGCCGGACTGTGATGCTTTATCGTAGACCGGTGCCCATGTATCGGCCAACTGCCCGTCCATGTCCCCGGGGCTGGATATGAAAACCGAGGCCCGCAGGTTAGTTATATTGGTGGCAGCCTGTATGGCGGCGAGGGCTCCCATGCTGTGGCCTACCAGCCCGGTGCGGTCCGGGTCCACGCTGGGGTGGCGGCGCAGGTGTTCGACAGCGGCGATAACATCCTGTGAAAGATAGCTGTCGAGGATCCCTTCGCTCTTCCCGTGGCCCCGAAAGTCGAACGTCAGAACGGTGATGCCGTGACGCACCAGCCTCTGGGCGCTGGGGCTCATGGCGCGGTGGTCGGAGGCCATCCCGTGGCACATCACCACGCCGGGGAATGGGCCGTCCCCTTCAGGGATGAGGATCTCACCGTGCAATCGGCCGCTGCCGGCGGAGAATTCGACCGTCTCAACGTGCCATTTCATGGGATAGTTGACTCCCTCGCGCGCCGTTCCGCCAGCTTGAGCAGGCGCTCGGCGCATTCGATAGGTACCTCCGCCCCGCCCAGGGGCGTCTCGTGGCTGCTCCCCAGGCCGTGGAAATCGCTGCCGCCGGTGGTTATCAGCCCGTAGCGCTCGGCGATCTTGGCCAGTTTCTTTACAGTATCGCGATGGTATCCGTCATAGTAGGTCTCCAGACCTATTAGTCCCACTTTCTTCAGCGATTTCAGGAATGATTCCAGCTCGTCGACATCCTCCGGATGGGCTAAGACAGGCAGCCCGCCCGCCAGTACCACCAGCTTCACCGCCTCCTCGGGAGAAAGGCGTTCCCTCTCGGCATAGGCGGGGCCGTGCCGTCCGATATATTTGATGAACGCTTCCTGCAGCGAGGGGATATGCCCCCCCTCGAACATGGCCTGGGCGATATGCGGCCTGCCCACAGAACCACCGCCGGCCAGCTCCATAACCCGCTCCCACGAGATACCGATTCCCATGCCCGAGAGGTTATCGACGATCTTCTTGGCCCTGGTTTCACGCGAATGGCGCAACCGGTTGAGCGAGCTCTCCAGCTCCTTGCTCTTGTAATCGATACAATAGCCCAGTATATGGACCTCGCCGGTCTGGGTATCGGTGTTTATCTCCATTCCGGGGATCACCGTCAAGCCGGGGAAGGCGGTACCTGCCTGCAGGGCACGCGAGATGCCGGCAACGGTGTCGTGGTCGGTGATGGCTATATACTTAAGGCCCTGTTCCGCCGCTCGCTGTACGATCTCTTCCGGGGGCAGACGCCCGTCAGAGGCCGTGGTGTGAATATGGAGATCTACCTTACTCGCCATCTGCGGCCAACTCCCTGTCGATGCGGCTGATGGCCGTAGCCTTGCCGCTGGATCGGTCTATGTCTACCAGCACGGAGTTCAGCAGAGAATCGCCCTTGCCGACTGATATGCGATGGGGTAGCAGGGTGAGGAATCTATGGATCACGGCATCGATGTCGTCACCGATGACCGATTCCGTCGGGCCGGCCATCCCCACATCGGTGATGAAGGCGGTGCCCTGCGGCAGCAGGCGGGCGTCGGCGGTGCCCACGTGGGTGTGCGTGCCCAGAACCGCGCTAACCCTCCCATCCAGGTAGCGGCCCATGGCCCCCTTCTCCGAGGTGGCCTCGGCGTGGAAGTCCACAATGATTATCGGTGGCTTGCTATCTTCGACCTCCTCCAGCAGCCGATCCATCGTCCTGAAGGGGCAATCAGAAGCGCCGATGAAGGTTCGCCCCAGCAGGTTGACCACCATCGCATCTCCCGTTATCAGGTAACCCCGCCCGGGGACCTCTGGCGGATAATTCAGCGGGCGCAGGATGGCGAGCCCGCTGTCGAGGGCGGGCAGGATGCTTTTGTGGGACCAGATGTGGTTGCCGGAGGTGATAACATCGACGCCTGATTGGAACAGCTCATCGGCGGTCTCGGGGGTCAAGCCCAACCCCCCGGCAGCGTTTTCCCCGTTGGCTATGATGAGGTCCACCTGATTCTCCCGCTTGATCTCGGGCAGCAGGGTGCGCACCGTCCGCCGGCCGGGCTTGCCGATGACATCACCGATCATTAGAATGCGCAACGTCGCTCCTACTTGGCGTAGTCCACCGTCCTGGTCTCCCTGATGACCGTGACCTTTATCTGCCCCGGGTATTCCAGCGTTTCCTCGATCTTCTTCACGATATCGCGGGTGAGCCTCATCGCTTCGAGGTCGTCTATCTCTTCGGGCTTCACCATGATTCGGATCTCTCGCCCCGCCTGTATGGCGAAGGATTTCTCCACCCCTTTGAAGCTGTTGGCCACGCTCTCCAGTGCCTCCAGGCGCTTCAGGTAGTGCTCCAGCGACTCCCGGCGCGCCCCCGGACGGCCCCCGCTGATGGCGTCGGCGGCGGAAACGATGAAGCTGAGAATGCCGCTAAAGCCCTCCTCCCCGTGGTGCTCGGCCACGGCAGCGACCACCTCCGCCGACTTGTCCCACTGTTTAACCAGATCGGCGCCGATCTTGGCGTGGGGCCCTTCCACCTGGAAGTCCACCGCCTTGCCGATGTCGTGCAGCAGTCCGGCCCGTTTCGCCAGCTCGACTTTAACCCCCAGCTCCGATGCGATCATGCTGGAGAGCTGGGCCACCTCGATGCTGTGGCGGAGCACGTTCTGTCCGTAGCTGAAGCGGTACTTAAGCCTCCCCAGCAGCTTGGTCAACTCCGGGTGCAGCCCTGTGACGCCAGCTTCATGAACCGCGTTTTCCCCCTCCGCCTTCATCGTGGCCTCGACCTCATTCTGGGCCATCGCTACCATCTCCTCGATGCGCGCCGGATGGATCCGTCCATCGCGTATAAGCCGCTCCAGCGCCAGGCGGGCCACCTCGCGGCGTACCGGGTCGAATCCGGATATGGTCACCGCTTCCGGCGTGTCGTCGATGATGAGGTCCACGCCGGTGGCGTTCTCAAGGGCCCTGATGTTGCGCCCCTCACGACCGATAAGGCGCCCCTTCATTTCGTCGCTGGGCAGCGGCACCACCGACACCGTGCTTTCGGACACCACCGCGGTGGCACAGCGTTGAATCGCCTGGGACAGTATCTCCTGCGCCCTCTCGTCGGCCTCCTGTTTGTACTGGGCTTCGATACTGCGGATGCGGCGGGAAACATCCTCCTTGGCCTCATCCTCTACTGCGCTGATCAGCAGTTCCTTGGCCTCGGCGCTGGATATGCCGGAGATGAGCTCCAGCTGCTGAATCTGCTTCTGTTTCAGCTCCTGAAGCTGGTCACGGAGGTCGTCCAGCTCTTTTTCCTTGCCGGCCAATCCGCGCTCACGACGTTCCAGGTTCTCGTATTTTTTATCGAGGTTCTCTTCCTTCTGGGCGATCCGTCTCTCCTGGCGGTGGATCTCGGAACGGCGCTCGCGGATCTCTGCCTCCGCCTGCGACTTGATCTTGATACCCTCCTCCTTGGCCTCGAGCAGGGTCTCCTTGTACTTCGTCTGTGCCTCGGTGAGCAGAACCTCCACCTCCGTCTTGGCGGCGCTTATGCGGCGGCCCATTACCATGCGCCACACGACGAAAGCAACCACAACACCAACCACCAGTCCACCCACCGCTGCCAACACTATTGGCAACATTTCTATCTCCCCTTTCATCCGGAGCTGTGCGCAGCCCTGGATTATGTAAGGCTATATTGAATTCCCCATATTAAACTTATATCCATCAAAAAGTCAAGATGTCTGGCGCGTTTCCCGCCAGACCCGCTCGACAGTACGGTTGGTTACCTCATAGCTGAACCCTCGTCTTCTTAATGCGGAGCCCAGCTTGCGCCTGAAGCTGTCGTAGTCGTCTTTCTGAAGTGAGCGCTCCCTCTTCTTGGCAGCCCGGTAGGCACTGTCCCCTTCGTCCCATCCCTGCAGCGCTTCGCTGATCACTTCTTGGGAGACCCCCTTTGCGCTCAACTCCATCCGCAGTAACCGCTGGCCGCGGGGATTGCACGATTCCCGGTTCTCCTTCCAGAACGTGGCGAAGGCGAAGTCGTCGATGAGCTGCCTCGCCGTCAGCTGTGAGATTACGCTGTCCACCACTTCCCGGTCGAACCTGCTGCCGAGCCTCAACCTGATCTCGGCAGCGCTTCTCGGGCGGTAGTTGAGCAGGCGCAGGGCAGCCGCGCGGCATTTCTCAATAGAGTCGCCGGTCGTCAGCTCCGCTATCTGGGAATCGGTGAGCATCTGGCCCGGTACAAGACGGTTATGGTCGACTACCGCCTTGCTCAGGCTGAAGGCGAAGGCCCCATCGAGGAACACGTTCGTCCGGTCTTTCCCTTTCCGCTGCGGCTTGATGTCCGTTACCGTTTTCATAAACACAAAAAGGCTGGATTTCCAGCATCCCAGCCTTATGTTTGAGTTTTCGGTCCCCGGGCGAGCCTTACGGATTTTCGGTGCTTACGGGAGTTGCCTTTGAGGATAGAGCTTTCTCTCGGATCTGCCGCTCCAGCTCCTCCGCCATCGCAGTGTTTTCCTTGAGGTAGGCTTTCGCATTCTCGCGTCCCTGCCCCAGACGGGTGTCCCCGAAAGAGAAGAAGGCACCTGTCTTCTGTACCAGCCCCATCCCCACACCCAGGTCTACGAGGCAGCCCTCGCTGCTGATACCCTGGGAGAACATGATGTCGAACTCGGCGTTCCTGAAGGGAGGGGCGACCTTGTTCTTGACGATCTTGGCCTTGACCCGGCTCCCGATCGCCTCGTCCCCCTTCTTGATGGTCTCCAGTCTCCGCAGGTCGATGCGCACCGAGCTGTAGAACTTGAGCGCTCGACCACCGGGTGTGACCTCGGGGTTGCCGAAGAAAACCCCCACCTTCTCCCGTAGCTGGTTGATGAATATTACAGCGGTATGCGACCTGTGGATGGCAGCGGATAGCTTCCTCAATGCCTGGGACATCAGGCGGGCCTGAAGTCCCACGAATGCGTCTCCCATATCTCCCTCTAGCTCTGCCCTGGGGACCAGGGCAGCCACGCTGTCGACCACTATCACGTCTACCGCCCCGCTCCTTACCAGAGCTTCGGCGATCTCCAGCGCCTGCTCCCCTGTATCCGGCTGGGAAATAAGTAGCTCCTCTACTTTTACACCGAGATTGGTGGCATAGCCGGTATCGAGGGCATGCTCCGCATCGATGTATGCCGCTGTGCCGCCGCTCTTCTGGGCCTGTGCTATGATGTGCAGCGACAGTGTGGACTTGCCGCTCATCTCCGGCCCGAAGATCTCGGTGACGCGCCCCTTGGGTATGCCCCCGATGCCTAAGGCGAGGTCCAGAGAGATAGCGCCGGTGGGGATGGCTTCAACGGCCAGCTTGATCGCGTCCTCCCCCAGGCGCATGATCGCGCCCTTGCCGAACTGCTTCTCGATCTGGCTCAGTGCCAGCTCCAGGGCTTTCTCCTTCTCGGTTGCCATTTGAATTCTCGCTGTCAAGTAAAGCTTTCTAGCTGTATCATAGCACAGGGTTTTTATCAAAACAAGGTTTCTGTCAACCGTAGAAGTTACACGTGATCCAAAGCAATATCGAGCAATGGGCAGATTCCCTGTGACATGTTATCGTCCGGCTCGACCGGATGATCCAGGTGGGTGCTGGTGGTTATGGATTGCCCGATCAAGT
>CAZYOO010000035.1:0-5542 GCA_964649185.1 uncultured Dehalococcoidales bacterium
CATGCTGGATGTTCTGCCGCACATCAAGATCGACGGCGACTTCGCCCGGCTGATGTCCACCGTGCAGGGCTTCATGAGCTTCATCGCGTACCTCAAGAACGTCGACATCGTGCCCTGATACGCGCGCGGGGGTATTGACATCGCCGCGGGGCTGGCGTATAAAAGTATTACCATAAAACGGACTGCTATATATCCGTATCCGTAGAAGGGGGCTATATGGATCCGAAAGATATGCAGGAGTTCATCAAGCTGCGGGACGAGGCGCGGCAGAAGGTGATAAAGGCCTTCCAGTTGTTCCCCGGGGGCATGGCTTCCGCGCCCGAGAGCGACGTGTCGGCGGACCACCAGGCGGCCATCAAGGACGCCGACGCGGCGTGGACAACCTTCATCGGCAAGGCCCGCGGCATGGGGCTCAAGGTCTAGCCCGTCCCGCTCCGCCGATAGTTAAAGCTACTCCCAGGGCTTCTTGCCGGTCTGCTTCTGCCTCGATATGCAGGGCCACGGCACGTGCAGCAGCTTCATCAGCTGGGCCAGCGTGTAGTACTCCGCCTTCAGCACCGGCCTCAGCCACCTGGCGTTGCCTCGAGCCGCTCTGCAGATGCCGCACTCGGAATCGCATATCCTGCCGATGCCTTTTACCTCTGCCTGCTGCGTCATATAATCCCTCCTCGTAAACGATGCGCACTGCGAAGTGTTATGCATAGTACACCCGATGCGATATATTGTCAAGGGGGCGCGCGCGGGCTTGGGAGAGGTGAAAAGGGGGAGTGGCACTGCTAAACAGTGGTGAGCAATGTGGGGCAGAGCCATGAGACCGCAGCACTGCCACTCCCGCCCGCATTATATCAACAGCGGCCGGGTCACGCAAGCGGGGCGGGGCGGCGGCGAACGGCGCCAGCCTTGACAGGCGAGGCCGATGTTAAGTATCATTAGACACTGCGCGATAGAAGGTTATCTCTCGACCCTCCGCACAGCGAAAGCAGGCCGTCCATGAGCCCGATAAGGAAAGCGAAAGTCAGGCCCAAAACCGCCGCGCCCGTGCAGAAGGCCGTTGCCAAGAAGGCGGCGGTCGCCGGCGACGGGGGCAGGAAGGCGCAGCCCGCGCTGAGGGTGGCGGACGACCTGCGCGCCGTGCTGGACTCCATCGGCGATATGGTGCTCATCACCGACCCGCGGCTCGCCGTCGCCGACGCCAACGAGGCGGCCGTGGTGGCCCTGGGCTACGACAGCCGCGAGGAGATGGCGGGCATGAGCGCCGCGGCGCTGGTCGCGGACAGGGACCGCTCCCGCATCACCATCTACATGGGCAGGGCGCTGGCGGAGGAGCACGGGGACGGGACGCTGGACTGCAGCCTCGTCGACCGCGACGGCAGGGAGCTGGTGGCGGAGGCCAACGTGCAGGCGCTGCACGACGGCGCCGGGGAGGTGACCGGCCTGATAGTCACCGCCCGCGATGTCACCGAGGCGCGGAGGCGGCAGGCCATACTGCTGCAGGCCGAGGAGAAGATGCGCTCCACCGTCGCCTCCATCGGTGACGGCGTCACCATGATAGACACTTTCGGCAACATCACCGACATCAACGAGGCCGGCGTCCGCATGCTGGGGCACGGCAGCAAGGAAGCGCTCATCGGCAGGCCGTTCATCGACAGCATCGAGGGGCGGGACCAGGGCGACGTGGCGCAGGAGATGGCACAGGCGGTATCGGAGGGGCGCGCCATGCGCACCCTGAACTACACACTGGTCACCGCCGACGGCAGGGAGGTGGAGGTGGAGGCCAGCAGCGCGGCGCTGTACGACAGCCGCGGCGACCTCACCGGCTTCGTCAACGTGTCCCGCGACGTCACCCAGCGCATGCGGATGCAGGAGGAGCTGGAGGAATCGTCGGAGAAGCTGCGCACCGTCATCGAATCCATCGGCGACATGCTGTTCATCACCGACCAGGAGCTCAGCCTGTTGAACGTGAACCAGGTTGCGGCCCGCATGCTGGGCTACGACGACCGCGAGCAGCTCACCGGCACCAGCCTGATAGACGCCATCGCCGAGAAGGACCGCAACCGCTTCGCGGTGGACATGGGGCGGGCGCTTACCAGTAAATTCATCAAGGACATCCAGGAGTACACCATGGTGACCACCATCGGCGGCGAGTTCGACGTGGAGGCCAACACCGAGGTGCTGCTGGACCTCGCCGGCATGCCCGCCGGCCTGGTTATCACCGCCCGCGACGTCACCGAGCGCAAGCTGATGCAGGAAGCCCTGCGCCTGTCGGAGGAGAAGCTGCGCGCCATGTTCGAATCCATGCACGACGGCATCGTGCTCACCGACGTCAGCGGCACCATCATCGGGGTCAACGAGGCGGCGGCCAGGATGCACGGGTACAGCGACAAGGACGACATGATCGGGCGCCCCGGCGTCGAGCTGGTGGCCGAGAGCGACCGCGACCGGGTTATGCAAGCCTCCATCAAGCAGTTCAAGGGCGAGAACCCCAGCGAGATCAGCGAGACGCACACGCTGGTGCGGGCCGACGGCACCGAGTTCGAGTCCGAGTCCAGCCGCTCCGTGCTGCGGGACAGCGACGGCAGGGTGGTGGGCTTCATCGCCGCCGAGAGGGACGTCACCGAGCGCAAGCGCATGCAGGAGAAGCTGCAGAAGGCGCTGGAGGAGCTGAAACGCTCCAACACCGAACTGCAGCAGTTCGCATACGTCGCCTCGCACGACCTGCAGGAGCCGCTGCGCATGGTGACCAGCTACCTGACGCTGCTGGCGCGGCGCTACAAGGGCAAGCTGGAGCAGGACGCCGACGAGTTCATCGAGTACGCCGTGGACGGCGCCGAAAGGATGCAGGGGCTGATCGAGGCCCTGCTGCTGTACTCGCGGGTCAACACCCGGGGCAGGCCCCCCGAGCCTACCGACTGCGAGGAAGTGCTCAAGCAGACGCTGAACAACCTGCAGGTGGCCGTCGAGGAGAAGGGCGCCGCGGTGACCCACGACCCGCTGCCCGGCATCACCGCCGACGGCATACAGATGGTGCAACTGTTCCAGAACCTGATCGGCAACGCCATCAAGTTCCAGGAGGAGGGCCGGCAGCCGCAGGTCCACATCTCCGCCGAGGACGCCGGGGACGACTGGCTGTTCTCGTTCCGCGATAACGGCATCGGCATCGACCCGCAGTCCAGCGAGCGCATCTTCACCATCTTCCAGCGGCTGCACGCGCGGGGGACATACCCCGGCACCGGCATCGGGCTGTCGGTGTGCAAGCGGATCGTTGAGCGCCACGGGGGCAGGATATGGGTGGAATCCGAGCCGGGCAAGGGCGCCACGTTCAAGTTCACCCTGCCCAAGACCCCTCCGGTGAGGGAACAGGAGCCTGCGCCGGCCGTCGGCGAGGCCCCGCCTGCAAGCTAACCTTCTGGCGAAAACCGACCACCGCAATTGACATACCGCTACCCCTGCCATATCATTCACTGTATGCTGCACCGCCCGTCGGCGGGAGCAAGGAGGATGCGATGGATCAGAAGACGAACGACGGCGACTGCGTGGTGGAGGTGCGCGGTGCGCTCCACGACTATACCGAGCAGGGGATAATGCAGCGATGCCCCGCCGCGGGGGACATCGTGCTTGACCTGTCCGGCATGGACTTCATGAACAGCGCCGCCGCCGGCATGCTGGTGCGGCTGGCAGTTCTAGCGGCGAAAGCGGGTAAAGGGCTGCGGGCGCGGGGGGTGAGCGACCACTACCGCGATGTGCTGCGGCTCACCGGGCTGGACGGCATTATAAGCATCGAGGCGGGCGCCCCGCAGGGGCACAGTCGAGACGCCAGCAACTGGGCGACGGCGGTAACGCGATTGAAGGTGCCCCAGATGCCCCCGCAGGCGAGGAACATCAACGTGGACGGCCTCCGCGCGGTGGGGCCGGTGGCCGGCTTCGGGCAGCTGTGGCAGAAGACCTACCGCCTCGATATCGACAAGGGCGATGTCAGGCCCGCCGATGCCATACGGGCGCTCAAGGAGAACTTCCCCTCGTTCCAGCCCCCGTACAACAGATTCTACCCCTCGGCGGCGGGCATCGCCCCCGGCGAGATCGTGCTCATCGACTCGTCCACGCCGGGAGGCCCGGTGTCCACCGGGGTCATGGTGCTGTACGCCGACGATGTGTCATTCACCTTCATCACCCCGCAGGGGCACCCCGAGTCGGGCTGGGTCACCTTCTCCGCCTTCGAGGAGGGCGGGCGTACCGTGGCGCAGGTGCAGGGGCTGGCCCGCGCCGGAGACCCGATCTTCGAGACCGCCTTCCGCCTCGCCGGATCCAAACTGCAGGTGAGGATATGGACCTACCTGCTCGAATCGCTGGCCGGGCACCTGGGGGTGGAGCCCAAAGTGGAGGTGAAAGCCGAGGTGCTGGACGGCCGGGTGCACTGGTCGCAGGCGAGCAACGTGTGGCACAACGCACAGGTGAGGACGCTGCTGCATGTGGCGCTATCCCCATTGCGCCGAATATCGAGGATGCTCAAGCGATGAGGGTGCCGTAACGATGCCCACCGCCAATTCCCGCTACGATGCGGTGGTGGTCGGCTCCGGGCCCAACGGGCTGGCTGCCGCCATAACCCTGGCGCGTGAGGGCAAATCGGTGCTGGTGCTGGAGGGGGAGGAGACCGTCGGCGGGGGCTGCCGCAGCGCGAGGCTGACCCTGCCCGGTTACCTGCACGACGTCTGCTCGGCGATACACCCGCTGGGGGTATCGTCCCCCTTCTTCCGCTCGCTGGACCTGTCGCCGCACGGCCTGGAGTGGGTCCAGCCCGACGTTCCGCTGGCGCACCCGCTGGACGACGGCACAGCGGTGCTGGTGGATCGCTCTGTCGAGAAAACGTGCGCCGGTCTGGGCGACGACGGCGAGGCGTATTTCAGTCTGATGCAGCCCCTGTCGCGCGACTGGCTCAAGCTCTCCTCACGTCTGCTGGGGCCGGTCAGCCTGTCGCCGGGCATGCTGCCGCTGACGCCCTTCGGATTGAAGGCCGTCAGGGCGGCGGCCTCCCTCGCCCGTGGGCTGTTCGAAGACGAGCCGGCGCGCGCCCTGTTCGCCGGGATGTCGGCCCACTCCATCATGCCTCTGGAGCAGAGGGGCAGCGCCGCCTACGGCCTGCTGATGTGCGCCTCGGCCCATGCCGCCGGATGGCCGCTGGCCCGCGGCGGGTCGCAGCGTATCGCCGACGCGCTGGCCGGATGCCTGCGGGGCCTCGGCGGGGAGATACGCACCTCATGCCCCGTGGAGAATATCGACGAGCTGCCGCCGCACCGGGCGACCCTGCTCGACGTCACGCCGCGACAGCTGCTGCAGATGGCCGGCGACCGCCTGTCGCCGGCGGGATACCGCAAACGCCTCGGCGAATATAAGTACGGCCCCGCCGCGTTCAAGGTGGACTGGGCGCTGGAGGCGCCGATACCGTGGCGGGCGGCGGGGTGCTCGCGGGCGGGGACGGTGCACCTAGGGGGCACGCTGGAGGAGATCGCCGCCGCCGAGCGGGCCGTGCACCAGGGCCATGTCCCCG
>CAZYOO010000035.1:5642-13420 GCA_964649185.1 uncultured Dehalococcoidales bacterium
TTCCCCATCGGGGAGCACACCTGCCACCGCGAGGAGATGATCGAGTTCGCCGGCAAGTGGGACCCGCAGCCGTTCCACCTGGACGCGGCCCTGGCCGCACAGCACCCCGTGGGGGACATCATCGCCTCATCCAGCTACACCCTGTCGGTCATCACCAAACTCATCGGGGAGAACCTGAGCATAAAGACCCTCGGCCTGCTGGAGCTGGAGCGGGTGAGGATACTCGGGCCGGTGCGCCCCGGCGACCACCTGACCGTCACGGCGCAGTGGCTGGAGAAGCGCGAGTCGCGCACCAGGCCCGACCGCGGCATCGTGCGCTCCAGCGTAGACGTGCGCAACCAGCACGGCGAGTCGGTGCTCAGCTACACCTCCACCATCATGGTGGTGAAGCGCGGCGACGCATGACAGGGAAAGGAACCTCGACATGGCCTGTTACCTGATTGCCCAGATAAACGTCCGCGACCGCGAGGGATACCGGAAATACCTCGAAGGCTTCGATGAGGTGTTCAAGGACTACGACGGCGCCATCCTCGCCGCCGACAGGGAGCCGGATGTCCTGGAGGGCCAGTGGCCGTACCAGCGCACGGTGCTGATGAGCTTCCGCGACATGGAGGAAGCGAGGCGGTGGTACCGCTCGCCGCAGTACCGGGCGCTGGCAAAACAGCGGCAGGGCGCCTCCGAGTCGAACATCGTGCTGGTCAGGGGGATGGAATGATAAAGACGGTATGGAAGCCGCGCTCCGAGCTGGAGCTGGCGCTGCGCGATGTGAAGCGCGTTGCGATAGTAAGCTGCGGCACCTGCGCCAACATACTCGACACCGGCGGCGAGACCGGGCTCAGGGTGATGCGCGAGCTGGTGCAGGGGATGGGCAAGGAGGTGACCTGCGAGGTGATCGCCATCGCCTGCTGCGCCGAGGAACTGATGCGCCCACTGTTCAAGATGCATGCCGGGCCTTTATCGAAGAGCGAAGCGATGGTGGTCATCAGCTGCGCCGGCGGGGTCAAGTCCGCCGTGCTGAGCAGCCCCGGCCTGCCGGTGATCGCCGCCCTCGACACTATCGGCAGCGCGCCGGTGTCCTTCCAGGACAGCCCGGTGAACCGCAGCACCTGCAGCGCCTGCGGGCAGTGCGTGCTGACCTTCACCGGCGGCATCTGCCCCATCGGGGAGTGCCCCTCCAAACGCAAGTACTCCCCCTGCGACAAGGCGCCGACGGAAGGCACGCGATGCAGCGTGGTGCCGGAGCGGGACTGCGTGTGGGTGGAGATACGGCAGCGCGGCGATATGCAGGCGCTGGCCGAGCTGGAGCGGATACATAAGTCCGGGGAGGACAGCCTGTTCACCCCGGCGACGCGCGTTGCGCCCCCGCCCAAGGGCAGGTCCGCGCTTAAGACACTGACGCACGTACTGATGCTGGACCGGCTGGGGAACTACTTCATGAAGCTGACGCTCTCCGGCTTCACCCGGTTCTATGCGTCGATGATACGCAAATACAAGGACGCACAGGATATACAGACCTAGGCCGGCTTCCACTTGCCGCGGGAGAACAGCCGCGGCAGGAAGACCTTGCGCAGTTCCTCGATGGTGAACAGGCTAGCCCCGGCGGCCAGCGCTATGCCCCAGTCAGCCGCCCCCAGCGGCACGGTGTGGAACGCCGTCTGCATGAAAGGCGCGTACACTATCGTAATCTGCAGCAGCACCGCGCAGGATATCGCCAGCACCAGCCAGCGGTTGCGCACCAGCCCCAGACTGAAAGCGGTGCGTTCGTCGTTGCGGGCGTTGGAAGCGCGGAACCACTCGAAGCACGCCATGGTGCAGAAGGCCAGGGTGCGTGCCTCCTCCAGTCCGACGCGGTGGTAAGCCCAGTTGAACACCAGGTAGATGCCCACGCCCATCAGCAGCGCCAGGTACGCCACGCGCAGCATCATGCCGGGATATATAATGCCGACAGAGGGGTGCCGCGGCGGGGCGTCCAGCTCCTCGCCGGTCCGGGGCTCCATGCCCAGCGGGATGGACACAGTGGCATCTGTGGCCACGTTAATCCACAGCAGCTGCACCGCCAGCAACGGCGCCTGCCCCGCTGCAGCCAGGGTGATGGTCAGCGCCAGCAGCTCCCCCAGGTTGGTGCTGAGGATGAAGAACAGCACATTGCGCAGGCGGTTGAATATTACCCGCCCCTCCTCCACGGCGGCCACCACCGAGGCGAAGTTATCGTCCGCCAGCACCATGTCCGACGCCTCCTTAGCCACTTCCGTGCCCTTGATGCCCATGGCCACGCCGATGTCGGCAGCCTTTAGTGCCGGGGCATCGTTGACCCCGTCGCCGGTCATCGCCACCACGTATCCCCGCCGCTTGAGCGCATTCACTATCTTGAGCTTCTGCAGTGGCTCCACCCTGGCGAACACGGAGATTTCATCGATCTGCTCCGCCATCTCGTCATCGCTCATCGCCGCCAGCTCCGCGCCCAATACCGCCCGCCCCGGCGGCAGCCCGACCTGTTTGGCGATCGACTCCGCGGTCAGCCGCTGATCGCCGGTGATCATCATCACCCTTATCCCCGCCCGCCGGCACTGCTGCACCGCCTGCACCGCCTCCTCGCGGGGAACATCGAACATGCCCACCAGCCCCACGAACGTCAGGCTTCCCTCGATGTCTTGCTCACGCAGCTCTTCCGTATCTCCGGGCATCCCGGCATAGGCCATCGCCAGCACCCGCATGCCGGCCTGCGCCAGCACCTCGTTCTGGTGCAGCAGTACCTCCCTGCGCTCATCGTCGAGCGATACCGGCTCGCCACCCTCCAGCACATGCGCGCTCATCGACAGCAGCCGCTCCGCCGACCCCTTGACGTAGGCGACGCGCCGGTTGCCCCTGTCATGGAGGGTGGCCATGTACTGCTTCTCGCTCTGGAACGGTATGTCGGCAACGCGCGGGGAGTCATCCTCCAGCGACTCGCGGATCGCCCCCGCCTTGGCCGCGGCCACCGTCAGCGCCCCCTCGGTGGGGTCGCCCACCACACTGCTGAAAACGCCGTCCTGCAACGCCATCTGGCTGTCGTTGCACAGCGCGCCGATCTCCAGCAGCAGGGCCAGACCGGCATGCTCCATCGGGTCGACCGCCTTAGCATCGCGGTGAAATTCGCCCTCCGCCGAGCGCGACCCGCCGGTGACATCGTACCTCGCGCCATCGACATATACGCGCCGCACCGTCATCTCGTTCATCGTAAGCGTGCCCGTCTTGTCCGAGCACACGTGGGTGGCCGAGCCCAGCGTCTCCACCGCCACCAAGCGGCGGACGATAGCATTGCGCCGTGCCATAGTGTTCATGCCGACGGACAGGACCACGGTCACTACCGCCGGCAGCCCCTCGGGTATGGCCGACACTGCGGCGGCCACCGCCACCAGGAAGATGTCCAGCAGCTCCAGCCCCTGTACCACGCCGATGACCACCAGCAGGGCGCACAGCCCCAGGAACAGCAACAGGATGAAACGGCTGAGCCGGGCTATGCCCCGCTGCAACGGAGTGGGCTCCTCTACCACCTCCTCCAGCGCGGTCACGATGCGGCCCATCTCAGCAGAGCAACCTGTAGCCACCACCACCGCGGTCGCCCTGCCGGAGGTGACCACCGTGCCCATATGCACCATGTTGACCCTGTCAGCCAGCGTGACATCCCCTTCGAGCGCGCGGCTGCGCTTCTCCACCGCCACCGACTCGCCGGTGAGCATCGACTCGTCCACGCCCAGGTTGGATGACTCCAGCAGGCGGGCGTCGGCGGGCACCCTGTCCCCCGCCTCCAGCCTGACGATATCGCCGGGTACCACCTCACGCGCCGGCACCACGCTCACCCTGGAGCCGCGCAGCACCTTGGCCTGCGGCGCGGTCAGGCTCAGCAGTGCCTCCATCGCCTTCTCCGACCGCGACTCCTGCACGTAGCCGATGACGGCGTTGATCAGCAGCACCCCGGCGATGACACCGGCGTCTATATAGTGCCCCACCACCGCCGATACGACCACCGCGCCCATGAGCACGTAGATCAGCGGGCTGAGGAACTGCCTCAGGAAAAGGACAATCGCCGGCGCCTTCTTCCCGTGTGGCAGCTCGTTGGGGCCGTGCTGCGCCAGCCGTGATTCGGCTTCCGCTGCGTCGAGGCCGTTGCGACCGGTCCCCAGCCTCTCCAGCACCTTATCGATTTGTAAACTGTACCAGTTATCCATGCGGTTCACTCGCAAACATTGTATTGGCGACAGGGCATTAAATCAAGCACCGGCATAAAAGAATCCCGGGTTATGCACCATTCCCGTTAACATTCGTCATATTGCAGTATAACCGCCAAGCTGTCGTTGTCGGGAGTGCCACTCGGATTGCGCGGCCCCTTTTTACTGGGCACCTTGTTTGTGGTACTGTATAAGCGGCACGGGGTCAGACGATATGCACCACTCGATGAAACTCTACAGCAGGCACCGCGAGCTGTTCCTGCGTTACTACATCTGGCAGGCGAAATGGACCCGCATCCCGCTGGTCGGCCGTTTGGTGAGATGGGTAGCCAATCTGTACGGCGGCCGGCTGCACGGGGCATACGTCCTCTCCACCGCCGAGGCGGAGCGGGTGGTGGACATCGCCGGGGAGGTGGCCCTAGGTCCGTGCAGTTGCCGGCAGGTGTTCCGCAACTGCGATAACCCCATCGATACCGAGATAATGGTGAGCCTCGACCGTAACGCTTTTGTATCGGAACGGCCGCAGGATTACCGCGACATAACCAGGGACCAGGCCAAGGAGATTTTGAGAGATTGTCACCACCGCGGGCTGATTCACACCATAATCCGCTGCCGCGACGATTTCTATGCCATATGCAACTGCTGCAACTGCTGCTGTGTCCCTCTACGACTCAATAAACGATACGGGATCGGGAAGGCGCTTGCCAGGAGCCCCGATATCGTCGCCGAGTTCGGCAGAAGCCAGGCGGCGGGACAGGTTGACAGAGAGCCGTCCGCAGTGTAAAAGTGGTATCGGAGGTGACACATGCAACCGACAGTAAAAGCATACACGCTGAGCACCTGCAGTCACTGCAAGCGGGCCAAGGAGCTGCTGAAGCAGCTCGGCGTAACCTTCGAATACACGGACGTGGACCTGCTGAGCGGCGCCGAGAGGGATGCCATGATAGCGGAGGTCAAGAAGTATAATCCCATGTGCACCTTCCCCACTCTGCTCATCGGCGATAAGGTTATCGTCGGCGCCAACGAGTTCGCCATCAGGGACGCGCTGGGGGTGAAATGAACGCTGAAGAGCTGTACCGCAAACTCAAGGAGATGCAGGAGCCCAGGGGCTACTTCTTCAACGGCGATCGTGAGCGGGTGAACGATATACTGGAGGGGCTGCTGACCAATAAGGAGCGCTACGGCTACATGTGCTGCCCCTGCCGGCTGGCCTCCGGCGACCGCGAGAAGGACAAGGATATCATCTGCCCCTGCGCCTACCGCGAGCGGGACGTCGCCGAGTACGGCAGCTGCTACTGTAACCTGTACGTCTCCCGGGAGTGGAACGAGGGTAAGATACCCCATGCCTATGTCCCCGAGCGCAGGCCGGCGGACAGGACGCCATACTGAACAGGAGGTGCGATATGAAGATATGCCTGGTGACCGTCGCCCAGTCCGTTCCGGGGTTCGAGGACTTCTGGTTCAGCGTCATACAGCAGGGGTTCAGCAAAGTGCTGCGGCCGGACACCGAGGTGGTACAGAAGGCGCTGCGGGTGGGCCTGAGCGACCCCAAGGATTTCGTGAACCCGTACTTCGCCCACCTGAACGCCCGCAGCATACTGGATGCCATCATCGAGGCCGAGCGTGAAGGCTTCGATGCGGCGGTGGTGGGCTGCTTCGGCGACACCGGTGTGAAAGAGGCGCGGGCGGTGGTGCGCATCCCGGTCATCGGGCCGGCGGAGTCCACCATGCTGCTCGCCTGCCAGCTCGGTCGCAAGTTCGCCATCATCACCGCCAACCTGCCCGGGCTGGTACCCCAGCACGAGGCGCAGGTGCGGGAGCACGGCCTGTGGGACCGCCTCCTGACCAACGGCATCCGCCCCGATATACACGCCTTCGAGGACACCTGGACCAAGAGCTTCACCGACCCGAAGTTCGCCGCCGACGGCGTGGCCGAGCGGGCCAAGGAGCTGGTGGCCGACGGCGCCGACGTCATCGTCATCGGGTGCTGCGGCATCGGGCCGTTCTGCAGCGCCGCCGGACTGCACAAGGTCACCGTCGATAACAGGGACATACCGGTGCTGGACGCCCAGCTCGTCGCCTTCAAGGCCGCCGAGATGGCCGCCGAACTGCAGAGGGGCATCGGCCTGCCGTTCGCCAGCCTGCCCCTGCCGTCCGCCGAGGACGTGCAGCGAGTGAGGGGCATATTCGGGCTGCCGACGTAGGCCGTGCCGATGGACAAGTTATTCAGCCATATCTCGGAACACGCGGCGGCGCTGGGCATCGCCACCTGCCGCGAGCTCGATGCCGCCCCACTGGTGCCGGAGATGCGGATCAGGGCGCTGTGCAGCGCGGACAAGTGCGGCAATTACGGGAAGCATTACATGTGCCCGCCCCACGTCGGCACGCTGACCGAGATGCGCCAGCGGTTGAGCCGATTCCAGCGCGGCGTGCTGCTGCAGTACTCCGAGCCGCTGGATGTGAGGAACGACGGTGAGGGACTGGTGCGCACCAAGATCGATTTCCACCGCAAAATCCTCCGACTGGAGGACATGCTCCGCGACGGGGGAGTGGAGCCGCTATGGGGCATGATCGGCGGCAGCTGCGAGCTGTGCCGCCCGTGCCGCGCGGCATCCGGCGAGCCGTGCCCCCTGCCTGACGAAGCGCGGATGTCGCTGGAGTCCATCGCGGTGGACGTCATCGCCCTGCTGGGCCGTTTCGGTCTGGACAGCGACTTCCGCCCCGACCGGATAACCTGGACCGGCTGTATCCTCTTCTGATATCAGCCTGAGCTGCGAAACGGACGGGGGGAAACAACGGCAGTCGATCGCGACGATAAAGCGGGACCACCCGCCGGCAAGTGGCTGGTGGGATACGGCGGCTGCTCCGCAGAGTGGATCGTGACTCTAAAAGGGTAGTTGCACCGAACAGAGGAAAAGAGGGAGGGGCATATCAGTCCCCTCCCTCTCTATATTGTGCCCGCTTTAGCTGCGGCTCTCTTTCATCTTGCTGTAACAGTCCCAGCAGTAGACCGGTCGGTCCTGCCGCGGCTGGAACGGCACCTCGGTGTCCTTGCCGCAGTTGGCGCACACCGCAGTGAACATCTCCCGCGGCCGGTAGCTGTCACCGCCGCGCCGCTGCTTCTTGGCGGCCCGGCAGTCCATGCACCGCTTGGGCTCGTTCTCGTAGCCGCGCTGGGCGAAGAGCTCCTGCTCCTCCGCACTGAACGTGAATTCTTTCCCGCAGTCAACGCACTGGATGGTCTTGTCTTCGTAGGCCATGGATGACCTCCTTCCTTCGGTACTTGGTCTCAGCTTGGTCATCCACCGCCTGGGTAATCCGCTAGGAACCGCATGGTCTGGAATTGCAAACCTTGAACCAGATGGCAATGATATATCATAAAAATAAAGGCCTGTCAATAGGTGGATGCGGAATGGCGAGCTATCGATGTGCGGGTGAATAGCTTAAAGGCTTGAAGTTGCGGACATCGCACGCGACCCCCATACTCGGTTCACGCGTGCATTGTACGGCTATCGTACTCGACAGGATGAACGGTTCACGCACTCCGGGGAAACCCGCTACGTGGATACG
>CAZYOO010000035.1:13520-15815 GCA_964649185.1 uncultured Dehalococcoidales bacterium
CGTATCGACAAGGAGGCGCATGTGAGCCAAACGAAAAGCCAGCGGCCGGGCAAGGCCGAGCACTACCTCAACCGGGCGAAGGTGGCCGCCGAGCGCAGCACCTGCCTGCGGCGCAAGGTAGGGGCGGTAATCATCAAGGACGACGCCGAGGTGTCCTCCGGCTACGTCGGGTCGCCGCGCGGGCTGGAGAACTGCATCGATCTGGGGACGTGCATCCGCATCGAGCTGGGCACCCCGTCGGGGGAGCGCTACGAGCTGTGCCGCAGCGTGCATGCCGAGCAGAACGCCATCATCAATGCGGCGCGCACCGGCGCATCGGTGCTCGGCGGCGAGATGTACATCTCCAGCCAGCTCATCGGGGAGAAGTACAAGGAGAAGCCGTCGCAGATGGCGCACACCATCCGCCCCTGCGCCCTGTGCATGAAGGAGATAATCAACGCCGGTATCACCCGCGTCCACATGCGCGACGAGCTGAGCGGGGCGGTGAAGAGCTACGACGCGAGCCAGCTCAAGGACATACTGGACGATGAGATGAAGCGGCTGGGTGGAAGCCGGTGAGAGCGACCGCAGGGCACGGGATGAAGGCACGGCGATCGGCAGCGCTGCTTGCCCCGTGCCTGCTGCTGGTGCTGTGCACCGCCTGCGAGGTCTCCGATCCGGCGGCTCAGGCTGAGCAGCACTATAGAGACGGCATGGCGCTCTATGAGCAAGACCGTTACGCCGAGAGCATAGCCGAGTACAGCGAGGCCATCGCCATGGATGCCGCCTGCACCAAGGCCTACCTGGGCCGAGGGACAGCCTACATCGAGTTGGACGAGCACCGGCTTGCGCTGGATGATTTCAAGCAGGCTGTAAGCCTGGATCCAGAGAATGCCAGGGGCTACTACGGCCGGGGGCTGGCTTTCTGCAACATGAAGGCCTACCGGCTGGCGATCCAGGACTTCAACGCGTCACTGAGCCTGGAGGACGATAACGCCGGGGCCTACGCCTGGCGAGGCTATACCTGTTACCGGCTGGGCAATTACCAGCGCGCCATCGCCGACCTGGACCGGGCCATCGAACTGGAGCCGGGGCACGCCTGGTACTACTACTGGCGGGGGCTGGTATATAATCACGAGGAGGACTATCAGCCTGCGGCGGAGGACTTCACCAGGGCGATAGACATCGACCCCGACGACGAGGGCTACTATTACGAGCGGGGCATCGCCTATCTCTACTTGGAAGAGCACAAGCTGGCAGCCGCCGACTTCGACGAGGTGATACGGCTGGACCCGCAGTACGAGAGGGCGTATTTCATGAGGGGGCTGTGCCGCTGGTCGATGAAGGATTACGAGCTGGCCGTCGCCGACCTGACCGAGGCCATCGGCCAGAACGCCGATTACGCCTACGCCTATTACGCCCGCGGTCAATGCTACCTGGGGCTGGGCGAATTCGATCTGGGCTACGCCGACCTGTACAAGGCGCAGGAGCTGGGCTACGATCCCTACGAGTACGATATGTAGCGATGAAAGCAAATAAACTGTTCGCCGCTCTTGGAGGCCTGTGCCTGCTGCTGGTGCTGTGCACCGCCTGCGGCCCCGATCATGCCGCTGCCGAGCAGCACTACAGCGACGGCGTGGCATTATTCAACCAGGGCCTGTTCGAAGAGTGCATAGCGGAGATGACCGAGGCCGTCCGCATCAACCCCGAGCACTCTCTGGCGTATTACGCCCGGGGTGTCGCCTACATCGAGCTTGACGAGTACCAGATGGCGGCAAATGACCTGAACGAATCGATACGCCTCGACCCCGATTACGCCTTATCCTACTACGACCGCGGATACGTCTATGTCGAGCTGGGCATGTACCGGCTCGCGGATAAAGACTACACCGAGTCGATACGCCTCGACCCCGATTACGCCTTCTCCTACTACCAGCGGGGGTATATCCACTACGGGTTCGGCGAATACTACGAAGCGCTGGCGGACTTCACCAAGGCGATAGACCTCGAACCCGATCTTGCGGAGGCGTACACCAACCGGGCGGTGGTATACACCTACCTGTACATGGACGATGAGGCGGAGGAGGACGCGGCCACCGCCATATCGCTGGGGGTTAAGCCCGACTATCTGGATAACGCCATCGCGTATGCCAAGGCGAACCGCTAGCGCGGCGTGTATAATATAAGCGACCCTGACTGCGAAACGGAATGAGGACATGATGAAGGTAAGCTACATTGAGGCGCGGGACCTTTCCGAGGCGTTCTTCAGGTGCTGCCGCCAGATACTGACCGACGGCTACGAGTACACCATCGACA
>CAZYOO010000036.1:0-15745 GCA_964649185.1 uncultured Dehalococcoidales bacterium
TGCGGAACTGCTCCGGTGAAAGTCCGGGGTTCCTCTTTAGTAGCACTATTGACTTTAGCATACGGGAATACCTCCTTGCAGCATTTATATCTCCGTCTGCCCCCACAGCAGCTCCAACGCCAGCCCGCCGTACTCCGCCGTGTCGTAATAGGCGAACTTCATCACCACCAGGTCGCAGGAGAAGAAGGGCTGCAGCCCCTTCCTGGCGAGACCGGCCTTCGCCTGTTCCATATCATCGACCTTGAACCCGAGGTGGTGGATGCCCTCGCCCCTCTTCTCCAGAAACTCGGTGTACGGGTTGTTTCCGTCCAGCGGCTGTATCAGCTCGATCTGGACATCACCCGACTTCGCAAACATTGTCTTGATCCTGGTATCCACCGTCCGGCCCATAAGGACAGCCTTCTTCATGGGGACCACAATCGGGCCGGAGAAGGGCCCGATATCGAACGTCGATTCGTAGTGCCTGGCGGCCTTCTCGACATCCGCGACCACATAGCCTAGTTGATAAATCTGCGGCAGCGTAAACGGTGCATCCGACTGTCCCGCCATATTCCTCTCTCCTTTAAGCGATTCCTACAACTCGCCTGCCCTGTCGGGCTAAATTAACGATACCACTCTGTGGCGTATTTGTCAAATATATGGTATAATAACGGCGATAATGCTATTAATTTGTTTCCATTGCGGTCTTTCTGACAATACAACGAGACAGTGGAAGGTGACACAGTATGGATAAGGCCCTGCCCCGGGATATGAAGCCGCTGGACCTCATGCTGCTGCGCGAGATGGCGCTGGACGCCACCCAGACGACGACGGATCTGGCGAAGAAGCTCGGACGCAGTCGCTCCACGGTGCAATTACGGCTGCAAGATCTGCTCGACCGAAAGGCTATCAAGATCGTACCGGTGCACAACCCGGTGGCAGCGGGCTACAAGATGGGGGCGCTCATCGGCTTGAAGGTCCTGCCCAACAGGGTCGGCGCTGTGGCGGCAGAGATGGCATCGGTGCCGGAAGTGCACAATGTCATCATCTGCGCCGGCCGCTACGATATAGTCCTCGGCGCGGTGTTTGCAGATACCGACAAGCTCTCGCAATTCCTGATAGACCGGCTCAGCAGCGTCGAAGGCGTCAACAGCATCGAGACCATGGTGACACTCAAGATGGTCAAGGCCTCGTTCACCTTCATGACCACGGACGAGATGCCGCCGACCGAAATATCGGTATCTGGCATGGACGCCCTGGACCTGATGATAATACGCGAGTTGCAGAAAGATCCCCAGCAGCCGCAGGCCGGCATCGCCAGAAAGCTCGGCGCAGCGGAGACCACTGTGCGCCGCAGGCTGAGGAGGCTTCTAGATGAGCGCATCATACGGATAGTGGCCATCGCCGACCCGCATGCCCTGGGCTATAACGTCAGAGCCATGATAGGCATCAAGGCCCTGCCCGGCAGTATCGACGCCGTGGCC
Source organism: uncultured Dehalococcoidales bacterium (assembly GCA_964649185.1). Lineage (GTDB taxonomy): Bacteria > Chloroflexota > Dehalococcoidia > E44-bin15 > E44-bin15 > CAYUWM01. The sequence goes on from CAZYOO010000036.1 coordinate 1,464, forward strand.
GACAGGCTGACCTCATACGCCAACGTGCACTACGCCCTTATGACCACCGGCCCCTACGACCTTGTGGCCTGGGCCGTTTTCCGCGATACGGAAGAGCTGTCAGGGTTCCTCAGGCACGAGCTGGGCTGCACCGAGGGGCTCGCCAGCTACGAGAGCATGCTGACCCTGAAGGTAGTTAAGGATCTCATGAGTTCACCGACAAGGAACCTGTAAGCCGCAAAACAGCCTGCATCTCACCGACTATGACATATTATCTAAGAAGCAGATAGACAGTATCCCGCTCAACTAAGTGCTGTACAGAATACCTACATGTCAACAGCTATCTTATCATTCGAACACGCGTCACTTGGGGGCTGGACTGCACCCCTAGGTTTGGACAGGCAGGGTTAGGAGGGTCTGGCGTTCAGTCCTTTCTTTTAGTTCGGCAAGCATCAGCTCCTCAAAGTCATTCGGCGGGCAATAGCCCAACGCTGAATGCAACCTCTTGCGATTATAGACCTCATCAATGAAATAGGGAAGCCTGTTACTCACGTCCTCCATCGTCTCGTACTCATACAGATACACCTCCTCATACTTCAGGGTCTTGAAGAAGCTCTCAATTATGGCATTCTCATAGGGGTTGCCCGCCCGCGCCATACTGGTCTCAAAACCATGCCTGGTGAGCTCAGCGACATACTCGCCCGAGGCATACTGCACTCCCTGGTCTGAGTGGTGGATGAACCCGGACTGGGGTTACGCTCTGTTACGGACATCCGCAGCGCATCCAGCGTCAGTGCAGTGTCGAGCCTGGTGGAGACGGCGTAACCGATAACCCGCTGGGAACAGGCATCCAGTAACGCCGCCAGATAAACAAAGCCGGTCCGGATACGGATGTAGGTGATATCGGCTAGCCATACATGATTCAACCTATCGACGACCATATCCTTGACCAGATTCGGGTACCTGGGGAAAGGGTGAGCGCTGTTCGTTGTCCTGACATGCTTGCGCTTGATCCGGCACAGGAGATCGCTCTCCCGCATCAATCTCAACACCCTCTTATGATTCACCTGACACCCTTCCCGCTTAAGCTGGTGAGTGACCCGCCGGTATCCATACCGCGGAAACTCAAGGCAGATGGCCTCGATACGGTCCACAAAGTCTGTCTCCAGCTTCATGCGCTCGGGATCCTTGCCAACGGGTTTATAGTAGTAACTGCTCCTCGAAAACGCCGTCAGCTTACACCCCCTCCGAATGCTGGTGAGGAAACACCTCCACTGCGCGATGACCTCCCGCTTCCGTTGCACCGGTTGAGGCTGTTGGTGAGTCCCCTTTTTAAAAACTCGTTCTCCAGGGTCAGCCTGCCCACCAGCCGCTCCAGCTTCTCAACCCTGTCCCTCAAGGCTGCTTCCTCCATGGGCTCGTTGTCAAACTTGCCCCGGGCGTATTGCCTCTTCCAGTGATACAGCAGGCTAGACTGGATGTTGTGCCTGCGGCATAGCTGAGCAGGACAGCTTTCTCCACTAAGCAGCTCCTCAACCACCCCACGCTTGAATTCTAAACTGAATCTCCGTTGGTCACTCGTGGCAAGATCCTTTCTAGCCCCTATTATAGGGCTTCTCGACCTCGCCTAACCTTCCTAACCTTTTCTGTCCAGTTTCAGGGATTCACTCCAGCAGGGAATTACGCTGAGCGAAGAGGACCTGGTATTCAGCCATGCTGATGGTAAGCCTTTTCGCCCTAATACAGTAAGTCGTGCGTGGAAAGTACTGGCCTCACGTGCCGGTGTAAATGTTATCCGCTTTCACGACGCCAGGCACAGCCATGCTTCTCTGATGCTCAAACAAGGTACTCATCCTAAGATAGTGCAGGAAAGACTAGGCCACTCCACTATTTCAGTGACCTTAGACACCTATTCGCACGTCGCCCCCGGACTTCAGGAAGCAGCGGCTAATCGCTTTGACGAAGCTTTCACCAATAAGTATAATGAGACTGCCAAAGAAACTGTTGGTTAGCAAAATGTTAGCAAAACTTCATTATATTGTTTTCATTGATGCCAGAAATTTTGCTGATTTAGCTTCATATTAGGCATTCGGAGAGGTGTCCGAGTGGTTTATGGTGCCGCTCTCGAAAAGCGGTCTCGCCTTTGGCGAGCGTGGGTTCGAATCCCACCCTCTCCGCCAGAATAATAAGGTTAACGAGTACGGCAGTAGAACCCGAGTTGCCCGATCGCCGGTGATATCGACCGTCGGAGGGCTGTGCCGTCGCCGATCTCGATAAGAATCTGGCGACGTTGTGAACCATCGCGGAGAGGTGCTGGAGTGGCCGATCAGGCGCGCCTGGAGAGCGCGTGTCGCCTTCGGGTGACCGTGGGTTCGAATCCCACCCTCTCCGCTTCCGTGTATCGCCAATAATGCGGGAACCCCTGCATTTTCCTTGACACCTGTGCTATAATGCTTCAAACTATAAATAAGTTAGCAAGTTCATATTTGAGGTGAGCGCCATATGAAGATTTCATTGATCGAGCCGAAGACCCCGTTCTTCAATTTCTACAGCCCGGTGATACACGTGTTGCCCCTGATGGGCCCCCTCTATCTCGGCACCATACTCAAGAACAATGGTCACGATGTGATTATCTATAACGAAAACATGACGGATATCGATCTAAACCGCCTTAAAGAATCGGACGTGCTGGGGCTCTCGATGATGACCTCCACCGCACCCCGCGGCTATGAGATAGCCCGGAAGTACAAGGAGCTCAATCCCAAGGGGAGGGTGCTCATCGGGGGCAGCCATGCCACTTTCCTGCCCGAGGAGGCCGCCGAGTACGCCGACCACGTGGTCACCGGCGAGGGCGAGGGGCTGATCTGCGACCTGGTGAATCACGGCAGCGATGAGAAGATCATCGCTGGCAGCCCGGTGGAGAACCTCGATGACCTGCCGTATCCCGATTTCTCCCTGATGGCAGGGGTGAAGAAGCGCCTCAAGATCACCCCGGTGTCCACCTCCAGGGGTTGCCCCTTCGACTGCACCTTCTGCTCGGTCACCGCGATGTTCGGCCGGAAGTACCGCTTCCGCTCGACGGAGAGCGTTATGGAGGAGATCTCCCGCTTCAAGCACCGGAAGATGTTCTTCTACGACGATAATTTCGATGCCAATAAGAAGAGGACCCGGGAACTGCTGGAGAAGATGATCGAGCGTAAGGTAACCCCGGGGTGGATAGCGCAGGTTAGGGCCAGCGTCGCCAGGGACGAGGACATGGTCAAGCTGATGGCCACGGCCAACTGCTTCATGCTGTGTATCGGCTTCGAATCGCTTAACGCCGATGTGCTGGAGAAATACAACAAGAAGCAGACCCCGGAGGATATCACGAATTGCATCAAGGTGCTGCACAAGCACAAGATCAATGTGCACGGGATGTTTATATCGGACGGCTTCTGCGATGCTTACCACAAGCTGGGCGTGGACAGCCTGCAGCTATGCATACTGGTCCCCATACTGGGCAGCAAGCTCTATACCGCGATGAAGAGCAGCGGCCGCATCATGGCCGATAAGTTCCCCAGCGACTGGAGGCTGTTCGACGGCGGGCACGTGGTTCACTGGCCGGATAACCTCTCTCCGGTGGAGATGCAGCGGCAAACGGTTGAATCCCTGCGTAAGTACTACTCGAGGGCCAACATTGTGAAGCTCTTTCTTCAGGGCAAGTTCGTGAATTCCTTTGTCAGGCGGCAGGGGCACGACGTTGTCAAGAAGTGGGAAGCGCAGAACGCCAGTTACTATACCAGGCTCAAGAAGAGGGCCCATATCGATAAATCCCTGGGGTTTCAACAGGGAAACACGTGATCCTCTGATAACGCTGTCCGCTCAAGATACCCCTGCTGTGCGACGCAGGGGTATTTTCTTAATGCTGGCCACTGTGCTAGAATAATCGAACCTATGAAGGACCTGAAGTACTGGGTGGCATTAACCCTGATACCGGGCATCGGGCGCGCCAGGTTCTCCCGCCTGGAGCAGCATTTCGGTGACATGGAGCAGGCGTGGCACGCCGGGCCCGCCGAGCTGGAGGCCTCCGGCCTCGATGCCAGGAGCGTCAGGTCGATCGTTTCCCGCCGCCCCGAGATCTCCCCGGGTGCAGAGATGGAAAGGCTGGAGCGGTATAATATCGCGGCACTGACCTGGCACGACGCGGGCTATCCGGCGAGGCTGAAGGAGATATATGACCCGCCCCCGGTGCTCTACGTCAGGGGCGTTTTTACCGCCGCGGATGAGTGGGCGCTGGCGGTGGTGGGCACCCGCCGTCCCACCTACTACGGCAGGGAAGTGGCAGAGCAGATCGCGGGCGACCTGGCGAGGAACAAGATCACCGTCATCAGCGGGCTGGCCCGGGGCATCGACGCTGTTGCGCACCAGGCTGCGCTGGATGCCGGCGGGCGAACCATCGCCGTCCTCGGCTGCGGGCTGGACAGTGTCTACCCCAGTGTTCACGTGAAGCTGGCCCGCGATATTATGGAGCGGGGGGCGCTGGTGAGCGAGTTCCCGCTGGGTACCCAGCCCCGGCGCGAGAACTTCCCGCTGCGGAACCGGATAATGAGCGGGATGAGCCTGGGGGTTCTGGTGGTGGAGGCGGATGAGAAGAGCGGGGCGCTCATAACGGCGAACCTGGCGCTGGAACAGGACCGCGAGGTTTTCGCCGTCCCCGGCAGCGTGTTGTCACCGGCCAGCCGGGGGACCAACAGGCTGATTCAGGAGGGGGCCAAGCTGGTGAGAGGGGCGAACGATATCCTGGAGGAGCTGAATCTCACCATGGCGGTGCAGCAGGTTGAGGCCAAGCAGGCCATACCCGCCACGGATACCGAGTCGGTGATACTGGGGGTCCTGCAGCAGCTCTCGCCTGAGCCGGCCCACATCGATGAGGTGGGTCGCCAGTGCGGCATCCCCATGCCGGAGGTATCCAGCGCCCTGATGACGATGGAGCTGAAGGGGATGGTGAAGCAGGTGGGCGGGATGAGTTATATCGTGGCGCGGGAGGCGCGGGCGGAATATCGGGTTAAGGTGGAGTGATGGTAAAGAAGGCAACCGCTAAGACTAAGAGATCGAGCGCTAAAGCGAAGGCGGCAACCGAGAAGAAGGCCGGGGCCAAAGGGCACAAGCTGGTCGTCGTCGAATCCCCGGCGAAGGCCAGAACCATAAGCCGGATGCTGGGCAAAAGCTATCAGGTCAGGGCCACCGTGGGGCACGTCAGGGACCTGCCCGAGAAGTGGCTGGGCGTGGACGTGAAGAAGGGGTTCGTTCCCAAGTACGAGGTTCCGAAGAAGAAGTCGGCGGTGGTTGGCGAGATCAAGGATGCAGCTAAAAACGCCTCCGCGGTATATCTGGCCACCGACCCCGACCGCGAGGGAGAGGCGATATCGTGGCACCTGGTTCAGGCCGCCAGGCTGGGCAGCATGCCGTTGAAACGGGTGGTCTTCCATGAGATCACCGATGAAGCGGTGGAGGAGGCCTTCCGCCATCCGCGGGAGATCGACATGGACCTGGTCGAGGCGCAGCAGGCACGCCGCATCCTCGACCGGCTGGTAGGTTACAAGATAAGCCCCTTGCTGTGCCAGAGCATAAGGCGCGGCCTGTCGGCGGGCAGGGTGCAGTCGGTGGCGCTGATGATGATCGCCGAGCGGGAACGGGAGATCGAGGGGTTCACCGCCAGGGAATACTGGTCGATAGAGGCCGAGCTGGAGAAGCAGGGCAACGGGGCAAGTTTCACCGCAGCACTTGTAGGTTTGGCCCCGGGCAAAAAGAAGATAGACATAGGGAGCGAGGAGCAGGCAGGGAGGCTCGTCGCCGAGCTGGAGAAGTCGAGTTACGATGTCAGTAAGATTGAGCGAAAGGGTTCGGCACGGCAGCCGGCGCCGCCGTTCACCACCAGCACGCTGCAGCAGGAGTCGTGGCGCAAGCTGCGCCTCAGCGCCGAGCGCACCATGGCTGTGGCCCAGCAGCTCTACGAGGGGCTTCCCATCGGCAGCGAGGGTTCGGTGGGACTGATCACCTACATGCGTACCGATTCGGTGAGGGTGGCGACGTCGGCTATAGAGGAGTGCCGGGACTACATAAAGGAGAGATACGGACCCGAATACCTGCCCCCGCGGCCCCGGGCCTTCAGCAAGAAAGCCAAGGGGGCACAGGAGGCGCATGAGGCCATCCGCCCCACTGCTGTGAAGCGCGACCCCCAATCGATTAAAGGCTATCTAACCCGGGATCAGTTCCGGCTATACGAGCTGATCTGGAAGAGGATGGTCTCCAGCCAGATGTCCCCGCTGCAGCTGGATACCGTTACGGTGGATATCACGTCGAAGAACGGTAAGTCGTATCTGTTCAGGGCTGCTCGCTCAACCACCAGATTCGACGGTTTCACCGTCCTTTACAGCGAGGGGCGGGATGAGGCCGAGGAGGAGGGGGAGAAGGCACCTTTGCCCCCGCTGGCCGAAGGCGAGGGATTGACACTGCTGGGGCTCACCCCGGGACAGCATTTCACCCAGCCCCCGAAGCGCTATACGCAGGCGACCCTGATCAAGGCGCTGGAGGAGAAGGGCATCGGGCGGCCCTCAACCTATGCCCCGATCATCACCACGATCCGGGATCGGGGGTACGTGGAACAGGACAGCGGGCGGTTCTATCCCACAGAGCTCGGCAATATGGTGAACGATATGCTTAAGGAGCACTTCCCCGATATCGTCGATCCGGGGTTCACCGCCCAGATGGAGGAGGGCCTGGATCAGATAGCGCGGGGGGAACAGGAGTGGGTCTCATTCCTCGACCATTTCTATAAACCCTTTGAAAAGACGCTGCAGCAGGCCAGAGAGCAGATGCCCAAGGTGCCCGATGAACCCACGGATGAGGTCTGTCCCGAATGCGGCAAACCGATGGTGATCAAGAACGGGCGATACGGCAAGTTCATCGCCTGTACCGGATACCCCGAGTGCAAGGCCACTAAGCCGTTGGAGGGAGACCAGAAGTCGGATGAGCCTGCCGGCGAAGCCTGTCCTAACTGCGGCAAACCGATGGTGATCAAGACCGGCCGCTACGGCAAGTTCGTGGCCTGCACCGACTATCCCCGTTGCAAGACCACCAGTCGAGTGAAGGCAGACAAGGCGCCGGACGAGCCCACGGGCGAGGTCTGTCCCGAATGCGGCAAACCGATGGTGATCAAGACCGGGCGCTACGGCAAGTTCCTCGCCTGCACCGATTATCCCCGCTGCAAGGCCACCAGTCGAGTGAAGGCGGATAAGGCGCCGGGTGAACCCACGGATGATGTCTGTCCCAAATGCGGCAAGCCGATGGTGCTCAAGGCCGGGCGCTTCGGCAAGTTCCTCGCCTGTACCGATTATCCCCGCTGCAAGACCACCAGACGCGTGGAGGAGGAAAAGGTGCCGGACGAGCCCACGGATGAGGTCTGCCCCCAGTGCGGGGAGCCGATGGTGATCAAGACCGGGCGTTACGGCAAGTTCCTCGCCTGCTCGCGTTACCCCAAGTGCAAGACCTCCAGGCCTGTCGCCACCAAGGTGGGGGTCAGATGCCCCCTGTGCGGTGGCGATGTGGTGGAACTGAAGAGCCGTAGAGGGCGCACTTTCTACGGCTGTTCAGGCTACCCCAAATGCGATTTCACCACCTGGGACAGGCCCGTCCCGCAGCCCTGCCCCCAGTGCGGGGGGTTGCTGGTGATGAAGGGGGACAACCTGATCAGGTGTACCAAGTGTAAATTCAGCGGGAGCCCGGACGAGATGGAGAAGGAGAGGGTGCGGGCGTGATCCCTTTTGTGCAGAGCGAGGAGGGTGTGGCCAGGGTGATGAACGGCTATACCCGATATCTGGAGGCGGAGCGGCACGCATCGCCCTACACTGTGCGCAACTACACGCGCGACCTGCGTCATTTCATAGAGTATCTCAACAGCGAGAAGGTGAGCACCTTCGACGAGGTGGAACGCCAGCTATTGCGCCGCTATATCTCCTTCCTGCAGGGGAAGGGCTACGAGAAGACCAGCATATCACGCAAGCTGAGCGCCCTGCGATCCTTTTACAACTACCTGATCCAGCGGGACCTGATATCGGTGAACCCGCTGATGGCGGTCTCTTCCCCCAAGCTGGATAAGAAGCTGCCCTCTTTCCTATCCGGCGAGGAGGTGGTGCGGATGCTGGAATCTCCCGATAGCGCCACCCCCCTGGGGCAGCGGGACCGGGCTATACTGGAGTTGCTGTATGCCTCCGGGCTGCGGGTCAGCGAGATAGCCAAGCTCGATCTGGACAACATGAACCTCAGCACGCTGGAGGTCCGGGTCCGGGGCAAGCGCTCCAAGGAGCGGGTGGTGCTCATCGGCAAGCCGGCGGTGGCAGCGCTGGAGCTTTACCTGCGTGAGGGGCGGCAACAGCTGCTGGCGGGTTACAGGACTGAAGCCCTGTTCGTCAACCGCTACGGCAGGAGGCTGTCGCAGCGCTCCATCCAGAAGGCGATCTCCCGATATGCCGTGGCGGCGGGACTGGACAAGCGGGTGTTCCCCCACATGGTGCGCCACAGCTTCGCCACGCACCTCCTCGACGGCGGTGCCGACCTGCGGGTGGTGCAGGAGCTGCTGGGCCACGCCAACCTTACCACTACCCAGATCTATACGCACGTCACCCAGAGCCAGGCGCGGAAGGTGTATCTTGCAGCCCACCCCCGGGCGCAGAAGGAAGAGGAATAGCATGAGGATACTCCTGATTCACGGGCCCAACCTGAACCTGCTGGGGAAACGCAGCCCCGAGATTTACGGGGACAAGACGCTGGCCGATCTGGAGTACCTGGTGGTCAAGAGGGCCAAGGAGCAGGGCGTAGACGTGGTGGCCTTCCAGTCCAACAGCGAGGGGGCGCTTATCGATTTCATTCAGGCGGAGGCGCCGAAGGCATCGGGGATAATCATCAACCCCGGGGCGCTGACCCACTACGGACTGTCGCTGCTGGACGCGCTTATAGATGCCGACCTCCCGGTGCTCGAGGTGCACCTGTCGGATATTAACACGAGGGAGAAGTGGCGGCGCAAGTCGGTGATCAAGCCCATAGCCCAGCAGCAGATCAGCGGTAAGGGCTGGCAGGGGTATATCGACGCCGTGGACACGCTGATATCCGGGTTGAAAGAGAGCCGATGAACCATCGCCTGGAAGGGCTGCGACGGCGCCTGGGAGGGGAGGGGCTCGACGCTATCCTCATCTCTCAGGCGGAGAACCGCCGGTACATCAGCGGGTTCACCGGCTCGGCGGGCTTCCTGCTGGTGTCGGAGCGCAGCGCCGTGCTGGCCACCGATTTCCGCTATATCGAGCAGGCGAAAGCGCAATCGCCGGCCTTCGAGGTTTTCCACATCAGGGGAGAGCTGCCCCAATGGTTTGCGGAGCTTGTTACCTCTATAGATGCAAAGAGGATCGGCTTCGAGGCCGCCGACGTGTCGTTCCTCTCCTACCGCAAGCTGGTGGCGAGCATCGGCAAGCGCGAAATGATACCCACAGAGGGGCTGGTGGAGTCGCTGCGGGCGGTGAAGGACGAGGGGGAGATGTCCCTGGTCCGGCGAGCAGTGGGGATCGCGGATGCCGCCTTCGAGGAGGTAGCGCCCGCGCTGGAGCCGGGGATGACAGAGCGGGAAGTGGCCTGGCTGCTGGAGCGCTCGATGCGGGAGCAGGGCAGCGAGAGCCTGCCTTTCGATATCATCGTGGCCTCCGGGCCCAACGCCGCCTTGCCCCATCACCGGCCTGGCGATAGGACGTTGTTGGAAGGAGAGCCGATCGTCATCGACATGGGGGCGCGCTTCGATGGCTACTGCAGCGACCTGTCGCGGACGGTGTGCCTCGGGAAAGAGGACGGTCGCTTCGCCGGGGTGTATGATCTGGTGCTCGGCGCCCAGCTTACCGCCATCGCCACCATCGAGGCGGGCATGAGCGGGGACAGCGCCGACGGCATGGCGCGGACGGTTATCGAGCAGGGTGGCCATGGGGAGGAGTTCGGGCACGGGCTGGGGCACGGCGTCGGGCTGGCGCCACACGAGCTGCCGCGGCTCGGTCGCGGCTCGCCGGATGTATTGGAGGACGGCATGGTCTTCACCGTGGAGCCGGGGGTCTACATCAGCGGGTGGGGTGGTGTGCGCATCGAGGATGTTGTAGTATTAAAGCAGGGAGGGGTCGAGGTGCTTTCGCGGGCGGGGAAGGCAGCATAGGTCAGCTTGGGTTCACGGTCGGGGAATAGTTGAAAGGGGAAACGGGATGATCAGCACCGGAGACTTGAAGAAGAACATCACTATCGAGCTGGAGGGTACGCTGTACCAGATCATCGACTGGCAGCATATAAAGGTCGGCAGGGGCAGCGCCCAGGTGCGGCTCAAGCTGCGTGACATCCGCGGCGGCCACAATATCGAGCGCACCTTCCAGGCGGGCGAGAAGTTCGCCCGGGCGCGGCTGGATCGGCATACGGTGCAATACCTGTACAATGACGGCGACCTGTATTATTTCATGGATTCGGAGAGCTACGAGCAGAGCATGCTGAACCGTGAACAGCTGGGGGACGCCGTCGACTACCTCAAGGAAGGGATCTCGCTGGACATCCTGTACTACAAGGAGGAGCCCATCAGCGTGGAGCTGCCTAACTCGATAGAGCTGGAGGTAGTGGAGACAGAGCCGGGATTCAGGGGCGATACCGCCACCAACCTGAACAAGCCGGCCAAGCTGGAGACGGGCATCACCATACAGGTCCCCCTGTTCGTCAATGCCGGGGAGGTCATCAGGGTCGATACCCGCACCGGGGCATACCTCGAAAGGGTGGGCTAGATGCGCATCCACTCCGTAGCCGAGATAACGGGCTACCTCAGGGAACTGCTGGAGGCGGATGACCTGCTGGCCGATATCTGGGTCAGCGGCGAGGTATCCAGCCTGTCGCAGTCGGCGGCGGGACACCTGTATTTCACATTGAAGGACGGCAACAGCCAGCTGCGGTGCGTGCTGTTCAACCGCGCCCGCCTGCCGATCACCATCGAGAATGGGATGGCGGTGGTGGCCCACGGCCGCATATCGATCTACGAAGCCACCGGAGCCCTGCAGCTGTACGTCGATACGGTGCAGCCGGAGGGCATGGGCCTGCTCTACCTCGAGTTCGAGCGCCTCAAGGCGAAGCTGGAGGGCGAAGGGCTGTTCGCCCCCGAGCGCAAGAGGGAGATACCTATCTTTCCACGTCGCATCGGCATCGCGACCTCCCCGGACGGCGCCGTGCTCCACGACATCATCAACATCATAACCCGGCGCTACCCACTGGCGGAGTTGGTGCTGTGCCCTACGCCGGTGCAGGGCGAAGGGGCGGTGCCGGGCATCGTGCGGGCGTTCGACTCGCTGAACACCGTCGATGATATTGACGTGGTGATACTGGCCCGCGGCGGCGGCTCGATGGAGGACCTGCAGGCGTTCAACCAGGAAGCGGTGGCGTGGGCGGTGTGCGGCAGCCGGGCGCCGGTGATCAGCGGGGTGGGCCACGAGACCGATTTCACCATCGCCGATTTCGTTGCCGACCTGCGCGCCCCCACGCCGTCGGCGGCGGCGGAGCTAGCGGTGCCCAGCCGCGATGAGCTCATGGCCCAGCTTGAGGCCTTCGGACGGGGGCTGTCGTCGATGCTTTCGGGGATGCTGGACCGCCTGCGCCAGCAGGTGGACGATACGGCGAGCCGCGCCGCATCGCGTCTGGACGGCGTAGTCGGTAAATATAAGGAGCGGCTGCTGATGCAGGAGCTGGCGCTGGACTCGCTGAACCCGCTCGCCACCCTGGGCCGCGGCTACGCGCTGGTGCAGCACGCCGGCAACGGCGAGGTGGTGTCCAGCATCGCGCAGGTGGAGCGCGGCGATGTCATCGATATCAAGGTCAGCGACGGGCAGTTCGGCGGCAGGGTCAGCGGAGCGAAGAAAGGGCTTCAGGCATGGATGCAGGGCTTCCCTTCGAACAAGCGCTAGAGCGGCTGGAGCAGATATCCCAGGCCCTGGGGCAGGGCGGTCTCAAGCTGGAGGAGGCTATCGCCCTGTACGAGGAGGGGATCGGTCTGGTCAAAACGTGCCAGGAGCGCCTGAACGCCGCCGAGCTCCAGATCGAGCAGCTCAATGCCCCTGAGCAAGAGACCGAAGTTGAGGAAGAAACCCCTTGATAAGGGCGGATCTGCACGTACATACCTGCTACTCCGGCGACTCTAAAACCACGCTGGAGCAGGCCATCGTCCGCTGCCAGCAGGCGGGCATCAGCTGCCTGGCGGTGACCGACCATAACCGCATCGCCGGGGCGCTGGAGATGCAGCGCATCGCCCCGTTCCGGGTGATCGTCAGCGAGGAGATACACACCAGCACCGGCGAGGTCATCGGCTATTTCATGCAGGAGGAGATACCCAAGGGGTTGCCCGTCGATGAGACGGTGCGGCGCATAAAGGAGCAGGGGGGGCTGGTGGGGGTGCCCCATCCGTTCGACAACCTGCGCCAGTCGGCGCTGCAGCGGGGCAGCCTGGAGCAGATACTGCCTTATATTGACATAATCGAGATATTCAACGCGCGGGTGATACTCGGTCGCCACAACACGATGGCTGAACGGTTCGCCCGGGAGCACGGCCTGGCGGCCAGCGCCGGCAGCGACGCCCACACGGTGAACGAGATCGGGAACGCGTACGTGGAGATGCCCGACTTCGATACGCCGGAGGGATTCCTCGCCTCGTTGTCACAGGGAAAGGTCGTGGGCCGCATATCGCCGCCGTGGGTGCACATCTGGAGCAGCTGGTCGCGCCTGAAGAGATGGTGAAGATGTCGAGCAAGTACCGGATAGGATGGTTCTCCAGCGGCAGGGGGGAGGGCTCGCGCAACCTGCTGCGGGCGGTGCGGGACAGCATCGACGGGGGAGAGATAGACGCCCAGATATCGTGGGTCTTCTGCAACCGGGAGCAGGGGCAGGCCGAGGGCAGCGACGCCTTCATCCGGCAGGTCGAGGGCTACGGCATACCCCTCATCTGTGTGTCGTCGCAGCGGATGAGGGAGAGGCACGGCGACGAATGGAGGCCGCGGTTCGAGGAGGAGGCCATGCGCGCCCTGGAGGGCCGTGACGCCGATATCGTTGTCCTCGCCGGGTACATGCTGATAGCGGGCGCCGACATGTGCCGCCGCTACCCCATGCTGAACCTGCACCCAGCCGCCCCCGGCGGACCTAAGGGGACGTGGAAGGAGGTCATCTGGGAGCTCATCGAGAATAAGGCCACGGAGACCGGGGTGATGATGCACCGGGCCACGCCGGTGCTGGACGAGGGCCCGCCGGTGACTTTTTGCACCTTCTCGATACGCGGTGAACCCTTCGATAAGCTGTGGGAAGATATCAAGGGGCGCACGGTCGCGGACATACTGGCGGCGGAGGGCGAGGAGAACCTCTTATTCAAGGAGATACGAAAACACGGCGCGGCGCGGGAGCTGCCGCTGATCGTGGCTACGCTCAAGGCGTTCAGCCAGGGCAAGGTGCGCATCGAGGGGGACGGCATCGTGGACGGCAGGGGCAACCCGATACAGGCCTACGACCTGTCGGCGGAGGTGGACAGGGCGGTTCAAACGTCATTGTCTGCCTGATGCGGACGAACCAGCGAACGAGTAAATGGCCGAGCGTCCCCGCGAAAACTGGGGGCTAGTTGGACAATGATATGTTGCACAAAGCGTCATTGCGAGGAGTTCGCCTGTGGCGAACGACGTGGCAATCTCTTCGTTGGTTGTAATATGAAACGCAACTACTACGTATACATCATGACAAATAAGGGAAACACTGTTCTCTACACAGGTGTCACTAATGACCTGCAGAGGCGGGTAAGCGAGCACAAGGCAAAGCTGACAGGGGGATTCACCAAGCGGTACAATGTTAGTAAGCTGGTATATTATGAAATATGCGACGATGCTGAAAGCGCTATCTCTAGAGAGAAACAGATAAAAAGTGGCTCCAGACAGAAGAAAATTCAGCTTATAGAGAGTGTGAATGCTTTGTGGGGGGATTTATATGAAGAATTGTAGAGATTGCCGCGTTCACTTCGTTCACTCGCAATGACGGTGGAGGGTGGTGGACTCGCAATGACGGTGGAGGGTGGTGGACTCGCAATGACAATGGTGAGAGGCGGGCAATGACGGTGGTGAGTCGGGCGGTGGCAACGGTGTCATTATCCGGCTCGTCCGGATGATCCAGCGTGTATGTTTGGGTTCTGGGTTGCCCGATCAAGTCGGGCAATGACAATGGTGAGAGGCGGGCAATGGCAG
>CAZYOO010000037.1:0-14683 GCA_964649185.1 uncultured Dehalococcoidales bacterium
GTGGGCGATACTGGACTCGAACCAGTGACCTTCTGCGTGTAAAGCAGACACTCTAACCAACTGAGCTAATCGCCCATGTGGCGCGCTTGGCGGGGCTCGAACCCACGGCCTCAGCCTCCGCAGGGCTGCGCTCTATCCTACTGAGCTACAAGCGCGTTTATCGTTTTTTAAGTGCCGAAGGAGGGATTCGAACCCACACGCCCTAATGGACACTACGCCCTGAACGTAGCGCGTCTACCATTCCGCCACTTCGGCACGTCGCCGCAACGCTATGGTGGGCGGTACTGGACTTGAACCAGTGACCTCTTGCGTGTGAAGCAAGCGCTCTAACCACTGAGCTAACCGCCCCTGGTGGCAGCGACAGGATTTGAACCTGTGACCTTGGGCTTATGAGTCCCCTGCTCTACCAACTGAGCTACGCTGCCGGAATCACAACAGATAAGGATAGCACGGAGCGGGTTCAGCGTCAATAAGCCACGGTCAAGGGGGGACTAATCCAACGAGGTTGGTGATATTCCAAACGGATTTATAGGGGGTAGAAATGACGCAGTAAATAGTGTCGCTGGCAGGTTTAAGATGGGGCAAGATGATGAAACGGGCTTACCCGCCACTTCGGGGAAGGACCGGCCGGTCGGGTGCTACGGAGGATTTATTTTACCAGCGGGCGTTACGGCCAGTAGAGCTTGCGAGCCTCTTTCGTCAGCTCAGCGCGGAAGTCAGGGTGGGCCACGGCGATCAGCGCCTCGCACCTCTGTCTGATGGTCTTGTTCCGCAGGTTGGCTACGCCGTACTCGGTGACCACTTTGTCGGCGATGTTACGCTGCAGGGTGATGGCCGAGCCTTCGGGCAGGTGCGGCATGATGCGCGATACCGCGCCGTCCCTGGCGGTCGAAGGCAGCACCGTTACCGAGCGGCCGCCCTTGGACAGCAGGGCGCCGAAGGCGAACGGTATCTGCCCACCGGCCACCGACATCAGGCGCGGGCCCAGGCTCTCGGCGGTTATCTGCCCCGTCAGGTCGATGGCCAGCGCGTTGTTGATGGCCACCATGTTGTCGTTCTGGGCGATGACCCTGATATCCTCCAGCCACAGCAGGTCCACCAGGTAGAACAGGGGGTTGTTGTTCACCCACTCCATCTCCTCCTTGGAGCCGCCGCCGATGGAGGTCACCACCACACGCTCGGGGAGCAGCGTCTTGAGCTTGCCGTTGACCACCCCCTGGCGCACCAGCGATATGATGCCCGGGGGGGTGGCCTCGGAGTGGAAGCCGATATCGCTCCTGCCGTCGAGCAGACCCATCCTGATCAGCGGCTCGGTGGTGCGGCCGACGCCTATCTGCAGGCAGTCGCCGTCGTTTATCAGGGAGGCCACGTTGGCGCAAATGTCCTTGAGGTAGGGCGCCGGCTCCTTTATCACCCGGCCGCCGAGGCTCCCGGTGCCGGGCTGACCCTGCCGCGACAGGTGCTCCACGAAGAAGTCGATCTCCGAGATGTGCACGTAGTTATCGCCGTAGGTGCGGATGAGGCGGTCGTTGACCTCGGCGATCACGATGCCGCCGCGGCCTCTCACGTCCTCGATCTCCAGTCGCTTGGTCCACAGCGAGGCGCCGAAACTGCAGAAGCCGCGCTCGTCGGGGGTCGACACCTCGGTCAGCAGCACGTTGGGCGGCTCATGCTCGGCGCCGAAGGGTATGATCAGCGGCAGGTTGACGTCGCAGCGGCGCTCGTCGAGCATCTGCTGCGCGGTAGCGGTGGGCCAGGATATGGTGATATCGAAGGATTCCTCCCAGCCGGGGTCGTACCAGCCGAAGTCATAGCCCGGGGACGGCGCCAGCACCTTCACATCCTTGAGGTCGCCCAGGCGGGCGGCTATCGCCAGGCCGATGGCATGCGCCTCGCGGCCTGCGGTGAAGGACACCCGGTCGCCGGATTTTACCTTTTGCGCCGCCTCCTCGGCGGATATCAGCTTGCCTTGGTACTCTTCGCGCCAGTCTGCCATTTGAGCCCTCACTTATTGGAGTCGGGGGTAGCGGTCTTCGCCCGGTCCTCGAGGAAGCCCTTGAACCCTTTATCCTTCTTGGCCTTGTACAGATTGACCTCGTCGGGGCGGAAGTGGACGTACTGTAATGCCAGGTGGGCGTAGAAGTGCGCGCGCTGGGTGCCGCCCATGCCCATGATGTCCAGCATCCCGTTCATCCACTCCTTAGTTACCGCCACCGCCTCGCTGGGGAGTTGGCTCAGCGCCTCGGCCCACCTCAGCGTTTCCTCCTCCAGCTTGTCGGCGGGCACCGCTTTGTTGGCGAATCCCAGCTCAGCCGCCTCAGCACCCGACATCTCGGTGAGGGCGCGTCCGGCATAGGCCTTGTTGGACCACAGCGGCCATACAGGCCACTCGGTAAGGCCGTGGAGCTGGCTGCCGAAGCCGCGGATGCCGAACTGGGCGTCCTCGGCGCAGATGGTTATGTCGCACATCGCGGTGAATATCTGGCTGGCGCCGATGCACTTGCCGTGCACCTGGGCGATGGTTATCTTGGGGTAGTCCATGATGTCCTCGTACTTGGCGCAGCGGCGTCTCTCGAAGCCGTAGTAGTCCTGCAGCGTGGGGTTGATGCTGGGATGGACCGGTGGCGTCTCCTCCCCCTCGGGGGAGCTGAGGTCATGCCCTGCGCCGAAGCCTCTGCCAGCTCCGCATATGATGACCACCCTGACATCGGGGTCATCGTTGGCGCGGTGCATCGCCGCCGACAGGTCTTCGTACAGGCGGTCGTTGAAGGCGTTGCGCTTGTCGGGGCGGTTGAGGGTTATACGGACGATGCGATCGTTCACCTTCTCGTAGATCACCAACTGGAAGTCCCATTCGCGCCAGTCGTTGGCCTCCCAGTAGTTCTTCATGTACTGGGTCTTGAAATCCCATCCAAATCCGGTAGGCATATTATCTCTCCTCGCAGAACTTCTTGAACGGCCGGTCCCGCTGCTCGACCGCCGCCTTCAGTCCCTGTTTATCTCTCACTTTGAAGAAGTCGAACTCCTCGGGCAGCATCTTGCGCTGCTGCATCACCAGCTGCATGTTGTTGGTGAAGCGCCAGCAGGCGCCCAGCCCCCGCGCCTCCATCACCGAGTTGATGGCGTCCTTGGCCGGGGCGGTGGCGTCGCACGGCAGCAGAGCGATGCCCCTAGACAGCCTCTCTACCTCGGTATCCAGTTCGTCTCGTGGTACCGCTTTATTGACCAGGCCTATCTGCTCCGCCTCGATGCCATTGATGTAGCAGCCGGTGTACAGCATCTCCTTGGTCCGCTTCATACCGACGAGGTACAGCCACAGCGGCATGTGGGGCAGCAGCCCCATCCGCAGCAGGGGATCGCCGAACAGGGCATCCTCGGCAGCGATGGTCATGTCGCATACCATCGCCAGGTAGCAGCCGGTGCCCAGGCAGTGGCCGTGAACCTGGGCGATGGTGGGCTTGGCCAAGTTGAAGATGGTCTCCCAGCGTCGATTGCGGCGCCGTTCCGCCTCCATCCGTTTCTTGACCGTCAGGTGCTCCCCCGGCTCGGAGAGCACCTCATGGGTGTTCACCCCGGTGAGGTCCTGTCCGGCGCAGAAGTCCTTGCCGGCGCCCCTGAACACTATCACCTTGGCCTCAAGGTCCATCTCCAGCTGGGGCAGGAGGGCATCGAGCTCAGCCAGCATCTGGTCGTTCATGGCGTTGAGCTCCTCGGGCCGGTTTAGGGTCACATAGCCGATGTTGTCTATCTTCTCGTATATAATCGTACTCACTGCACCTTATCCCTTCTTCGGTTTGGGCTGGGGGAAATACTCGCGGAAGGGAGCGTCGCGCTCCTCTATTGCCGCCTTCAGCCCTTTTTCATCCCTGGCCTGGCAGAAATCGAGGCCGCCGCGGTCGATCAGGCTGCGCCCCGGGCGCTGTATGGCGCTGAGGACGTGCGCGTTGCCTGCCATCCGCCTCCCCGCCGATAACCCCGCCAGGTCCAGCACTGTCATGCTGTAGCACCAGAAATCGGCCTGCTGGTCCCACCCGCCGATGCCGGAAGAATGGGCGAACACCTCTACCTCGGCCGCCATCGTGTCCTCCAGCCTGTCGGCGGGCACCGCCTTCATCACCAGCCCGATGCGCTCCGCCTCCTTGCCGTCGATATACTTGCCGGTGAGCAGCAGCTCCTTGCTTTTCTTGAGGCCGATGCGGAAGGTCCACAGCGGGTTGGGAGAGGCGAAGCCCATCCTCACCGACGGGTCACCGAACACCGCGTCCTCGGTGCAGATGGCGGCGCGGCAGGCCATAGCCAGATCGAGGCCCATGCCCAGGCAGTAGCCGTGAACCTGGGCGACGGTGATCTTGGGGAACTCGAAGATGTACTGCCACACGCTCTGGTTCTGCAGCGAGGTGGCGAACAGATCGTAGAGGTAGTTCTTGTTGCGCGGGTTGGGCGGCATCACCTGGTCGGTGCCTTCACCGCTGAGGTCCTGCCCGGTGCAGAACGATCCCCCCGCCCCCTTGATTACTACCACCTCCGAATCGAAGTCGCGCTTGACCTTGTCCAGCGCCTTCATCAGCTCGCGCAGCATCTCGTCGTTTATGGCGTTCAGCTTGTCGGGACGGTTCAGGGTGATGGTGGCAACCTTGCCATCTAGCTTAAGCAGTATGTTTTTGTACTTCATATACCTTCCCTTCTTCTAACTGCCCACGATATTGTAACGGAAATCACGAGTGCCTGACAACCATCAATACAGCACCTGTTCGGCCTCCAGCCGGTCTATCTGCTCGTCGGACATCCCCAAGAGCTCGCCGAACACGTACTTATTGTGCTGCCCCAGCAGCGGCGCCGCCGACTTGGCCTCTGCCGGCGTATCCGAGAACTTCCACGGCGGGGATACGATGTAGAGTTCCCCTTCGTCGGGATGGTCCACCGGGACGAAACAGCCCCGCTCTCTGCAGTGGGGGTCGCCGAACAGCTCCTCGTTGTTGAACGAGGGTACTGCGGCAACGCCGGCCCTCTGCAGCATGTCCATCAGCTCGTAGTGGGTATACACGGATGTCCATGACTCGATCATGCTGTCCAGCTCCTGCTGGTGCTGCCACCGGCCGCGCTGGTCGGCGAAGCGCTCGTCTTCGGCCCACAGCGGGTCGCCCATGGCGCAGCGCAGGGTTTCCCATTCGCCGTCACTGGACACCGCGATGCTGATCCACTTATCCTCCCCCTTGCAGCGGTAGCAGTTGTGGGGCGCCATGCAATCATCGCGGTTGCCCTGCCGGGTGCGCCCCCTGCCGTTCATGGTGTAGTCCATGATGACCTCGCCGAGGGGGCAGCTGAGGGCCTCCCTGGCGGAGAAATCGATGAACTGGCCCTCGCCGGTCTGCTGGCGGTAGTTGAGGGCGGCCAGTATGGCGAAGGCGGCGGTGGTGCCCGGCCTGAGGTCGGCGCTGCTGCGCATCACCGCCGGGGGGCCGCCTTCATAGCCGGTCATCTCGGAGAGGCCGGACAGCGCTCCCATGGTCACCGCATAGGCGATGTAGCCCCGCTCCGGCCCGACCGCACCGTGGCTCGATGCCGACAGCATGATGATATCCGGCTTGATATGGCGCAACACCGGGTATCCCAAGCCCAGACGGTCCATGGTG
Source organism: uncultured Dehalococcoidales bacterium (assembly GCA_964649185.1). Taxonomy (GTDB): domain Bacteria; phylum Chloroflexota; class Dehalococcoidia; order E44-bin15; family E44-bin15; genus CAYUWM01. Next base: position 5,634 of record CAZYOO010000037.1, read on the forward strand.
CCTGCCTTGAAGTTGTCCACCGCTACGTCGCTGATGGCGATCAAGCTCTTGGCCAGCTCCACCCCTGCATCCGTCTTGAGGTTGAGGGTTACGCCCAGCTTGTTGGCGTTCAGGCTGTTGAAGCAATCGACGGACGCCCGCTGGGAACCCCACACCACTGCCGACTCCTGGCGCCGGAAGTGGTCGATATCCATCCTGCTCTCCAGCTTTATAACCTCAGCGCCCATGAACGCCAGCAGCAGGGTTATCTGGGGCCCCGCTGCGTAACGGGTGAAGTCGATTATGCGTATTCCGTCAAGACAGCCCATTTGTACCTATATCACTCCCGCCATGCCCAGCCTGGGCAGCTCATCCTTGGCGTAACCCAGCCGGCTGGTCAGTATCTCCTCGTTATGCTCGCCCAGCAGGGGTGCCGGCCGCGGCGCGGCGGCCGGGGTCTCGGAAAAGTTGTAAGGCACACCGGGGTATCTGACCTTCCCCGTTCGGGGGTGCTCCACCTCGGTGAAGAAACCTCGCTCGCGCAACTGTACCGATTCGGCCAGGTCCTGCGGGGTGTAGACCATGGCAAAGGGCACCTCGGCGGCCTGGCCCCCGTGGTACAGTTCCTCCTTGCCGTGGCCCATCAGCCATTCGGTGAGCAGGGCGTTTATCAGCTCCCCGTTTTCATAGCGGCTGGCGTAGTCTTTAAACTTATCGTCGTGCGTCCATTCAGGGTGTCCCATGAAGTCCACCAGCTTGTCCCACTGCTCCCCCTCCCAGGTAACGAACACGGTATAGCCGTCCCTGCAGGGCAGCGCACCGCCGTAGGGTACCCCCAGCTTGGCCCGGGTGATGACATCGCCCTCGTTGGCCCACCGCGGCATGTCCAGGCGGTTGAGGGACATCACCGACTCCTGCTTGGATATGTCGATGTACTGCCCGGCGCCCGACCTCCTGCAGTGGTACAGGGCGCCGAGTACGGCTATGGCGGCGTTGAGCCCGCTGTCGTACTCCCCCACTAGGTTGCCCACCTTGAGCGGCGGCCGTCCCATGTTCTCGATGCCGCCGGGGGTCAGGTATCCCTCCCCGCTGCCGTGGAACACGTTCAGGTGATACGCCTTGTAGTCGCGATATGGGCCGGTCTGGCCGAAGGGGGTGATGGATGCCATCACCAGGCGGGGGTTGATTTTGCTGAGGTTGTCGTAATCCAGCCCCAGCTTCGCCATAGCACCTGGGGGGTTATCCTCCACCAGTATGTCGGCGTCCTTGACAAGGCGGAGGAAGATGTCTTTGCCGGTGGCGGTATGCAGGTTCAGGGTGATCCCCTGCTTGCTGGTGTTGAGATACAGGAACAGGCCGCTGCCTTCGGGGTGGGGCTCATCGTGGAAGAACGGGGGCAGGTTCCTCGCCGGGTCACCTTCCGGCGGCTCGATCTTTATCACCTCGGCGCCGAGGTCGGACAGCAGCTTGGTGCAGTAGGGGCCGGCTACCAGTTGGCACAACTCGACGACCTTGATCCCGCCGAGTGCTGACTCAGGCATGGCGCTTACCCCGCCTTACCTAGGATGGTGATGATGGGCAACAGGCATCCCGGGTGCCCCCCCTGATTGTGGGACAGCCCCAGCTTGACATCCTTCAGCTGGCGCTCCGGCAGCTCGGCCTTGCCCTGGATCTGCTTGTATACCTCGTAGCATTCCCGCAGCCCGCTGGCGCCGATGGGGTGGCCGAAGGACTTGAGGCCGCCGTCGGCGTTGGCCGGCAGCTCCCCCTGCAGGGTGAACATGCCGGCGTCTATATCCTCCTTGGCGTTCCCCTGCTTGCAGACTCCGATGGCCTCCAGGGTCATCAGCTCGCTGATGCTGAAGCAGTCGTGTAGCTCCAAGATGTCCAACTCTTTACGCGGGTCCTTGATGCCGGCCTCGGTGTATGCCTGCTGGGCCGCCGCCTGGGTCTCCGGCAGGTGGATGTAGTCGTAGTCGGCATCCTCCTTGCCCAGCCCGGGGCCGATAGCCAGCCCGATGCCTTTGATGAGCACGTAGTCGTCGCGGAAGCTCTTCGCCATGTCGGCGCGGGTGAGTATCGCCGCGGCAGCGCCGTCGGTAGTACCGCAGCAGTCGAACAGCCCCAGCGGCCAGGCGATGATGGGAGCGTTGAGCACCTGCTCCATGGTCACCTCGCGGCGCAGGTGCGCCTTGGGGTGTCGCGCCCCGTTGTAATGGCTCTTCATGGAGATTCGGGCCAGCGTCTCCCGCCCCTCCTGCGGGGGGATGTTGTAGGTCTTGAAGTAGCGGGTGGCACCCATGGCCCACCTTCCCGGGGCGGTTACGTTGACACCCAGCACGGGGTGGGTATACCCGGCGGGCAGACCGGCGAAGCCGCTGTCCTTCAGCTTATCGAAGCCCACGCAGAGCACCAGGTCGTAGACGCCGGCGGCGATGGCGTAGGACGCATTCCTGATGGTCTCCATGCCGGTGGCGCAGAAGTTCTCCAGCCGGGTGACCGGGATGCGGTCCAGCTTGAGCGGCCCGGAGAGGCTGATGCCGCCGACGCCGGAGAAGGCGGTGCCCACCCAGGCGGCCTGGATGTCCTTGCGCTCCACCCCGGCGTCATCGTAGGCCTCGTACACCGCATCTATGATCATATCGTCGGATCCCCGGTCCCAGTTCTCGCCGAACTGGCAGCAGCCCATGCCCACGATGGCGACCTTATCTTTGATGCTACCCATTCACGCTATCCTCGTTCTTTCGTGCTTCCCGCGGCGGACGGCACTTCCAGTAGTAGGTGTGCATCCCGCCGGCATCGTGCATCTTCCTGAAGGTCATCTCCACCGGCATGTCCGGCGTGACCCGGTCCAGGTCACGGTCGGTCATCTGGCAGTACACCCCCACCGGCCCTTTATCATCCTCCAGGTGTACCTTGCTTACCACGGTGGGGGGGTCGTCGGACAGGGCCAGGTTGTCGATGCAGTAGGTGTACAGTATGCCCTTCCTGTCGGACAGGCGCACCCCCTTGAAGTCGTCCTTGGTTCCGCAGTAGATGCACACCCGCTGCATGGGGTGGAAGGTGCGGCCGCAGTGGTTGCAGCGGGAGCCGTGCAGGCTGGTAAGCTGCTCCCGCTCGCGCCAGGCCACCGGGGGGAAGGCGTTAGCCCCCTCGCGCGCCTGCGCCTCCAGGGGTATCAGACGGCGGAAGCGGACGTATTTCTCGTAGTTGGCCAGCTCCATCCTGGACGCGAGGTGAACCCTGATGCCGCGTCGCCCTTTTATCTTGGTTATCGCCTCGGTCACCCTCAGTATAAAGGCATCGGCACCGTCGCCGTAGTTGGCGAACAGTATCCTGTCGCCCGGTTTGGCCTGCTCCAGCGCGGCCACCAGCATCATCATGGCGAAGGGGGCGCCAGTGTTGCCCAGCGCTTTGAACATGGGGTCTTGAACCTGCGTCTTGGGGTCGAACCCCACTGCTTTGGCTATCTCGGAATGCCGCCGCGAATCCGGGGCGTAATAGACCGCCCTGGAGATATCGGCAGGCTTGAGCCCCTGCTCACTCATGATGGCGGAGATGGCCTCCGTCATGTTGCGGGTGTAGCCCTCGGTAAGGATGAAGCGGTCCTCCCACGTCCTGGTGAAGCTGTCGCTCTCGGTGCGCCAGGTGTCGAGTATATCGTCGCTGTGGGAATAAGTAGCCTCGATCTCGCAGATGACGTCTGTGTCCCCGATGAGTAAAGCGGCGGCGCCGTCGCCGAAGTCCTGCTCGTAGTTGGACTGGGGCTGTCCCTTCCTGCAGTCGGTGGCGGCCACCATCACCTGCTTGGCTGAGCCGCTGTTAACCGCGTCAATGGCAGACCGCAGGGCCATCGTTCCGGACCTCAGCGAGTCGGTGAAGTCGGCGGTGAACAGATGGCGGCGCAGATCGGCGGCGAGAGCCACCAAGCTCGCCGTCTGTTTCTCGCGGTAGGGTGGTGTGGTGGAGGCGAAATACAGGCCGTCCACCTTGTCGCGGTCGCTGTCACTCAGGCAGTCGACTACCGCCTCCACTGCCATGGTGGCGCTGTCCTCATCGAAATTCGCCACCGACCGCTCCCCCCCGCTGGAACTGCGGCTCCACGCCCGGCCCATCTCATCCCGCTTCAGGCGGTAGATGGGGATATATGCTCCGTATGATACTATACCGGCCATAGCTGTATTCAATTCATTCTATTGAAGTTTCTCAGACCCGTCCGTGTGTACCGGCTGAGGATTACTTCTTATCCCTGTCCGGCTGCGGCGGGGCGGGATTGATATAGCCGGTCAGCAGGGTCTTGGGCACCATCTCGATCAGTTCATCGGTGGTGAATATGCCCTCGTTCTTGTAGATGGCCCGCACCTCCACCGGCTCGCTGTAAATCCCCACCCTCCACGCTTCGGCGTGGAACACCTGCCCGTTGACGTTGGCCGAATGGTCGGTGGCCAGGTAGACGATGATGGGGGGGATGTGCTCCGGGCCGGGCATTGACAGCATCTGCTCGGCCTGCTCCTTGGTCATGACGCCGGCCTCAACGCGCTTCCAGGTGCCCTTTATCACCTCGTCGTTCATCGTCATCCGGGTGGCGGCTATGGGGGCGAAGCAGTTGGCGGTTACCCCGTAGCGCCCCATCTCGCGAGCGATGGAGCGGGTGAAGCTCACCACGCCGCCCTTGACCGCGCCGTAGTTGACGTGCCCCATAGTGCCGCGCCAAGCGTCGGACGTTACGTTGATTATGCGCCCCGCTTTCTGCTCCCGCATCAGCACGCAGGCGTGGCGGCAGGTGTTGAATGTACCCTTGAGGTGGACCGCGATCACCGAGTCCCACTCCTCCTCGCTCATGTTCCAGATCATCCTGTCCCGCAGGTTGCCGTGGCAATTTACCAGGATATCGATCTTGCCGAACTTGTCCACGCAGGCCTTTATCAGCTGCTCGGCGGCGTTGAAGTCCACTACCGAGTCGTAGTTGGCTATCGCATCGCAGCCCAGCTCCTTGACATCGGCGACAACCTTGTCCACTGGGCCCATCTCGGCGCCGCTGCCGTCCCGGGAGGCACCGATATCGTTGGCCACGATGTTGGCGCCCTCTCTGGCCAGGGCAAGGCATACTTCCCGCCCGATGCCGCCGGCGGCACCGGTTACTACAGCGTTCTTCCCTTTCAGGTGGTTACTCAACTCGTATCCTCCTCGGCGAATGTGCCGATTAAATATACCACAGGGAAGCTGTATTTTGCAAACCTTTTCACCCTGGCCGCGGGTGAGGGTCACGTTCGGCGGGCGGATCGATAAACTTGACAAACGCAGTCGCCAACGGGATAATTGAACTCGGTTTTGCATTTAAACAAGGAGGAACTCTTCCCGAGATGATGAAGGACTGGCAGCAGTATTACGCAGAGAGGACAATTACCGCCGAGAAGGCCGCCAGCATGGTCAAATCAGGCGACCGCATCGGCTTCACGGTTGGACGGGAATCACACACCATAGGGCTGGCGATAGCAGCCCGACTGGGGGAATTACAGAACGTTAACGTTTACGTGCCGACACCCGGTTACGACTTCGGGTGGTACGACCCGGGATGGGACGAGTCGTTCAAGATAACCTGCTCCTTCCCGCTGGGCATAAACGAGCAGATGGTCAAGGAGAAGCGCTGCGACGTAGCCTTCGGTTCGCTCTTCCCCTTCGACCTGCAATATTTCAAAGAAGGCATGGACGTCCTCCTCACCGAGATATCGGCTCCGGACGAGAGGGGTTTCTGCAGCTTCGGCGCCTCGTTGTGGAACAAGAAGAGACAGGTGCAGGAGGCCAGTCTGGTCATCGCTGAGGTCAACGACAAGCTGATACGCACCTACGGCGAGAACTACGTGCATGTGTCCGAGATCGACTATTTCGTGGAGCACCAGTCATCGGGCAGCACCATGGGCTCGGGGAGCCTGCTGGGGAAGAAGGCCAGGAAGGAGGCGGATCAGTCGCTGGAGGATATGGCCAAGCACGTCGGCTCGCTCATAAAAGACGGCGACTGCCTGCAGATAGGGGTTGGGCGCTGCACCGAGCAGCTGGTGCAGCTGGGGATCATCGACAACAGGAACGATATAGGCTACCAGTCCGAAGCCACCGTGCCGGGCATCATCCGCCGCGTGCGCGAGGGCGTCATCACCGGCAAATACAAGACGGAGAAGCCGGGCAAGGCTGTAATAACCTCCGTCGGCGGCGACACGCGCGAGGAGATGCAGTGGGTACACATGAACCCGCTCTTCGAGCTGGTGGACGTTGATTACCTTGAGGACATCCGCACCATCGCGTCGATAGACAACATGGTCTGTATCAACCAGACACTGATAGTCGATCTCTTCGGGCAGTCATCGGCGGAAGGCATCGGAACGGATCTGTACAGCGGTGCCGGCGGCCAGGTGCCGTTCCAGATAGGCGCTCTGTTATCTAAGGGCGGTCGCGCTATGACGGTTGTGCCCTCTACGGCTTCAGGCGACAAGATATCGCGCATCGTGCCGCTGCTGCCCGAGGGAACAAATGTTACAATACACAAGAACCTCACCGACCGCGTTGTCACCGAGTACGGCATCGCCGAGCTCAGGGGGCGCAGCCAGCGGCAGAAGGCGGAGGCTCTCATCAACGTGGCGCATCCCAAGTTCCGCGACGATCTCAGGGCTGCGGCCAAACAGCTGTTCGGGTTGTAATCGCGAAAGCGTTGTAAATAATAAAACGTTCAAAGGAGGAACGATTGAGTTACTGTAAGTATGAGGTGAACAAGAAGACCAGGGTGGCTACCCTGACCTTCAACCGGCCGGAGAAGCTGCATGCGATGGTGCCGATGGAGGATCTGGAAGAGGTCATCGCCCGGCTGTATGACGCCAGCAGGGATGACAACGTGGCCGTGGTGGTGATAAAAGGCTCCGGCAGGGCCTTCGGCGCGGGGTACGATATCGATCAGGTGCGCCACCGCCGCGGCCTGGATGAAGCCAAGCGCCCGCCGCAGCGCCGGCGCTACTGGGGGGTGGATGAGTGGTGGGGACGCCGCGGCATACTGCAGGCGATACTCACCTGTGATAAGGTGACCATAGCGCAGGTGCACGGCTACTGTTACGGCGGGCATTTCGAGGTCATGTGCGCCTGTGACCTGGCCATCTCCAGCGACAACGCCATCTATACCCATCCCGGCTACACCTACCTCGGCATCGAGGGGCCGATACCGCTGTACGTTTACATGATCGGCTGGCGCAAGGTGAAGGAGATGATGCTGCTGGGCAACCCACTCAAGGCCGACGAAGCCTGTCAGATGGGTCTGGTGAACAAGGTGGTGCCTCATGACGAGCTCGACGCGGAGGTTACCAAGATCGCCAATCTCATCGCCACCCGCCCGCTGGACGGCATCGTCATGGGCAAGAAGCACTTCCTCATGTCCATGGACATGATGGGCTTCTCCGCGGGCTACGATATGGCGAGCCTTTCCCATACGCTTCTGAGCAACCTCAAGTTCGGCGAGAATGAGTTCAACCTGATGAAGGAGCTCAAGACCAAGGGCCGCAAGGGCATGTACGCCGACAGGGATAAGACCTACAAGGACCAGAACTGGCGCCCGGAGGATATCAAGAAGGGAGCCAAAAAGACCACGACCAAGAAGGCTGCTGCCAAGAAGACGACGGCGAAGAAGACTGCGGCGAAGAAGTCGCCAAAAAGATAACCAGTTCAGATGTTTGACTGATAATGGCGGAGCCCTCCTCAAACGGAGGGCTCCGTTGCTAATCGGCAAGTCCAGTTATCCCGATACAATCGGAGTAACGCATGGCCAATGACAGCGCGCCGGCGGTAAAGAAAGGCCCCGATACTAAGTGGCTGATCCTGGCTGCGGTCATGGCGGGCAGCTTCATGGGCCCGCTGGACGGCAGCATAGTGAATACCGTGCTGCCCGAGATCACCCGCTCCTTCGGCACCGATATATCGATAGCCCAGTGGGTGCCCACCGTTTATCTGCTGACGCTCAGCTGCCTGATACTGCTCTACGGACGTCTGGGCGACATCATAGGCTACAGGCGCGTCTTCCTCATCGGCCTTTCGTGCTTCACCGTCGCCTCTATGTTGTGCGGCCTCTCGCAGAGTATATGGATGCTGATCGGTTTCAGGGCGCTGCAGGGGCTGGCGGCGGGGATGACGACGGCGGTGGGCATCGCCATAATCACCGCCGCTTTCCCGCCGCGCGAGCGGGGCAAAGCCCTGGGCATCTACGCTATCAGCATCGCTGCCGCACTGGGTCTGGGGCCCACGCTCGGCGGACTGATCGCCGAATACCTCAGCTGGCGCTACGTTTTCTTCGTTAACGTGCCGATAGGATTGGCCTCGCTGTTCTGGTGCTATCGCGTCGTCCCGCCGAGCGTCACCAATCCAGACCAGCACCTCGACTGGCGCGGGGCCTCCGCCGCATTCGTTTTCCTGACCAGCCTGCTGCTGTTCGCCAATCGCGGGCAGGACTGGGGGTGGACCTCCGCGGCGATAATCAGCCTGCTGGCTGTCGCCGTGATATCGGCAGCCGCGTTTCTGTGGGTCGAGCGCAGGCAGGGACAGCCGATGCTCGACCTGGGGCTGTTCCAGAGCCGCGTGTTCAGCTTCGCCAGCCTGAGCGCCCTGTTAAACTTCATGTCGCTCTACGCCCTGATCTTCATAACGCCCTTCTATCTGGCCTACGTGCTGGGGTTCAGCATCCTGAAGTTGGGACTGGTGATGGCCGCGGCTCCCATCGCAACGCTGTTCGTTGCGCCCATCAGCGGCGCGCTGTCGGACCGCATCGGCACCCGCCCCTTCGCTGTCGGGGGGATGTGCATCTGCGCCGCAGGTCTTTTCCTGATGAGCGGACTGGAAGCCTCCTCCAGCGTGACGGATGTGGTCTGGCGTTTAGTCGTTTGTGGCATCGGCGGCGGCATGTTCCAGAGCCCCAACAACAGCGCCATAATGGGCAGCGTTCCCGTGGTGCGCCTGGGCGTCGCTTCGGGGATGATATCCACCATGCGCACCGTGGGCATGGTTCTGGGAATAGCTGTCGTAGGCGCGGTGCTGTACAACCT
>CAZYOO010000038.1:0-1290 GCA_964649185.1 uncultured Dehalococcoidales bacterium
GGGCAAACCAATACCTAAAGCTCTACTCCCGTACCCCTCTGTCGGCTCAACTCGTTCAGCGCCTTCTTGGTGTCGCTGGCGATGCGCGCCTTATCGCTGTTGTTCAGCCGGTACTTGAACAGCCAGTACGTGAACTCCTTGCTTTCGCTCAAGCCCATCGATTGACGCATGGAGCAGCCCTTCTCTTTCCTGTACCTCTTGAGAAGATCGTTGAAGGAGCTGCCGTAGATGCGCTGGTACGATTCCTCCCCGGGATGCCCGTTCTCGCTGAAGGGGCTGGCCCGGTGCTCCTTGCGCGCCTCTTCCTCAACCGCCGTTATCAGCGCCTCCTCAACCGTGACCCCGTAGAAGAAATTAAGGTGTGCGCGGTACTTGGCCTCGCCGAGGAGGCTGCAGAATTCCTCCTCTGCGGTCTCGATGGGCGGCCTGCCGTGGAACAGCAACTCGACCGTCTCCTCCTCCGGAGCCAGGTAGCCCGCCTCGTCCAGTATGCGCTCGGCGAGCAGCAGCCAGTCGAAGGCCTCGTTGGCGATAAGGTAGCGGTAGTCCCTGCCTTTATAAGTCTCTTCGGTCAGGTCCCACTGGCCTACAGCCTCCAGCAGGGCGAGGTACCAGTGTTTGCCGTGGAGCACGGCGTCGCGGAAGTGGCGGATCGCCTGGTTCTCGCTCGATACGCCGGTCTCGCCCAACGGTTGCAACTCACCGCCCATATCGACCTCGCTAGCAGGCGTGCCCCTTGGCCCGTGCCGAGTTGATCTGGCTCAGCATCCGCTGCGCCGCCTTCCCTCCCATGCGGGGCATGCCGGCCACCCGCCCGTCGCGGATGGCGGCCTCCAGCTCGCTGACGCTGCCCACCCCCAGCTCGGCATGAAGGCGCATCGCTATCTTAGGCCCGATGCCGGGCACCGACAGGATATTGAGGATGCCTTCGGGGAACTGGGCGCGCAGCTCGTCGTGCAGCTTGAGTCGCCCGGTATCCACGATCTCGGCAGTCTTCATGGCGATGGCTTCCCCTATCCCCGGTATCTCCTCCACGTTCTCCCCGTCCCGCAGCATGTCTGCCACCTCCCGCGGCAGTTGTTTGAAGGTGCGTGACGCCTCGCGGTAGGCACGGACCTTGAACTGGTTCTCACCCTTCATCTCCAGCAAGTCCGCCAGCTCGTGGAATATTTTTGCGATGTCGGTGTTGGTCACGCATTCCTCCCGCAGCACTTCTTGTACTTCTTCCCTGAGCCGCAGGGGCAGGGGTCGTTGCGCCCCACCTTCTTGGCCGTCGCAGCCTCGTTGCGC
>CAZYOO010000038.1:1390-14408 GCA_964649185.1 uncultured Dehalococcoidales bacterium
CGCTCCATCAGGCCCTTGACCCGGTCGCCGCCGAAGCGCCGCACCACGTCGTCCTCCAGCGACACGTAGAAGCGGGAGCTGCCCGGGTCCCCCTGCCGCCCGGCGCGCCCGCGGAGCTGGTTGTCGATGCGCCGCGCCTCGTGGCGCTCCGTGCCGAGGATATGCAGGCCGCCTTGCTCTGCCACTCCGGGACCCAGCGAGATATCTACACCCCGGCCAGCCATGTTGGTGGCCACGGTTATTGCTCCCTGCTGGCCCGCCTGCTCGATGATTGCCGCCTCCTTCTCATGCTGTTTGGCGTTCAACACCCGGTGGGGGATGCCCTTGCGCTGCAGCATCTCGCTGAGGTACTCCGACTTCTCGATGGACACGGTGCCGATGAGCACCGGTCGCTCCTGCTTGTGTAACTCCTCGATCTCCCGCACCACGGCGCGGAATTTCGACTCCTCGTTCTGGTATATCTGGTCGGGGCTGTCCTCGCGGATCATGGGCTTGTTGGTGGGGATAATTATCACATCCAGCTTATATATCTTGTGGAACTCCTCGGCCTCGGTCACCGCCGTGCCGGTCATGCCGGCCAGCTTCTCGTACATGCGGAAGTAGTTCTGGAAGGTGATGGTGGCCATAGTAACGTTCTCCCGCTGTACCGGCACGCCCTCCTTGGCCTCGATGGCCTGGTGCAGCCCCTCGGAGTAACGGCGGCCGGGCATCATGCGCCCGGTGAACTCATCCACTATCACCACCTGCTTATCCTTCACCACGTACTCGCGGTCTCTACTGAACAGCACGTGCGCCTTGAGGGCGCTCTCCAGGTAATGGGTCAGCAGGTAGTTCGACGGGTCGTACAGGTCCGGCGCTTTCAACAGCCCTTCCTTTGCCAGCAGCCGCTCGATCTTGGAGATGCCCTCGTCGGTGAGGGTCACCGCCCGCTCCCGCTCATCGATGGTGTAGTCCGCGTCGGAGTGCAGTTGCGGCATCAGCCTGGCGAACGTCTTGTACTTCTCCGCCGCCTCCGTCGCCGGCCCGCTGATGATAAGCGGGGTGCGCGCCTCGTCGATGAGGATGTAGTCCACCTCGTCCACGATGGCATAGTAGAGCGGGCGCTGCACGCACTGCGACAGATCGATCACCATGTTGTCCCGCAGGTAGTCGAAGCCGAACTCGTTATTGGTGCCGTAGGTGATGTCGGCAGCATACGCCTCGCGGCGCTTGACCGGCCGCAGGTGGAGCCAGGTCGTGTCCTCCGACTCGTATTCGGGGTCGAAGATGAAGGAGGCCTCGTGCTGGATGGTGGCTACCGAGACCCCCAGCATGCCGTAGACCGGTCCCATCCAGTAGCAGTCACGCTTCGACAGGTAGTCGTTGACGGTGACGACGTGCACCCCTTCGCCCAGCAGGGCGTTCAGATACACCGGCAGGGTGGCCACCAGGGTCTTGCCCTCCCCGGTCTTCATCTCGGCGATCTTGCCCTGGTGCAGCACGATGCCGCCGATGAGCTGGACATCGAAATGGCGCTGACCCAGGGCGCGCCTGGCCGCCTCGCGCACGGCGGCGAACGCCTCGGGCAGGATGTCATCCAGATCCTCGCCGTCTTCAAGCCTCGACCGAAACTCGTCGGTCTTGGAGCGAAGCTCGGCGTCGGTGAGCGCCTCGAACTGCGGCTCCAGCGCGTTGATGCGCTCGACGATAGGCTGAAGGCGCTTCAACTGCTTCTCGTTGGAGTCCAGTATGCTGTTGAGGATATTGATCATCTTTCACCTGCGGGGCGCTGTGCCCTGTAGTAATGCTCTTTCAATCGTCGTTGTGCGGCGTCTCGGTATGGATCAGCTTGCGCGCGTCCTCGGCCACCGACTCCAGCACGGAGACGGCTACCTGCCCCATGCCGTCCACGGTGAAGGTGTGCACCGATGCCGCGGCGTCCGATCGCAGGATGCAGGGTATGCCGTTGCTCTCCAGCTTGCCCTTTATTATCTGAGCTTCGGCCTCGCCGGAGGCGATATACACGTCCACCAGTTTCTCACCCATGATGTTACTCGAACATGGCCCCTACCGACAGCCCGGAGTGGATGCGGTGGATCGCCTCGCCCAACAGCGGCGCCACCGACAAAACGGTGATCTTCTTGTTCCGCTTGGTCTTGGGGACGGGTATGGTGTCGGTGACGATGACTTCCTTGATCGGGCTCTTGGATATCCGCTCGACGGCGGGCCCGGAGAACACCGCGTGGGTGCAGCAGGCGTAGACCTGCTTGGCCCCCGCCTTCTTCAGCGCGTCCACCGCCTGGACCAAAGAGCCGGCGGTGTCTATCTCATCGTCTACGGTGAGGGCGCACCTGCCTTTCACATCGCCGATGATGTTGAGGGTTTCGGTCTTATCGACATTGCCCACCCTTCGCTTCTCGATGATAGCCAGCGGGGTGTTGAGCCTCTCGGCGATGTCTCGGGCGCGCTTGGAGATGCCGATGTCGGTGGCTACCACCACCAGGTCCTTCAGCCCCTTGCCATGGATATACCCGCCGAGGATATACAGCGCGGTCAACTCATCCACCGGGATGGTGAAGAATCCCTGTATCTGTGGTGCATGCAGATCGACAGCCAATATGCGGTCGGCGCCGGCCGCCGTGAGCATATCGGCGATGAGTCGGGCGGTTATCGGCACCCGGGGCTGGTCCTTCTTGTCGGTACGCCCGTAGCCGTAGTACGGGATGACCGCGGTGACGCGCCCCGCCGAGGCCCGCTCCAGGGCGTCCAGCATGATGAGCAGCTCCATCAGGCTGGTGTTCACCGGGGACGAGATGGGCTGGATGACGAACACATCGCACTCCCGCACGTTCTCCAGGATGCGGACGAAGATATTCTCGTTGCTGAATTGGAATACCTCCGCCTTGCCCAGTGGGATCTCCAGATAATCGCAGATGCCCTGTGCAAGGGCCGGGTTTGCGTTCCCGGTGAAAACCTTCAGCTTATCCAATGGAGCTCCTCCTCACAGATTCTATTTCCCTTTGAACTGCCCTTCGCGCTTTTCCATGAAGGCGTTCACGCCCTCGCGGTGGTCCTCGGAGCTCAGTGCCAGCGCCTGGTAGGCGGCAGACATCTCCAGCGCCGCTTCGAGGTCGGTATCGAGCGCCCGGTAGGCCATCATCTTTGACGTCTGCACCGCCAGCGGCGGGTTCTGGGCTATCTTTCGAGCCAGCTCCATGGTCGCGCCCTCCAGTTCGCCGGCGGGTACCAGCTTGTTGAGCACGCCGATGCGCTGTGCCTCCTCGGCCTCCAGGAAATCGCCGGTGAACAGGAACTCAAGGCCTCTGCCCAGCCCCATCAAGCGGGTGTACAGCCAGGTGCCGCCGCCGCCGGGGATGAGGCCCACCTTGACGAAGCCGTTCCTGAACTTCGCCCTCTCAGAGCCCACCCGCATGTCGCAGGCGAAGGCGAAATCACATCCGGCCCCCACCGCGGCGCCGTTGACCATGGCGATAGTCGGCTTGTACAACCTGCGCAATCCCAGGGCCACGCTCTGGTAGGTCTCCTGAAGGTTTCGGCGCATCTCGTTGGGGGTGCCGCTCAGCCCGCTGGTCTTACCCCCCTCGCTTACATCGGCGCCGGAGCAGAACACCTTGCCGGCGGCGGCGAGGACCACTACCCGTACGTCATCGTCTCTTGATACATCGTACACCGCCGCTATCAGTTCGTGCAGCATCGTCGTGCTGAGGGCATTCATCTTGTCTGGGCGGTTCAGGGTGATGGTGGCGATGTGATCCGCTTTCTTCAGGGTTATGGTCTCGAAATTCATGTTACTCCCCTCTTGAATTCCCGTGTCGGGCTTAAAGGTTGTCAGCATATTATTCTAGCACAAAACCGCAGTCCGTGATGCCATTGAAAGCGATGTGTCACCCATTAGACATGGTCTTTAATGCTGCGCGGGCCGCCTCCCTCTCCGCCTGCCGCTTGCTCCTGCCGCTCCCGCTGCCGATCACGGTGCCGTTTACGCTCACCTCCACGGTGAACTCCCTGGCATGGTCCGGGCCTGTTGTCTTGACGATGCGATAGCTCGGCGCCGTGCGGTGCCTCGCCTGAGTGATCTCCTGGAGCGCGGATTTGTAGTCTTCAGCGAGGCGCTCGTCGACGGCTTCCCCCATCTCGCTGTCGAACAGGCGCAGGACGAATGACCGGCAGGCCTCGAAGCCCTGGTCCATGAAGATCGCCCCGATCAGAGATTCGAGGGCCGAGGCCAGGATGGACGGCTTGCCCCGACCGCCGCTGTTCTCCTCTCCGCAGCCTATATACAGGTAATCGCCGAGTCCCAGTGCGCCGGCCAGCCTGGCCAGCGTCTCCTTGCGCACCAGCGCCGCACGCAGCTTGGTCATGCCGCCTTCGGCGAGTTCGGGGGAATCGATAAAGAGCTTCTCGGCGATGATTAATCCCAGCAGGGCGTCGCCGAGGAACTCGAGGCGCTCGTTGGAGGGGAGGGTGAAATCGGGGTTTTCGTGCAGGTAGGAGCCGTGAACCAGCGCCTGCACCAGCAGGGAGGCATCATTGAAGGTGACGCCAAGGATATCCTGTAGCTTGTCTAGCTTGGCGGGTTCGGACACAGGCGGACTCCATCCCTAACATAGTTACCCCAACTCGATTTGTCAAGGCAGGCGTGATATAATCGTGCTCTGTGGAGAACCTGTCGCAACTAATGCAGGAGCGGCTGCCCGCTGCCGTGGTAGACCTGCTGGCCCGTGTCGGCGAGCTGTCGCAGGCGCGGGAACAGCGGATATGCCTGGTCGGCGGTGCGGTGCGCGATTTGTTCCTGGGCCGCACCAATCTGGACCTCGATCTGGTGGCGGAGGGCGATGCCCTGGGGCTGGCCGCCGACATCGCTAAAGGGGGCAAGCTGTCGGTCTCAGTGGATGAAGGGGGTCAGGGTCGGGTGAGGCTTCACCGCCGGTTCGGCACCGCCAAGTTCCGATGGGAGGGTTTGACCATCGATCTGGCCATGGCGCGCTCGGAGAGCTACGAACGTCCGGGCGCCCTGCCCGCCGTCCAGCCGGGTGTCATCGAGGACGACCTGCGACGCAGGGACTTCAGCATAAACGCCATGGCCGTTTTCCTGACGCCGTCATCGTTCGGCCAGCTGCTCGACCCGCACGGTGGCAAAGAAGATGTCGACCGGAAGATGGTACGCATACTGCACGAGGGCAGTTTCATAGATGACGCCACCAGGATGCTGCGGGCGGTACGGTACGAACAACGTCTGGGCTTCAGGCTGGAAAACGGCACAGAGAGGTCGCTGAGAGAGAATATTCCCATGCTGGATACCATCAGCGGCAGTCGATTGAGGCGCGAGCTGGAACTGATTCTGAATGAGGCTTATCCGGAGCGGATGCTGCAGCGCACCCAGGGACTGGGCATGCTGCGACAGTTCGCTCCCTGCATTACGATCGACGAATGGCTGATAGACAAGTTCGTAGAGGCCCGTAGGAGAACGTTGTCCGGCCCCCTGGTGTACATGCTGCTGCTCATCTACCGGCTGGAGGAAGGAGATATCGAGCGCCTCATTGAACGTCTTGACGTGACCGGCCAGTGGGCCAAGGCCATGCGGCAGATATCCCGACTGAAGAATGCCCTGCCCTATCTGGGGGGTGAGGATATCGCTCCCAGCGCGATATACCGCCTGCTCCAGCCATATTTCACCGAATCGATCGTCGCCGGTGCGCTGGCTTGCGAATCTGAAACGGACTGTTCCAACATCGAGATGTACCTCAACCAGTTGCGTTATGTAAATCCTGTACTGGACGGGACTGACCTCCAGCGGTTGGGAGTGGCTCCGGGGCCCAGTGTGGGCCGGATGCTGGATACGCTCAGGGATGCTAAACTGGACGGCCAGGTGAATACCACGGAGGAGGAGGAGGCGCTGGTGCGGCGGTTACTAGGAGGGAATTGACTATGATGCAAGATGAAGGCTCGTCGGAGTTGTGCAGGGTCTGTGGGGAGCCGCTGGATGACCAGAACGTATCCCGGTGTCTGGTATGCGGCAGGAGATTCCACATGGCCTGGTCGGTAGATGCTGCGGTGGAGAACTGCGGCCAGATATGGGTCGAGCCCATATCGAGCGGTATCGGGTTCATCTGCAATGCATGTCTGGATGCTCACCCCGAGCTGAAGGATTCGGTTATTCAGCCTGAGCCGCCATCCGTGTAGCTCCTTCTGCTGCCTGAGGCATGTATATCTAGCCACCCCACAGCTCCCAGCCCAGATGTGCCAGGTAGCATTCGATTAGGTATCTCAGCAGGCGGCCGGCCACGGTCCACAGCAGGAATTTCCAGAAGGGGAAGCGCAGGGCGCCGGCGGCGATGCCGGCGAGGTCGAATGGGAGCCAGGTGAACGAGAAGGTGAAGATGGTCAGGCTGCCGTAACGCTCCATCCACGCTGTAGCCCTCATGTACCACCGTGATGTATGGGGGTCGACGAGCACCGATCCCCAGCGCCCGGCAAGGTAGGCGGTGAACTCCCCCAGCCCACCTCCCACGCCCGCTGCCAGGGCTACCAGCGCCCAGTGGGGTGTTGAAGCGGCGATGGCCCATACGATGGCAAAGCCCGGCACGGGGAACAGTATAGTGGCATTAGTAATGAAAGCTATAAGGAAGGCGCCGAGGGTGCCGTAATGCTCGAACCATTCGAGACCGGTGGAGAAACGGAGGACTACATAGCTCAGGCCGAGGGCAAGGGCTAGAACAAGTGAGACGATCAGCCACCGGGTGCGCTTGGGCAGCTCCCTGAGGGCGGAAAGCCTGCGCAGCAGGATGCCCCAATCAGGGTTGGTGCCCATCGCCGTTCCTCTGTCTCGACGCCCGCCGCAGCCGCCGCAGCATTATCGAGCACAGGATGATGATGAGGATCCCTGCAATTATGAACGTCCACTGCCACCAGGCCATGCTTTTCAGCGAGACCCAGATACCGGGCCATTCCTTCCAACCGCGGTGCGCCAGGTAGCATCCGGCCATGGTGAGCGGCAGACGGCCGGCTATCACTGCCAGTATCACTTTCCACAGGGGGAAGCGCAGGGCACCGGCGGCGATGCCCACCACGTCGAACGGGAGCGGCGTCAGGGCGAAGATGAATACGGTCAGGCTCCCGTGGCGTTTCATCCACCCCTCCGCCTGCTGGTAGAACCTCGACCGCTGGGGGTTGATGATCGCCGATCCGCCGTAGCCGGCGATGTAAGATGTGCACTCCCCTATGCCGTTGCCCAGCGCCGAGGCCAGGGCTACCAGGGGCCAGTTGGCGGTGGAGGCGGCGATAGCGCCGATGATAATGAAGCCGGGGATGGGGAAGATCACGGAGGTGGTAGTGATGAGCGAGGCAAGGAAGGCTCCGAGGTAGCCGTAATTCTGGAGGAAATCGAGGCGGGATGAGAAATGCAGTATGGCATAGCTGATGCCGAATACCGCGACGATAACGAGGGACAGCAGCAGCCACCTCAACCGCCGGTGCCGCTCTATCCGGCGGGAGATATGATCACGGAAACTGGCAGTGAACCCTCTAATACGTTGCCAGGCTCTGGACAAGTTGCGCTTCAAGCCCCTCCTTTACCAGATTGCGATGGATCGCTTCCCCCCGGGCCTTATCGTGCGCCAGGGTGAACAGGGTCGGCCCCGAGCCGGCAAGATGAATGTTGTCGGCGCCCACTTCGCGGAAGCGCTGCCAATAAGCTTCTAACCCTTCGTAAGCAGTAAAGGCCACCTTCTCGAATGTGTTGACCAGCGAGGAAGGCGTTATATCGGCGCCGCGGTTCAGCATGTCCACCACCTCCCTGGTCGAGCGTCCCTGGCTGAAATGGGAGGCGTTGAGGGAATGGTAAAGGCGCTTCGTTTTATCCGGTGGGATGTCCACCGGCGGCCGAAACAGCACTATCCATGAAGCGGGGTAAGATGGCAGCGGGGTGATACGCTCGCCGCGCCCCTCGCCCAGGGCGGTACCGCCATGCAGGAAGAAGGCGACATCCGAGCCGAGCCTGGATGCCAGCCTGAGCAGTTGTGCCTGAGAGAGCCCCAGCCCCCACAGGTCGTTGAGGGATCTAAGGGTGACCGCGGCATCGCTGGCCCCGCCGCCGAGGCCTGCAGCGACGGGTATCCCCTTCTCGATGGAAATAAGCGCCCCTTTTACGGAATCGGTCTCCTCCTGAAGCAGCCTGGCCGACTTGAACGCCAGGTTCTCGTTCGATTGCATCGAGGGGTCGTCGCACTGCAAGTTTAGCTCGGTGCATTCCTCGAAGGTAACGGTGTCCCTGAGGTCGATCTCCTGGAATACGGTGATGATCTGGTGGTAGCCGTCGGCGCGTTTTCCCAGCACCTCCAGGGTCAGGTTGATCTTGGCATAAGCAGGTGCGGTTATCATCGTCTCTCGATGACGGCACGGTAAACCGCCGCCCATTCCTCGAGGCTCAGCGTCTCGGCTCGCCGCTGCTGGTCTATGCCGGCGTGCTCCAGTATGGCGGCAGTCTCCGCCGTCTCCAGCCCCAGCCCCTGTGCCAGCGAGTTGTGCAGCTGCTTGCGGGGAGCGCTGAATCCGCCGCGGACCACATCGAAGAAACCGCCTTCATCCGCCACCTCGACCGGAGGCTGTTCATGCACGTCGATGCGCACTATGGCGGACTCGACCTTGGGCGGAGGATAGAAACTGCTCGACTCTACGTAATCCACTATCGTAGGGCGCCCGTAGAACTGCACGCCGACGCTGAGCAGGCCCATATCGCCCGGAGCGGCGGCTACGGTCTGGGCCACCTCCTTCTGCATGGCGACCACCATCAGCCGGGGTTTCATGCCGGCCTCCAGGAAATGTCGCAGCACCGCCGAGGCGATGTTATACGGCAGCGCTCCAACCACCTTGTATGAGATCGCACCTTCTGTCAGCGATTCGGGGGTGCGATCCAGGATGTCGGCGTGCACGATGGTGATGTTGGACAGTCCCGTCACATTCTCCTCGAGGGCAGCGACCATCGCCGGATCGATCTCCACGGCGATGACGCGTCCGGCCTCCCTTGCCAGCCCGCGTGTCAGCGCACCCAGGCCGGGCCCCACCTCCACCACCGTATCGCCGGGGTCGAGCTCTGCCGCAGATACCATCCTCTGGAGGGCTTTCTCGTCGACCAGGAAATGCTGCCCCAGCCCCTTCTTGGCGCGGAGGTTGAAGCGCCGCAGCTCCCTCTTGGTACGGCTCAGGGTCAAAACACTCACCTCACCGGTTAAATAGAGAAAGGCCGTGCACCCGCCGTCGATCCCGTCTCCCGGCTTGCCGCTGCCAGCCGGCTCGGGCCAGGCATTCCTGCGGCACCCAGAAAGCGCTACTTACCGCTGCTTCCTTCCGGACCTGACGGGGTTCATAGCATTCTGCCGCGCAGGACCCAGCCTTCATCGCCACTTAACAGCAACAGTCCCGAAAGGCCGAAAACCTCGGGAGGGAGTTCAGCCCCGCTGTAGCGGATTGCGGGTACAGGGCACCGCTGGCTCCCCGCCTAGCACGACCTGTCCTGATACTAGCCCACCATCATTTCATTGTCAAGCTCGAATCGGTCGCTGCAGCTTGACATCTAGCACTGGGCCCATTATGTTAGAGGCGTGATAGATATCCAGGAGGTGGCCGAGGGGGTCTACCGCTTCGAGACGCCGATATCGTTCGCCGAATTCAAGCCCACCGTGTACCTCATCCGCGAGCCGCAGGGGGTTCTCATCGAACCGGGACCGTCCGCTACCGTCGGCACCATCCAGGAAGCATTGGCGCAGGTGGGGATGACGGATTTAACCTATATCATCCCCACGCACATCCATATGGACCACGCCGGCGGGGCGGGGGCTCTGGCCGAACTGTTCCCCCGGGCGAAGGTCATCGTCCACCCCCGCGGCCTGAAGCATGCCGTGGAGCCGTCGCGCCTGATCGAGAGCGTCAAGATGGTATGGGGCGACGATTTCGAGGAGCACTTCGGGCCGATCATCCCCGTCCCCGAATCCCAGATTCAAGCAGTCGATGACGGGGAGGTGATCACAGCGGGCAGCCGCGAGCTGCAGATGATACATGCGCCGGGCCACGCGCCGCATCACCTGGTGATCTTCGATAGCAAGGTGAAGGGGCTGTTCTGCGGCGAGGCGGTGGGTCTGCCGGGATACCAGATGCCCACCGTGGCCCCGATGAGCTTCAACCTGGAGACGTATCTGTCCACCATCGAGCGGCTGCAGCAAATGAATCTGGCTGCCGAGGTGCTGTTCTATTCCCACGGCAGCGTCGAGAGGGACCCTGCCGTATTGATGGCACGGGCGGCGGATAACGCGCGCGCCATCGGCGATATCGTGCTGGAAGGGCTGAAAGTCAAGGAATCGCCCGAGGATACCTGCCGCAGGGTCGGCAGTTACGTTTACGACCGTCACCGCCTGAGGCTCGACCAGAGGAGCCTGGATATCACCGTAACCAGCTATACCTTCTACTTCCAGGGAAAGGGTCTGGTCTAGGCTTGCCGCCGGTACGTTCTTCGGGTAGAATGTTATGTCGATGGAGATTCGCAAGGCGGTAATTCCGGCGGCCGGCTGGGGCACCAGGTTCCTGCCGGCGACCAAGGCTATCCCCAAGGAGCTGCTCCCGCTGGCGGACAGGCCGGTGATCCAGCACACGGTGGAGGAGGCGGTGGCGTCCGGGATCGAGCAGGTCATCATCGTGACCTCCCCCGGCAAGGGGGCGCTGGAGGCCCACTTCTCGCCAGCGCCTGAACTGGAGGCTGCCCTCGAGCACAAGGGAGACACCGATCTCCTGGAGAGGGTCGCCCGAACCAGCCGGCTGGCGGATATACGCTACGTGATTCAGGAGAAACCGCTGGGGCTGGGTCACGCCATCCTGGTCGCCAAGGATATCGTCGGCGATGAGCCCTTCGCCGTGTTCCTCCCCGACGACCTGTTCGCCGCCGATCCGCCGCTCATCAGTCAGATGGCGGAAGTGTACCGGCGTTTCGGGGGGAGCGTGCTTGCCCTGCTGCGGGTGGTGCCGGAGGACACCAAACGCTACGGCATCGTCAAGCCGGAGCAGGTGGCGGAGCGTACCTATCGCGTGCTGGACATGGTGGAGAAGCCGCTCCCCGAGGAGGCTCCGTCGCACCTGGCGATAATGGGCCGGTACCTGCTCACCCCGCAGATATTCGATGCGCTGGAGGCCACCGTGCCGGGAAAGCTGGGAGAGATACAGCTCACCGACGGTCTGGCACTACTGCGGCAGCGGCAGGATGTCTACGGCTGGGAGTTCGAGGGCACGTACTACGATGCGGGCAAGCCGCTGGGGCTGCTCAAGACCTCGATCGCGTGGGCGCTGCGCCACCCGGATATGGGGCCCGAGCTGCGGGAGCACCTCAAAGGGATCGTTAACGGCTAGAGCTTGAGCACCTCGATGAAGGTCTCCGCCGGTATCTCCACCCGCCCCACCCTCTTCATCCGCTTCTTGCCCATCGACTGCTTCTCGAGCAGTTTCCGCTTGCGGGTTATATCGCCGCCATAGCACTTGGCAATCACGTCCTTGCGGTAGGCCTTGATAGTCTCCCTGGCGATGACCTTGCTGCCGATGGCCGCTTGCAGCGCCACCTCGAAGTTCTGGCGCGGTATCTGTTTCCTCAACTTGCTCACCAGCTCCCTGCCCTGGCGGTGGGCGCGCTCCTGGGGCACGATGAGCGAAAAGGCATCCACCGGCTGTCCGCCGACCAGTATCTCCAGTTTGACCAGCTTGGCTGGCAAGTAGGCGGCGAAGCTGTAGTCCATGGACGCATAGCCCTGGGTGCGGGACTTGAGCTGGTCATAGAAATCGACTATAAGTTCTGCCAACGGCACGTCGTATTGCAGCATCACCCTCAGTGCCGAGACGGCGTCACGGCTGTCAGACACCTCCTTGGCCAGGTACTCCGTTCCGCGGTAGTCGCCGCGGTGCTCCTTAATCAGCTCCATCACATTGCCGATGTAACGTATGGGAGTTATTACGTTGACCGACATCCACGGCTCCCTCAGTTCCGCTATCTCGCCCGCCGGCGGCACGGCGGAGGGGTTGGACACCTTCATCTCCCTCCCGTCGGTCATGGTGACCTCGTACTCCACGCTGGGGGCGGTGGCCAGCAGCTCCATGCCGTACTCCCGCTCCAGACGCTCCATCACCACCTCCATATGCAGCATGCCGAGGAAACCGCAGCGGAAGCCGAAGCCGAGGGCGGCGCTGGTCTCCGGCTGGTAGAACAGGGAGGCGTCGTTCAGGCTCAGCTTGTCCAGGCTGTCCCGCAGCGCGTTGTACTCGTCACCGACGATGGGGTAGATTCCGGCGAACACCATAGGCTTGGCCGGCTGGTAGCCGGGGAGGGGCACCGTCGCGCCACCGTCCGCCAGCGTGACCGTGTCACCCACACGGCACTGGGCGATGCTCTTGAGGCCGGTGGCGACGTAGCCCACCTCCCCCGCGGTCAGGCACTCTACCGCGGTGAGCCGGGGTTTGAATATGCCGATCTCCAGCACCTCGATGCTCTTGCCCGACGATATCAGTTTAAGCCGCTTACCCTTGGATATCTCCCCGTCGATAACGCGCAGGTAGGCGATCACCCCCTTGTAGGGGTCGTACTTGGAGTCGAATATCAGCGCCCGCAGCGGGCTTTGCGTCTCTCCCGACGGCGGGGGTATCCTGCGCACGATGGACTCCAGCACCTCGCCGGTGCCTATCCCGTCCTTGGCCGAGGCGCGGATGATATCGCCGTGCGAGAAGCCGAACACCCCTCCCAGTTCGGCGGAAACCTCTTCCGTCATGGCGTTGGGAAGGTCTATTTTGTTGACCACCGGTATCAGCACCAGGTTATGCTCCTGTGCGATGTGCACGTTGGCCAGCGTTTGCGCCTGGATGCCCTGGGCGGCGTCCACCACCAGTACCGCCCCCTCGCAGGCGTTCAGGCTGCGGGACACCTCGTAGCTGAAATCGACATGCCCGGGGGTATCGATGAGGTTCAGCTGGTACTCCTCCCCGTCGGAGGCGC
>CAZYOO010000039.1:0-14307 GCA_964649185.1 uncultured Dehalococcoidales bacterium
TCCTTGAGGAACTCCCGCACACGCTCCGACTCGGCCTCGATCAGCTTGCGGTACCTGCCGAGGAACGAGCGGGCGATGACGTCTATGGTGAACACGCCCTTTATCCTCGCCGAGCGGTACTTGCGGTACACCACGACGTGCTTCTTTCTGGCGAGATCGGGGCTTTCGGCACCGGCGTCGCACTCGTACATCTCGTCGCTGAGGATCACCAGCGGGTAGATCAGCTCCACATCCAGCTCCCCGGAGTGGGGGTTCAGCGCCGCGTCGCCCTTGTATCGAATCGCCTTTATCAGGGGCACCAGCAGTTCCTGATGCAGCCCCTCGCTCTCCGCGGTCAGCTCCACCGAGCCGCTCGGTGAGAACACCGCGCAGAACTGGCTGGACACCCGCGGCGCGGTGAGGCGGTGGTCGTGCTCCTGCAGCAGGCGCAGAGAACGGGTGCGGATGCCCCTGCCGGGGTCGGCCACCGAGAACGGCCAGCCGAAGGGCACCCCGTTTATCGGCAGGTGGGTGGTCGCCGGACGCAGCGTGTTGTCGTTGTCGCGGGTGAAGAACACCAGGGGATTGGTGTTCTCCCTGCAGTTGGCCAGCACCTTGGTGTAGATGCGCGGTTCGCGGTCGTCACCGCATATCGAGCGGCGCTTGGTGGCCGATATGTCCACCTCGACCTGCTGCCCCGTGTCGCGGTCGGGGAAGCTGTAGTCCGGCGTCACCGAGTACCCGGCAGACTCGAACTCCAGCGCGACCGAGTTTTGAAACAGGTAGCCGGAGTCGCTCAGTGCCCCCAGCATCTCCGCGACCGTGGGTTTTTCCCTCTTTGCACTAGGACTCACGGGAAAATTATATCATATCGCCTAAAATAATATAAGGGGCTGGGGATACTAATCCTCCGGCGGCGACTCTGACTCGAAATCGATGCCCAGGGCGTGGAGCAGCTCGCGGCGGCGGGGCGATGCCGAGGCCAGTATGATGTCCGGCGGCACGTCGCCGTGCACCAGCGTGGCCACGCACTCCACGTGGTAGGTGTGGGGGAACATGTCCACCGGGCGCACCGACTGCAGGCGGTATCCGCCGTCGCACAGCGCCCGCAGGTCCCGGGCCAGGGTGAACGGGTCGCAGGACACGTAGACGATGCGCCGCGGGGCCAGCTTCACCAGCGAGTCGAGGGTGCGGCGGTGGCAGCCGGTGCGCGGCGGGTCGAGGATGGCGGCGTGCGGCGCCCCGTCCAGCGCCGACAGGGCGTCCTCCGCCCTGCCTTTCACCCAGTCGATGTTCGACAGGCCTTCGATGTTCACCGCGGCGTCCCTCTCGGCGGCGGCCGACTCCTCGATGGCTATGACGCGGCCAACCAGCGGCGACAGCAGCGCGGCGAAGGTGCCCACCCCGGCGAACACGTCGACCACCGTCTCGCTGCCGCTCAACCGAAGGCTGTCGGCGACGACGCGGAATAGCCTCTCCGCCTGCGCCGTATTCACCTGGAAGAACGACGGGGACGATATGCGGAACCGCCTCCCCAGCAGCTCCTCCTCGTAGTACGGCTGGCCGGTGGCGATGTCGGCGTCGCCCAACTTGGGCTGGATCAGCCAGCTGCCGGTGTTGACCCCGTAGCGCAGCGCCACCTGGTGGGAGCCGGCGCATTTGCCCTGCAGCGAGGCCAGGGTCTCGTTTATCCACGGGTGCATGATGTGGCACTGGTCGATGTGAACGAAATCGCGGCTATCCTTGCGCACGAAGCCGAGGCGGCCCTCGCCGTCCTCGGTGAAGCGGGCGTGATTGCGGTAGTGCCACGGGTCAGGCGCCGGCAGGGTGGCCAGCACCGGCGGGTCGCCGAACCCGCCCCGCTCCCGCATCTGGCGCTGCACCATGCCCCGCTTGAGCTCCAGTTGATAGGGGTAATCTATGTGCTGCCACTGGCAGCCGCTGCACACCCCGAAATGGGGGCAGCGCGGCTCCACCCGGTGGGGCGACTCGCTGACCAGCTCGGCCACGCTTCCGGTGTAGAAGCGACGGCGCCCGCGTTTCGCGACCACGACCGCCTCCTCGCCGGGGATGCCGCCGGCGGCGAACACCACCTCGCCGTCGTGCCGGGCCAGGGCGTCGCCCTGCGGCGCGATGTCGCTGAACGTTACCTGCAATCGCTCTTCGGTGCCCATGTCATCGACCATTATAAAAGATTAGTCGCCTCCCCGATACGGGGAAGCGACTAAACTATACACTATGTTATCGATGCGTCTTACTTGAAGGCCGACAGCGAGTAGGCGCCCTGGGCGAACTGCTCGTCGGTCAGGTAATCGCCGGGGAGGTAGGTAGCGCTCTTGGCAAACTTGCCGGGGACGTACTCCTCCAGCTTGAGGGCCGCCCTCTTGGCATCGATGTGCTCCAGCGCCTCCTTGACCGCCTTCTCGTGGTCCCCCTCGAAGTAGTAGGCGGCACCGACCTTCTCATTCCACCCCTCGGTGAGCATCCTCTTGACCTCCTCGCTGCCCTCGGCGGGATGCCCCACGCCCATCCAGGTGGTGACGCCGGAGGCCACGAAGTAGGCCCCGATGGACACCGCCTTCTCGCTCATCCACTCCGGTGCGAAGCCGGCCACCGGCAGGTCGCTGATGTCCTCGCCCAGCCCGCCCTCCATGGCGCACTGTGCCAGCACCGTCAGGATCCTGGAGTTGTCCACGCAGGAGCCCATGTGCAGCACCGGCGGGATGCCGATGGTCTCGCAGATCTCCCTCAGCCCCGGTCCGGCGAAGTTCATCACCTCGGGGGTGAGCAGTCCCTGCTTGGCGCAGGCCTGGGCGTTGCAGCCGGTGGTGACCACCAGCACGTCGTTCTTGATCAGCTCTTTGACCACCCAGGTATGGGGGTCGTCGTGCGCCACGCGGGGGTTGTTGCAGCCCACCACGCCGGCGGCGCCGCGTACCCTGCCCGCCATCACCGCATCGTTGAACGGGCGGAATGACTCGCGGTGGATGCCGCCCTGCATGTAGGCGATGTACTCGTGCGAGAAGCCGGCCACGATGTGGTCGATGTAGTCCGGTATCTGCACCTTCGACTTGTCACGGTTGGGGTAGTTATCGATGGCGACCTTAATGATCTGCTTGGCGATCTCCAGCGCCTTGTCCTCGTGGAACTCTATGCGATCCGCCCCGGTGATGTGTGCCTTGGGCGAGGTGGTGATGATCTTGGTGTGATAGTTCTTGGCCACCTCCACCAGCCCCTGCATGATGCACTGGATGTCGACGATCATGGCATCGACCACGCCGGTGGCCACCGCCAGCTCCTGCTGCAGGAAGTTGCCCACCACCGCCACCCCCTGCCGCATCAGTATCTCGTTGGCGGTGCAGCAGATGCCGGAGAGGTTTATCCCCTTGGCCCCCTTGGACTTGGCGTACTCTATCATTTCCGGGTCCTGGGCGGCGATCACGATCAGCTCGGAGAGGGTTGGCTCGTGGCCGTGCACCACCACGTTGACCTCGTCATCCTTGAGGATGCCGAAATTGCTCCTGGCGGCCACCGGCCCCGGCGTGCCGAAGAGGATATCGCTGATATCGGTGGACAGCATCGAGCCGCCCCAGCCGTCGGCGATGGCGTTCCTCAGGCCGTGATCCAATATGTGCTCGGCGTCCTGGTCGTTCCCGATGTGGGTGCGGTGCAGCGTCTCCACGATCTCGCGGTCGACGCCCCTAGGGGTTACGCCCAGCTTGCGCCATATCTCCTGTCGCTTCTGCGGGGCGCGCTTGGTGAACAGCAGCTCGCCCTCCTGTCGCCCGAACTCGGAGAGGGCCTTGCGTCCCACGTCCAGGGCGATCTCCTCGGTGGAGCGCCCCTCGGTGGGCACGTCCAGCAGCTTGGCAACGACGTGGAGTTTTTTGACATCCTTGATCTTGTAGTCCGGCGCCTCCCCCTCGGCGGCGGCGATGAGGGTCAGCGCCATGCCGCGCCCGTGGTCGGAGTGGGCGGCGGCCCCGGCGGCGATCATGCGCACGAAGTTTCGCGCCGTCACCGTCTCGATGGTGGCCCCGCAGACCCCGGTGGTGGTCTTGCCGGTGAGCCGGCAGGGGCCCATGAAGCAGATCTTGCAGCAGGCGCCGGAATGCCCGATGGGGCACGGCTTGGTGCTGTCCGCCCGCTCGAAGGCGTTGCTGATCCCCTCTGCCTCCATCTTGCACAGCATCTCGATGGTGGAAGGATCTACGCTCTTGCTCTTCTGTTCTTTCTTCTCTTCTGTCACTTTTTCTCCTCCGTAGGGACTGTGGTAAATTTCACAATGAGCCAAATTCCATTATAGCAGTTGTCGATTCGCCAAGTCAACCGTCGCCAGCCACTTCCGCCGACCTGCCCTGCGATGTTATAATGCGTTCACAACGGGGGAGGCACGGATATCGACAGCGAACGGCTATCGCAGCTACTTCATGCGGTGAAATCGGGGGAGGTGAGCATCGACCAGGCCCTGGTACGCCTTGCCGACCTGCCATACGAGGAGGTCGGCTTCGCCAAGATCGACCACCACCGGGCGCTGCGCCGCGGCTTCCCCGAGGTGGTCTTCGGCCCGGGCAAGACGCCGCAGCAGGTGGCTACCATCGTGGAGCGGATAGCGGCGGCGGCCGACAAGGTGCTGGTGACCAAGGTGGAGCCGGAGTGCTTCGACGTGGTGCGGCAGCGTGTCGACGATGCGCAGTACCACCCCGTCGCCCGGGCGATAACCGTCGACCGGTCCAAGGGGTCGGCTAAACGGCAGGGCATCACCATCCTCACCGGGGGCACCGCCGACATCCCCATCGCCGAGGAGGCGGCTCTCACCGCGGAGTTCGTCGGCAATGAGGTGGAACGCTGCTACGATGTGGGGGTCGCCGGGGTGCACCGCCTGCTGGAGCTGCTGCCCCGATTGCGAAAGGCGAAGGTGGTGGTTGCCGTCGCCGGCATGGAGGGCGCCCTCGCCAGCGTAGTAAGCGGGCTGGTGGCAGCGCCGGTGGTCGCGGTGCCCACCAGCGTGGGCTACGGCTCCAGCTTCGAGGGGCTGGCTGCGCTGCTGACCATGCTAAACGGCTGTTCCGCCGGCGTCTCCGTCGTCAATATCGATAATGGGTTCGGGGCCGGATACCTCGCCGCCCTCATCAATCGGTAATCCCTCTCCCTCACCGCCCAGCAGCTCCTCCGCCAGCCGTTGCGCCAGATCCTCATCGATGGCGCCGGCGTCGCCCATCTCCTCATCCATCATTAGCTCCCCCTCCATACCCTCCGGGAACATCCCCCCCAGGCCCCCGCCACCGATGTGCAGCGGCTCCGGCGGCAGCAGCTGAGCCATGGCCTCCTCCGAGAGCGGGCAGCGGGCCGGGATCAGCTTGCCGATGATGACGTTCTCCTTAAGCCCCAGCAGCTTGTCCGTCTTCCCCGATATCGCCGCCTCGGTCAGCACCCGGGTGGTCTCCTGGAAGGAGGCCGCTGACAGGAAGCTGTCGGTGTTGAGCGAAGACTTGGTGATGCCCAGCAGCACCGGCTGGGCGGTGGCCGGCTCGCCCCCCTCCGCCAGCACCTTGGCGTTGATATCCTCGTACGTGAAGCGGTCCACCAGCTCGCCGGGGAGCAGCTCGGTGTCCCCCGGGGCGTCGATGCGCACCTTGCGCAGCATCTGGCGGATGATGGTCTCCACATGCTTGTCGTTGATGTTCACCCCCTGCGTGCGGTAGACCTGCTGCACCTCGTCCACCAGGTACTGCTGAACCGCTTCCTTGCCCAGGATGCGCAGCAGGTCCTGGGGGTTGATCAGCCCCTCGGTCAGCTGCTGCCCCGCCCGCACCCATTCCCCCGTCTCGACGGCGATGCGGGCGGTGCTGGGGACGAAATATTCCCGCTCCTCTTTCTCCTCGTATGAAACGGCTATCTGCTCCTTCTCCAGGCTCACCGTGCCCGCCACCCTGGCGACTACTATGGTTGCATCCGCATCCATCTCGCGCTTCCTGCCCCCGGGCCCGGCCAGCATGTCGCCGACATCCACCCACTGCCCCGTCTTAACCTTGGGCTTGCAGCCCGCCGGCAGCGGGTATTCATCGCGGTAAAGCTCCGCGCTGGACACCGTTATCTTGCGCTCTACCTCATCCTCCACCACCTCCACCTGCCCGTCGATCTCGGAGATTACCGCCTGAACCTTGGGCGACCGCGCCTCGAACAGCTCCTCCACGCGGGGCAGCCCGCTGATGATATCCAGCCCGGCGACCCCGCCGGTGTGGAAGGTGCGCAGGGTCAACTGCGTGCCCGGCTCCCCGATGCTCTGCGCGGCGATGATGCCCACCGCCTCACCGAGCAGCACCCGCCGCCCGTGCGCCAGGCTCCTGCTGTAGCACAGCTGGCACACGCCGTGCCTCGCCTGACAAGTGAGGGGGGACCTCACATAAGCCTTGTCCACCTTCGCTTGGGTGATCTGCTCCACCTTATCCTCATCGATCTCCTCGCCACGCTCAACGATCACCTCCCCGGTCTCGGGATGGGCGATAGCGGCAGCGGCGACCCGCCCCAGTATGCGCTCGGTGAAGGGCGCCAGGATGCGCCTCGTCGACCCCTCCTGGATCCAAATGCCGCCGGTGGTGCCGCAGTCCTCCTCCAGCACTATCAGGTCCTGGGCCACATCCACCAGTCGCCTGGTGAGGTAGCCGCTGTCCGCCGTCCTCAGCGCGGTGTCCGCCAGCCCCTTCCTCGCCCCGTGGGTGGAGATGAAATACTCCAGGGCGGTCAGGCCTTCCCTGAAGCTGGAGGTTATCGGCAGGTCGATGATGCGCCCCGAGGGGTCGGTCATCAGGCCGCGCATGCCAGCCATCTGCCGGATCTGATCGATATTGCCCTTGGCGCCGGAGGTGGCCATCTGATATATCGAGCCGTAGCGGTCCAGCGAGCCGGCGATAGCGGATGAGACCTTCTTGGTGGCCTCGGTCCACAGCTCCACCGTCCTGCTGTAGCGCTCGTCATCGGTGACCAGCCCCCGCTGGAACTGCTTGTCCACCTCCGCCACCTGCATCTCCACATCCGCGATGAGCTCCGCCTTGCCCTCGGGGGCCACTATATCGCTCATGGCGATGGTGCTGCCCGACCGGGTAACGTAGCGGAAGCCCATGCTCTTTATGTTATCCGCCACCTCTGCGGCCACCGCATTGCCGAACCGCTTGTAGCAATTGGCAATCAACGCCTTCAGTGAGCCCTTGTCCATCACCTGGTTCAGGAACCCCAGCTCCTTGGGCAGCATGTCATTGAAGATGATGCGGCCGACGGTGGTCTTCACCCGCTGACCGTCCCCCAGCCGGACTTCTATCTCCGCCTCCAGGTCGATGAGCCTGAGGGCACGGGCCAGCTTCGCTTCCTCGGTGCTGCTGAACCTCATACCCTCGCCCTTGGCCCCGGGCTTGGTTATGGTCAGATAGAAGCAGCCCAGAACTATGTCCAGGGTGGGCGCTACCACCGGCTCCCCGGAGCTGGGCAGGAGCATATTGTTTGAGGCCAGCATAACCTCCCTGGCCTCCAGTACCGCAGCCCTCGACAGGGGCACGTGAACCGCCATCTGGTCGCCGTCGAAGTCGGCATTGAAGGCGGAGCACACCAGCGGGTGCAGCTGGATGGCGCTGCCGTCGATCAGCACCGGCTCGAAGGCCTGGATGCCGAGGCGGTGAAGGGTCGGGGCCCGATTCAGCATCACCGGCCGGTCCTTGATGACTATCTTTAGCGCTTCCCATACCTCATCCCGCTCCCGCTCCACCAGACGCTTGGCGCTCTTGATATTGTGGGCATGCCCCTGGAGGATCAGGTGATGCATAACGAACGGCTTGAACAACTCCAGGGCCATCCTCTTGGGCAGGCCGCACTGGTGCAGCTTGAGCTCAGGGCCTACCACGATGACCGAGCGGCCGCTGTAATCCACCCGCTTGCCCAGCAGGTTCTGGCGGAAGCGCCCCTGCTTGCCCCGCAGCATGTCCGACAGGGATTTCAGCTTGTGGTTGCCGGAGCTGGTGATGGCCCGCCCCCTGCGGCCGTTATCGATCAGCGAGTCCACCGCCTCCTGCAGCATGCGCTTCTCGTTGCGCACGATGATCTCCGGGGCGCTCAGCTCGAGCAGGCGACGCAGCCGGTTATTGCGATTTATCACCCGCCGGTAGAGGTCGTTGAGGTCCGAGGTGGCGAACCGCCCGCCATCCAGCTGCACCATGGGGCGCAGGTCCGGGGGCAGCACCGGGAGCACCGTCAGGACCATCCATTCCGGCTTGTTGCCGCTGCGGCGCAGCGCCTCTATCACCTTGATCCTCTTGGTTGCCTTCTTCCGCCGCTGGCCGGTGCTGGAGCGGATCTCACCGTGGAGGCTTTCCCGAAGCTCCGACAGGTTGACATCGGCGAGGATGTCCAGGATCGCCTCAGCCCCCATCCCGGCGCGGAACACATCGGGGTAGCGGTCCTTCAGTTCATTATATCTGCTCTCGTTGAGCATCCTCAACGGCTGTATCTCCTCCAGTTCCTCGATCTTGGCGTTGAGCGAATCCCACAGCGATTGCCCTTCCTCGACCATATCTTCGCTGGCCACACCCTGCGACTGCAGGCCGGCGATCTCTTCCTGCGTCTTGGCTATCTCCTCATCCTTGGCCCGGTCGTCGACATGCGTGATGATATACTGGGCGAAGTACAGCACCCGCTCCAGATTGCGCGGGGAGATGTCCAGCAGCAGCCCCAGGCTGCTCGGAGTCCCCTTCACGAACCATATATGGCTCACCGGGGCGGCCAGCTCGATGTGCCCCATGCGCTCCCGTCTCACCTTGGCGCGCGCCACCTCGACGCCGCACTTGTCGCAGACGATGCCGCGATAGCGCACCTTCTTGTACTTGCCGCAGTAGCACTCGAAATCCTTGGTCGGGCCGAATATCCGCTCGCAGAAAAGGCCGTCGCGCTCCGGCTTCAAGGTACGGTAGTTGACCGTTTCCGGCTTGGTCACCTCGCCCCAGGACCAGCTCTTGATCTGCTCCGGGGAGGCCAGGGATATCCTTACCGCACTGAAATCATTAACTTCGAGCACTTTCATCTCCTCTTATCCTGGGGAGCCGCAATTTGGGCATGTCCCCTCCCAGATCCTCGACCAGTGCCACGCTCTCTTCCTCATCGTTCAACACCTCCACCGCCAGCCCCAGGCTCTGGAGCTCCTTGACCAGCACCTTGAAGGATTCGGGCACGCCCGGCTCCCAGATAGCGTCTCCCTTGATAATCGACTCGTATGTCTTGGCCCTGCCCGCCACATCGTCCGACTTGACGGTCAACAGCTCCTGTAGCACGTGGGCCGCGCCGTAGGCCTCCAGCGCCCATACCTCCATCTCGCCGAAGCGCTGCCCCCCGAACTGGGCCTTGCCCCCCAGGGGCTGCTGGGTGATGAGCGAGTAGGATCCCGTGGAACGGGCGTGAGCCTTGTCCTCCACTAGGTGGATCAGCTTCATCATGTAGGTGTAGCCGACGGTCACCGGCTGGTCGAATGCTTCACCGGTGCGGCCGTCGTAGAGGGTGGTCTTGCCCCAGGTAGGCAGGGGCAGGCCCCGCTCCCGGGCTATCCGCTTCGCCTCCGCCTCCAGAACGTCGTCACCGATCTCCCCCGCGTCTACGCCGATATCCTCCAGCCACAGCTTCAATGCAGCCCGCTTGGCCTCGCCCCGGTACCTGTCGTTGAACAACCTGCCCCCATCGTATCCCCTGCTATCCAGCCACTCCTTGGCCCGCTTCAGGTCGAAGGGGGTTTCCGCCTCGGGATCGGGATCGATAGCGCCGGCGCTCTGGGCGATCCACACCCGGGCCAGCGAGTCCTCTATAGTATCGTTATCGGCCCCATCGAACACCGGGGAAAGCACCCTGAACCCCAGGGTATTGGCCGCCCAGCCGATATGGGCCTCCAGCACCTGACCCAGATTCATCCTGGACGGGACGCCGATAGGGTTGAGGATCACCTCCACCGGGCGGCCGTCGGGCAGGTACGGCATATCCTCAGGGGGCATTATGCGGGCGATCACCCCCTTGTTTCCGTGCCTCCCCGAGACCTTGTCCCCCACCGACACCTTCCTCCACTGGGCAACCCACACCCGCACCAGATGATTCACCCCGGGGGGAAGCTCGGCATGGGATTCCCTGGTGAACACCTTGACATCGATAACCTTGCCCCACTCGCCGTGCGGCACGCGCAGCGAGGAGTCCTTCACATCCCTGGCCTTGTCCCCGAAGATGGCGCGCAGCAGCTTCTCCTCCGCGCTGAGCTCCGTCTCCCCCTTGGGGGTGATCTTGCCCACCAGGATGTCCCCCGGCTTGACCTCAGCCCCCACCCGCACTATTCCCTCTTCATCCAGATTCCTCAGGTTCTCCTCGCCGACGTTGGGTATATCCCTGGTGATCTCCTCCGAGCCCAGCTTGGTGTCCCGTGCCTCAGTCTCGTGCTTCTCCACATGGATGGAGGTATATCTGTCCTCCCTGACCAGGTTCTCGCTGATGATCACCGCATCCTCGAAATTGTAGCCCTCCCAGCCCATGAAGGCGCACATGACGTTGCGGCCCAGGGCCAGTTCCCCGCGGTCGGTGGAGGAGCTGTCGGCTATAATCTGGCCGCGGTTCACCTTCTCCCCCCT
This sequence comes from uncultured Dehalococcoidales bacterium, assembly GCA_964649185.1. Taxonomy (GTDB): domain Bacteria; phylum Chloroflexota; class Dehalococcoidia; order E44-bin15; family E44-bin15; genus CAYUWM01. The sequence goes on from CAZYOO010000039.1 coordinate 10,623, forward strand.
GGACACCAGCGGGTGCTGGTTTATGCATGTCCCCTGGTTCGAACGGGCGAACTTGGTCAGGGGATACCGGTGGTCCCTGCCCGCATCATCCCGCACCACGATCTCCCGTGAGGTGACCGAGGTCGCCGTCCCGTCGGTGTCAGCGATGGCCACCTGCCCGCTGTCGTAGGCCGCCTGCGCCTCCATGCCGGTGCCGATGAGGGGCGACTCGGGGCGGATCAGGGGCACCGCCTGCCGCTGCATGTTGGACCCCATCAGGGCGCGGTTGGCGTCGTCGTGCTCCAGGAAGGGTATCAGGCCGGTGGAAACGCTCACGATCTGCTTGGGAGAGACGTCCATCAGGTCCACCCTGTCCGGCGCTATCTCGAAGAACTTGTCCTCGAACCTGACCTTCACCCTGCTGTTGATGAACTGGTTCTTTTCATCCAGCGGCTCATTGGCCTGGGCTATGTAGAAATGCTCCTCATCATCGGCGGAGTAATACTTGACATCGTCGGTGACGTAGGGCACCAGCTTCACCTTCCGCGGCCCCAGTTCCGCCAGCCGCTGAAGCGTCTTGTCGGTGACCTTGGTGCCGCCCTTGACCGCGACCTGACCGGCGTCGTCGACCACATCGCCGCCTATCGTGCGGCCGAGCAGCTCCGCGGAATCGCTGTCCAGTTCCCGCACCACCTTGCGGTACGGCGTCTCGATGAGGCCGTACTCGTTGATTATGCTGTATGTGGCCAGCGACCCGATGAGGCCGATGTTGGGACCCTCCGGCGTCTCGATGGGGCAGATGCGCCCGTAGTGGGAGTAGTGGACATCCCGCACCTCGAACCCGGCCCTCTCCCGCGACAGCCCGCCGGGGCCCAGCGCCGATACGCGGCGCTTGTGGGTCAGTTCCGCCAGCGGGTTGGTCTGATCCATGAACTGGGAGAGCTGGGACGCCCCGAAGAACTCCCGTATCGCCGCCACCACCGGCCGCACGTTTATCAGCGTGCTGGGCGCCACCGCATCGGGGTCGATGATGCTCATCCGCTCCCGTATCACCCGCTCCATGCGCAGCAGGCCGATGCGGATCTGGTTCTGTATCAGTTCCCCCATGGTCCTCACCCTGCGATTGCCCAGATGGTCGATGTCGTCGGGGGTGTCGCCGCCGTTGTTCACCCTGATGATATGCCTCACGATCTCCAGCAAATCTTCCTTGGTGGCCACCTGCAGCGTCAGGGGCACGTTGAGGCTGAGCCTCTTGTTCAGCTTGTAGCGGCCGACCCGCCCCAGGCTGTAGCGGCGGGGGTTGAACAGCAGGTTGTCGATCAGGCTGCGGGCGTTCTCCGCCGAGGGGGGGTCCCCCGGCCTCAACCGCCGGTAGAACTCGATGAGCGCCCCGTCGGTGTTCCTCACCAGCGGATCTTTCTCCATGGTGGCGGTAATATATCTCTGCTCCGGGTCAACCTCCTGGAACAGTGCCAGCAACTCCTCGTCGCTGCCGTAGCCGACGGCGCGCAGCATGGTGGTGACCGGTATCTTGCGCTTGCCGTCCACCTTCACCGAGATAACGTCCTTGCTGCTGGTCTCGAACTCCAGCCACGCCCCGCGCTCGGGGATGAGCTTGGCGTAACACAGATAGCGGCCGCTGGCCATCTCCTGCTCCATGGTGAAATAGACGCCCGGTGAGCGGATCAGCTGGCTCACCACCACCCGCTCGGCGCCGTTGATGATGAATGTCCCCTTCTGCGTCATCAGGGGGAAGTCCCCCATGAAGATGTCCTGCTCCTTGATCTCGCCGGTATCCTTAACCAGCAGCTGAACCTTCACGTACAGCGGGGCCGAGTAGGTGATATCCTTCTCGCGGCACTCCGCCTCCGACTTCCCCTCGGGGGGGGCGGCGGCGATGTACTCCCAGAAGGCCTCATCGCTGTCGAACAGCGGCATCTCGGCCTTGTGCTTGTCGCCGAACCCGTAGCTGAGGAAGCTCAGCTCGAAACGGGTGCCGGTGAAGTCCTGGATGGGCGATACCTCATCGAAGAGGGTCCTCAGACCGCCCTTGTCGTCGGGGTTGTCCTTGTTGGGCTGCCGGTCGCAGAACCTGCGGAAGGAGGCCAGCTGTACCTGCACCAGCCGGGGCAATTCCAGCACGTGGGCTATCTTGGAGTAAGACTTCCTGGGCATGGCTTTCTTAGAAGCCAGAGCAACGGTTTTCATAATCTATACGATCCTTCCTGAAAAAAGACACAAAAGTCCCCACAGTTAGCCCAGAGGCGATACATACTTTTGAGGAAATGGTCAATCAGCTGCGGTCTCCATGCGCAAATAGATAGCATACCACAACAAGTGGGGTTTGTCAATAGCTGCGATGGAATTCATGCGTGAACCGGCTCGACTGCCCCCGGCCCTTCGGTTGCGGTGCATCGAGTCCCCGGGCGACTCGGGTGTTCCAGGGAGCGGAGAGGAGTCACGCCCGTCCATCTTGACGATACCGTCTCCCTGCCCTACAATTAGAACATATGAGCGGCACAATTCGTCGAATCCTGCACATCGACCTGGACGCCTTCTTCGTCTCGGTGGAGCGGGTGCGGCACCCCGAACTCGTCGGCAGGCCGGTGATCGTCGGCGGCGACCCCGGCGGCCGCGGCGTCGTGGCCTGCGCGTCCTACGAGGCGAGGGCCTGCGGCATCCACGCGGCGATGCCCCTCAAGCGGGCGGCAAGGCTGTGCCCCAACGCCGTCTTCCTCCGCGGCGGGTTCGCCCGCTATCGCGAGGCGTCGTCCCGCTTCATGGCGGTGCTGGCCGACTTCAGCCCGCTGCTGGAGCCTCTGGGCATCGACGAGGCATACCTCGACCTCACCGGCTTCGAGCCGATATACGGGCCGGCGTCGCAGGCGGCGATGAGCATCAAGCAGCGAATCGCGGGCGAGATCGGCATCACCGCCTCCGTCGGCATCGGCTCATCGAAATTGATAGCCAAGATCGCCTCCGACATGGACAAGCCCGACGGCCTGGTGGAGGTCGCAGCGGGCGACGAGCGCGGTTTCCTCGCCCCGCTGCCGGTCGATCGCCTGCCGTGCGTGGGGCAGAAGACGGGGGAGGCGCTGCGGCGGATGGGGGTAGCCACCGTCGGTGACCTGTCGAAGCTGTCCGAGGCGATGCTCAGCGCCCGGTTCGGCTCAACCGGCGGCGTGCTGTACCGCTTCGCCCGCGGCATCGACACGCGGGAGGTGACCCCGCCTCAGGCGGCCAAGTCCATCAGCCGCGAGACGACGTTCGACCGCGACACCCTCGACATCGAGTTCCTCAAGGCCACGCTGCGCTACCTCAGCGAGCGGGTGGGCGCCGAGCTGCGGCGCAACGGCCGCCGGGCGCGCTGCGTCACCCTCAAGCTGCGGTACGCCGATTTCGAGACGATCACCCGCAGCCAAACGCTTAAGGAGTCGATAAACGGCGACCGGGCGATATTCGAGGCCGGCGCCGCGATGATGGATAAGGCGCTGTCCCAGCGTCGAAACCTGGTGCGGCTGGTCGGCATCGGTGTATCGAGCCTCAGCGGGGAGGAGCGGCAGTTGAGTCTGCTGGACCCCGCCGCGGGGCGGGAGGAGGTGCTGGACCGCGCCATCGACCGCCTGCGGCAGAAGTACGGCTTCAGCGCCATCCAGCGCGGCAGGACCATGCAGCTCGGGCAGCTGTTCGACGTCAACGACAGGGG
>CAZYOO010000040.1:0-14252 GCA_964649185.1 uncultured Dehalococcoidales bacterium
AACCTTGGCTCCTTCAGCACTTGAACCTTGAAGCTGCCCTCTTCTCCCTCGATTCCCTGAACCCGGGCATTGGTGATGATCTCGATATCCAGGTGCTTATCCACCTCAATCAGCTTGGGGGAGATCATGCACATGGAGCAATCGTTGGTGGGGAATGTCTTGTCCAGCTGGGACATCCTGCCGCCTATGGATGTGGTTTCCTCCACCAGATATACCTTGAAACCGGAATTGGCCAGATCGAGGGCTGACTGCATGCCGCATATCCCGCCGCCGACCACCATGACAGCCCCCACCTTATGTGAATCCATTGAATTTCCCTTATCGCTCATAATCCTGCCTGTACCTATAATAGAGATTTTTCTCTGAGCAACGGCCTCGGGTCTATTGTATGCCTGCCGAGCCATTTCTTCACCGACGGATCCCCGAACGCCAGTCCCATAAGCTCAGTGAAATAGAATATAGGGATGTTGTATAGCTTGCCGGCCGCCATCGATATCTCCGGCTGTTTGCTGTCCAGATTCTCGTGGCACATCGGGCAGGCGACGGCGATGCAGTCCGCACCCGCTTCCTGTGCCATGTCGAGGATCTTCTGCGTGAGCTTCATGTGCAGGTCCGGTCGGGTGAGCGTAAGGCTGCCGCCGCAGCAATCAGCCTTGAAAGACCAGTTTTTAACGTTTGCTCCAAGGCTCTTCAGCACGTTATCCATCTCCTGGGGGTCTTCAGGATTCTTGGCATCTGTTATATCGGGTGGCCTCAACGTCAGGCAACCATAATAGCAGACCGGGTTCAGGGATTGGAGGGAGATCTTAACCTTATCTCGGACGGCTTTCTCCCCGACATCTTCCCAGAAGAAATCGGGCAGAGACTTAATATTGAAATCGCCGTTATACTTCATCGCGAGTCCCTCCACGGGTTTCCCCTGGCGCAGGTGCTTATCTGCCGTTTTCAACCGGTGAAAGCAGGCGGCACAGGGAACGACGAGGTCCATCCCTGCTTGATCGGCGATTCCCAGATTGCGTGCGGCGAGGGAGACAGCCAGCCTTTCATTGGTGATATGGGCTGACGAGGCCCCGCAGCAGGTCCAGTCCTTCAATTCCTGCAGCTCGACCTCCAGGTTTTTGGAAACCGCATTGTTCGATTCATAGTATGCCTTAGCCAGGCTTTTGAGGGTGCATCCCGGATAAAATGAAACCTTCATCAATTTCCCTTTGTCTCCGTGGCACGGAAAATCTTCTTCACCTGCCTGTTGGGGAAGTGGGGCAGGAGCTGCAATTTACCTTTCCTATACATGTCAAGCCCTATGCCTGCCATACCGAACAGCTCTTTCAGGCCCCCTGTTTTAACCATGTCCAGCCCCATGTCTGCCATACCCCGCAGCTCTTCTATGCCCCCTGCCTTGAGCATATATGTAGTTGCCATCTCCCCCTCGTGTACTCGGCCGAATCTCTTTACGGAAGCGAGGAATATTTTGTGGAACAGGGGTATATTCGGCTGGGCAGGCTTGACGCCTTCACGCTGGCATATCTGCCTGAGACTGTCCATCACGTGGGCTATGTCGATATTGTTGGGGCACCGGGTGGTGCAGGTTTCGCATGATACGCACACCCATATAGTATGACTGTTCAGGACTGCATCTTTCAATCCGAGGTGTACTGAACGTATTATTTTATGTGGGGCGATGTCCATAGCGAAGACCAGTGGGCAGCCATTGGTGCATTTTTCGCACTGAAAACAATCCGAAACCCTCTCCCCGCTTATCTCCTGCACCTTACTGCGGAATGCCGGATTCGGGACTATAACCTCGGGCAACTGTGCAACGCTCATCCTTCTACCCCTTACAATTAAAAAAACAGGCTTCATTCAGTCCCAGATGAGCCCGGGCTCACAAACTGGGAGGCGAACCTGACCGCGGATTTGCGTCTCTGAGAGGCATATCGCTATCGGTCGTCTTGTAAAAATAACGCCTGTATATCGCCTATATACAGTATAAATCAAACTGACAGCATTTGAACAGACATTAAGAACTCCCTGTATGGCGGGGTACCTCAACTGGATGGAGCAAGGCGATAGACGAAGGGACTGAGTCCGTCTCCTGCACCCCACGGTTGCCTGTCCTTGGCGCTATCCTCGGGTAAGTCAGCGCTGGTTGAGGATACCCCCCGAACCCGCTAGGGCGATAGCTTGCCCGGCCTCAGCACTGTATTGTAGTTCTTGGGGGGCTGGATGGCCTCCAGATCGCTGAGCCTCCCCAGCCTGTCCAGGCGCTCGATAATGAGGGCCCATGCGCACTCTTTATCGGGATCGACCTCACATTTGCCGTTCTGAGAACCGCCGCAAGGCCCGTTAAGCAGGCTCTTGGCGCAGCGGGATATGGGGCAGATGCCCCCGGTCAGCCCGAGGACGCATTCGCCGCAGGCGGCGCACCTCTCCTCTATCGTGCCTGCCTCCCGCTCCTCGGCACCCATGAAGATGGTGTTCTGGGCGGGGAATATCGGTACGTCGGGGTACAGCCTGGCGATGGTCTGCGGCCCCAGCCCGCAGGCGAGGGAGAGCACCGCATCCACCCCGCCGTCCAGCATGTCCCTGAGCGCTACCGAGGTCAGGTGGGAATCGCATTGCTTCACCAGCGTGTTAACCCTGAACTCGAACTCCTTCTTCCTGAGCTTGCCGCCGAGCTGGAGCAATTGAGCCAGCGTCTGGGCCTCTCTTATGCCTCGCGGCGGCTGGGTGCAACCATCACACCCGACCACCAGCACGTTACTGTATGGGGAGATGAAATCAAGGAGTTCATCCAGCGGCTTTTGCGTCGTTACTATCATGCCGGCACCTCTTTACCGATGGCGGCTATTTGCTTGCTGAACTGAGCCAGTTCCCTGGTGAAGACTTCAGGGTATCTGGGGGACACGGTGCAGAAGCTGAGCCTGTCTCCGTAGCCTGCCTGCTTCAGCCGCTCCTGCAGGGCGGCTACCGGGCGCTGTACCTTTCCCCCGGCCCCTTCCAGCTTGCAGTCGTCCTCGGAACAGGCGGCGATGAGCACGCCGTCCACCCCCTTCCCGAAGGCCTCCACGATGTGGGCGGTGTCCACCCTGCCTGCGCAGGGTAGGTATATGTAGCGTATGTTATTCTTGGGTTTCTCGTCCAGCGCGGGGAATACGGCCCACTGGCAACAGAACACCAGAACCTTGGGCGAGGCGATCTCCGCCGCCAGCTGGGAGATCAGCAGCGAGATACGGTCCTTCTCCCAGTTGTCGAGGTCCAGGGCGAAGGCGGGGCACATCGAGACGCACAGGCCGCATCCATGGCACTTGTCCATGTCTACCTTGACCGCCCCTGGGGTCACCAGGCTGGGAGCTTCCCACGGGCAGTAAAACACGCAGTTGCCGCACCCGATACACAGTTCCTGGTTCACCTTGACCTTCAGGCTGCTGTGCTTGAGGACTATGGCCTCTTTGCCGTAGCCCAGCTGTGCCAGCATCAGGTTCAGGGCCATGATACGGCGTCCCTCGACCGGGCTGCCGCTGTCGTAGCGGCAGTAGTCCTCGTCGCAGGCAAGGACATAGATCTTTTTGATGCCCATGGTGATGGCCTTGAGGAATACATCTTCCGGGATGCGCCCCACGCAGGGCACCGTCAGCGGGATGAATTTGGTCACCCCGAACAATTTTTCGATCCCGGCGAGATCGGGGGCGCTGCCCTTGCACATCACCACCAGGGTGTCGCTGGCATAATGCTTCTTGGCCTTCTGAAGGTACTTGGTCAGCGAGTTGAGGTCGTAGTGCAGGGTATCTATCACGTGGGAGGGGCATGCCGAGTAGCACAGTCCGCACACCTGACACTTCTCGATCTCCAGGATGGTCTTATCGTTTTCGACATCCTTACTCAATGCGTCGAAGGGGCACAGGCTGATGCAGATGATACATCTGCTGCAGGAGTCCTCCTTGATCTTCACCGCCGCTTTTCCTTCAGAAACTTGCTCGCTCATGATATCACTCTCTCTCCGGCATTGAATATGCCATATGGGACCCGGTTCAAGAAGGCGAATTCTGCACCGAAACTGCCATGAGATCCTCTGCCTCGATGATTTCCGCTGCGATGTGAGATATCCTGCCAGCCACTTCAACGGTACATCCCTCGCCGAAGCTGGTGTTATCCTTTACCTCGATGGCGTAAATACTGACGGTCTGGGGCATTCGGTATCCCAGTCCCTCTCCCAGTTTGAAGGCACTGGCGATGTCCAGCCCATGGGAGGCGGCGTGGTTCAGTCTCGGCTTCAGGTCTTCCATGTCGATCTTGTACAGCGCCCCGGGCTTGCCGCCCTCCGTCTTCACCGAGTCTACGATGATAAGCCGGTCACAGTCGGTGATATAGTCGAAGAGCCCCATGGCGCCGGAGCAGGCCTCAATCACCTCCAGCGCGGGGTTTGATAGCTTGATCGACCGGGCCACCTCCAGCCCCACCGCATCATCGGTAACGATGGGGTTGCCGATGCCCAGCACCAGCGTCCTCGTCAAACGGCGACCACCTCCTTGACTTCGGGTATCTGCTCCTTGAGCAAACGGGCGATCCCGTCCTGCAAGGTCATTGTCGCCATGGGGCAGCCCTGACACGCCCCCTTGAGCCTTACGCTGACCGTGCCGTCGGTCACGTCCACCAGTTCCACATCGCCGCCGTCGGCCTGCAGCGAGGGTCTTATTTGCTCCAGAACCGCTTCCACTTTATCCCTCATTTTGCCCCCTCACATAGATATCGTATTACCAGGATGAATAGCCTTACTGTATCGCCCGGGCCACAATCTCGGCCAGGTCCAGCACCTGTACGTCATTCTCCATGTCCTTGTCCTTTAGCCCGTCCTCGAACATGGTCATGCAGTAAGGGCAGCAGGTGCAGATGGTCTTCGCCTTCTCCTTTAGTGCCTCCTCGGTGCGGGCTACGTATATACGCTTGCCGATGGTCTCCTCCATCCACATGCGCCCCCCTCCGGCACCGCAGCAGAGGGATAGCTGATGGTGGTGCTGCATCTCGGATGGCGCCCGCCCGGTGGCCGATGCCAGGGCCTGTCGCGGGGCCTCATAGATGGAGTTGTAACGGCCCAAGTAACATGAGTCGTGGATGACGGTTTTCCCCAGTTCGCCGTCGCCTTTGAGTTTCAGCCTGCCCTGCTGGATCAGGCTGGCGATCAGCTCGGTGTGGTGTACCACCTCCAGCTCGGCGCCGTACTGGCGGTAGTCGTTCTTCAGTGTGCTGTAGCAGTGGGGGCACTGGGTGATGACCTTCTTTATCCCCCTGTCGGCGAACATCTTGACGTTGTCTCTGGCGATGCGGTCGAAGACGAACTCGTTGCCCAAACGGCGCAGGCTGTCGCCGCAGCACAGCTCGTCCTTGCCCAGCGTGCCCCACGAGACGCCGGCCGCATCCAGTATCCGGGCCACCGCCAGGGTCACCCGCCGGCTGCGGGCATCGAAGGCGCCGGAGCACCCGACGAAGAACAGGTATTCGGTCTCATTCGGGTCGAAGGGCTTAACGGTTATATCGGAGGCCCATGCGGTGCGCTTCTCCGGGGCGATGCCCCACGGGTTGCTGCGCGCCTCCATGTTCTCGAAGAAGTTGAGCAACTCACTGGGGAACCTGGACTTCACCTCCACCAGGTTGCGGCGCATGTCGATGATACGGGGCACATGCTCGATGAATACCGGGCATACCTCCATGCAGGCGCCGCAGGTGGTGCATTCCCACAATACCTCTTCGTCTATGGAGCACTCCTCACCGCTGCCGATCAGCGGCACCACCGCTTCCTTGTCGGCGGCCAGCAGAGGACCGTTTTTAAGCAGGTTCATCTTGATATCGTGGATCACCAGCCGCGGGTTCAGCGGCTTGCCGGTGCTGGTGGCGGGACAGTTGTCGGAGCACCTGCCGCACTCGGTGCAGGAATAGGAATCGAACAACCCCTTCCACTTGAACTGGTCCACCTGCCCCACGCCGAAGGATGCCTCTTTCTTGAACTCCTCCCGGGGCTGGGTATTGACCTTGTGCAGGCTCCTGAAGAAGCAGTTGGGTATCGATGTTATGATATGCATGTGTTTGCTGTATGGCAGGTAGTTCAGGAACGATAGCAGCGCGATAGCGTGTATCCACCAGAAGACAGTGCCGACGGTCCCCGCGCTGCTCTGTGACACTCCGCCCAATATGGTCACTCCGACGAAGTTCGAGATCGGCATATAGGAGGCAGCCTCCTCGATGTTCTGAGCTATATCGGCGCCATGGCTTAAGAAGAAGGCAATCATCAAAGTGGCGACGAGCCCCAGGATTATGAAAGCGTCGCGGCTGCGTGCCTCGATGAACTTGGGCGGGAAGAGGAGGCGTCGTGAGACAGCGGCAACGATGGACACCAGCACTATCGCAGACACAATATCGAAGATCATCGCCAGAGCGTGATAGGCCCCGGATGGCAGTTTCGACAGGGCGATTGTATTTGGCGCCAGCCCGTGCAGCAGGAACTCGGTATTAGCGATGAGCAGGATCATGAAGCTCCAGAACAGCAGGGCGTGGTTTATGCCGAAACGGTAGCTTCTGGAGATAGTGCAGCGCTGGGAGAAAGGATAATACAACATGTTCTTTATGCGTTTGCCAATGCCATCGAAGCGTTTCTCGGGCCTGCCCAGCGCTATCAAGCGGAAACGGCGGAAACAGCTATATGCGAAGAGCACCATAGCGCCCACGAAGACTATGATGAATACTATGGCCTGCGGCGACACGGGCTAAGCCTCTTTTCTCATCATCGTTTTTATATCCTCAGCAAACTTTATTGGCGTTCAGTTCCTTGATGCGTTTGGTTATGGCCGGCACCACGTTGAATACGTCGCCCACGATGCCGTAGGTGGCCACCTCGAATATAGGGGCATCCTTGTCCTGGTTGATGGCGATGATAAAGTCCGAGTCCTGCATGCCGACCAGGTGCTGAATGGCGCCGCTGATCCCGCAGGCGATATAAATCTTGGGCCGCACCGTTTTGCCGGTCTGTCCCACCTGGCGCTCCACCGGCATCCACCCGGCCTCCACCGCGGCGCGTGAAGAGCCTACCACCCCGCCCAGCTCGTCCGCCAGCTCCTGCAGCATCTGGAAGTTCTCCTTGGCGTGCATACCTCGACCGCCGGACACGATGATGTCCGCCGCTGCGATATCGATGGCATCCGCCCCCTGGCTGCAGTCGTCGATGACCTCCAGCACTTTGACCGCTATGTCCTCTTCCCTGATCATCGCCGGCTCGCGTATCACCTCTCCGCTGAGGGAATCGTCCCTCTGCGGCATCGGCATGACGTGGGGCCGCACCGTGGACATCTGGGGCCGGGTGCGCTCGGTCATGATGGTAGCCATGATATTGCCGCCGAAAGCGGGGCGGGTCTGCAGCAGGAATCCCCTCTCGTCGATGCTGAGCCCGGTGCAGTCCGCCGTCAGGCCGGTCTGGAGGTCGGTGGCGACGGCGCCGGCGAGGTCCCTACCCAGGCCGGTAGCGCCCAGCAGGATGATCTCCGGTTTGTATTTATGCACCAGGTGGCAGATGGCCTTGTAATAGGATTCGGTGCGGTAGTGCTGAAACACCGGGTCGTCCATCAGGTAAGCCTTGGACGCACCGTGGGCGAAGGATTCCCGGCACAGGTGTTCCACATTATCGCCTATAACGGCGGTACACAGGTCAACGCCCAGGGTTTTCGCCAGCTCGGCACCCACGCCGAGGAGTTCCCATGATACTGTTGCCGCTTTCCCGTCCGTCTGCTCTACGTAGACCCATACCCCTTTATATTCCTTAAGCTTGGCGGCTATCCTGGCTTGCTCCTCGTCCACCTCTTCTTCCTCGGCCTCGTCCGCGTCAGGCTCCTGCTTGCTCAGTTCTTCGAGGAGCTTACGCTCTTCGGGGGTAAGGTACATCTCCAGTGCCTCGGCGGGGCATACCTTTACGCAGCGGCCGCAGCCGATACACTTCTCGGCGATGATCACCGGCTCGCCCTGGTCATTCATCTCTACGGCGTCCTTCTTGCAGGACTCCTGGCAGCGGGCGCCACAGGCGATGCACTTGCCGGGGATGAGCCGGGCGATGCCGCGGGGCTTTTTGACCTTTTTCTTCTCCTCCATATTCGATCCTACCGCTAGTCCAGCGAGATGATATCCTTCTCGATTAGTTGGTCCACCAGCAGCTTGGCTGCCTCTTCCGGGGCGTTGAGTCCATCCCCCAGTATCTGTCCCTTAGCCCTCTCCGGTGAGAAGATCTTGCGTACCTGGGTGGCGGAGCCCTCCAGCCCGATACATTCCTTGGGGAGGTTCATTACTTTGTTGTCCCATAGCTCTACCTTGGCATCCTCGGCCATCAGCCGCATAGGTACGGTGGGATACCTCGGCTGGTTGATCTCCCGCACCACGGTGATCAGGGCCGGCAGCGGCGCCTCCACTATCTCGTGTCTGCCCTCCAGCTTGCGCCTGACCCTTACTCTCTTGGTGGACAGATCCACATTTTGAATCTGGTCAACCAGGGTTAGCTGTGAATACCCCAACCGGGATGCGATACCGGGCCCAACCTGGGCGGTATCCCCATCGATGCTCTGCTTACCGCATATCACTACCGCCACTTCCTCCTGGTCGGCCAGCCTCTTTATGGCCTCTGCCAGCACCATGCTGGTGGCCAGGGTGTCCGCCCCGCCGAAAGCGCGGTCGCTTAGCAGGACGGCCTCGTCCGCCCCCAGAGCCAGAGCCTTTTTCAGGCTGACCTCGGTGTTGGGGGGTCCCATGGAGACCGCCACCACACGCAGCCCGAGCGAGTCCTTGAGCTTGAGGCTCTCCTCCAGGGCGGGGGTGTCGAAGGGGTTAAGGATAAACGGCACGCCCTCCCTGATGAGGGTGCCGGTGACCGGGTCTGTTTTGACCTGGGTGGTATCCGGTACCTGCTTGATGCACGTAATCGCTAGCATATCTATTAGCCGCGGCGCAGCGTCCGCATCAGATTGCCGTCGCTGTCATAGACGTTCAGTTCCAATGGCATGTTGCCGGGAAGCGAGTGGGTGGCGCAGGCGTGGCACGGGTCGTAGGCGCGAAACCCCATCTCGACCATGTTTAAGATGCCCTCGGGCACATCGCCGTTCTTGATCAGCGACCTGGCGGCCTTCTCCACCGACATGTTGATGGCTGCTGCATTATTCTGGGTGGCAACGATAAGATTGACCTTGGTGATGATGCCACTCTCGTCGGTCTGGTAGTGGTGGAACAGGGTTCCCCGCGGCGCCTCCACTATCCCCACGCCCTCTTTCGGCTTCTCGGTGGGCAGGTTCACTATATCGGGCGAGGTGATCTCCGGGTCGTTGGCCAGTTCCAGCACCCGCTCCGCCGCGTACAGTGCCTCGACTAGACGTGCCCAGTGGAACGCCAGCGTGGCGTGCACCGGCTTGCTCCCCATCACTTCGTACATCTTATCGTGGGCCTCCTGGGCCAGCGGTGTGGCCATGCCGTCGGAAACGTTCAGGCGCGCCAGCGGCGCCACGCGGTATACACCGCTGTCTTCCCCGTCCACAAAGCCCTTCCAGCCGATATCCTTGAGGTAGCAGAACCGCATGTAGGTCCACGGCTCGGCGCGCTCCCTGATGACATTCAGGTAATCATGATGGTTGAACCTGGCGAACTCCTTGCCGTTGGGGTCTACTACCCGGATGAGGCCGTCGTAGAAGTTGACCTTGTTGTTCTGATCCACCATCCCCATGTAGTAGGTTCTGTGGTTGAAGACATCACCCGTTATCAGGTCGACGTATTCCTTATTCTTGAGCACCACGTCGTCGAACAGCCCGAGGAGCACCTTGCAGAACTCTACGGCATACTCGCCGGCCTCGATGGCCACCTTCCGCTCGTCCTCGTTGAGCCCCTTGGATACGCCGCCGGGCAGGCCGCAGGTGGGCGAAACCGGCTTCCCGCCGATCATGCGCATTATATTCCTGAGCCTCTTCCGACACTCGATGACCTTGCCCCCGGTCTCCAGCCCGACCTTGCCGATCACGCCGAGGACGTTCCTCTCGGCGGCGGGCGCCTGGGGGCCGACGACGAAGTCCGGTCCGCCGAGGAAGACGAAGTGCAGGATGTGATCCTCGCAGGTGAAAGCGTTGTACATCAACTCGCGGATCTTCCTCGCCGCGGGCGTCGGCTGCACCTTGAACAGGTCATCAAGGGCCTTGGTGCCCGCCATGTGGTGGGCGGTGGGACAGACACCGCAGATGGCCGTCGTGATCCGCGGCACCTCCTCCGCCGCCCTGCCCTCACAGAACTTCTCGAATCCCCTCAGTTCGGGTATCTGCAGGTATGCCTGATGCACTCCGCCCTTATCATCGAGGAATATCTCTATCTTGCCGTGGCCCTCCAGCCTGGTTATCGGATCGATGGTAATCTTTTTCATGCTTGCTCCTCCGCCTTACATTCTCTTCCTGCCAAGCAGTGAGGAGGGCAGGCTGTAGCGATAGACCGTTCCTGCCGGGTCAGCGATGCTGTCTATCAGCTTTATTTTCTGTTCTTCGGTCATCTCGCTTTCAGCATCTATGCCCAGGATGGAGGCAATCATGGAGAGGGCTTTCGCTCCCTGGTCCTGAACGCCGCTCACCGGCCCGAAGCATCCGCGGCAGGGCTGATTGGCCCTGATGCACGTCTCGCCGCAGCCGGAGCGGGTGGCCGGCCCCATACAGAATACCCCCTGATCCAGGAAGCACCGCTGGGGATCCATCTTGATTTCCCAGGGGCGCTTCATCTCCTTGATTGCCAGCTTCTCCGGCCTGGAGTCCTTCCGCGGGCAGGTGTCGCACAGCGCCTTATCCGGGGCCAGCACCGTGCCCTTCTCGGGGAGCTTCCCTTCAAGGATGGCGGTTACCGCAGCCAGTATCAGGTCCGGCGGCGGAGGGCAGCCGGGGAGGTAGTAATCAACGTCGATGGTCTGGTCCAGCGTCCTTACCGTATCATAGAACTCGGGGAGGGTAAGCTCCATGCCATTTATCTTGGTCTTCGTCTTGGGGGTTATGCCTTCGGGATTCTCCATCGTCGGCACCTCTTTGTACTGACGCTGGAAGATGGTCTCCCGGTTCCAGAAATTGCCCAGGCCGGGTATCCCGCCAAGGTGGGCGCAAGCGCCGAAGGCGACGACAAGGCCCGATTTCTGCCTGAGCAGCTTCACCATCTCCTCCTGCTCTTCCAGCCGTACCGCCCCGTTGATGAAGCTTACCGCGATGTCGCCATCGTTTAAAGCCTCAATATCCTTGCGCTTGAAATCGAGGGCCACCGGCCATAGAACTATGTCCACGGCGTCGGCCACTTTCAGAATGTCTTCATTGAGGTCGACCACTGTCTCCTCACAGCCGCCGCATGAGGCGCACCAGTAGAAAGCTACCTTGGGTTTAGCCATCGCGTCTCCTTCCCGACACTTCCATTACAGGCCAATCTGCTATTGCGTTGACAGGGAGAATGCCTAAACGATGCAGGTACTCGTGAAAAAACCGTCCCCCAAGCATGAAGCCTGAAGCGGCGGTTTCAGTCATATCCCCTCTTGCCGAGTGCCCGTTACAGCAACGATTCATTATCTTGCTGCTTGCTTTGTTAATTCTTTCACAATCATAGCACAGCTTGGAACGTATTGTCAACATGAATGGTCTTCGCAGTTGCGCCTTATTCGAATATCGTAGGAGTTATCGCCGACTTGCCTCCTGGCTAGAGGATTATGCGCCGGGGGCCCTTCCTCCTCAGGTAGTAACCTGCGGCCAGCCCCGTTAACAGGCCGCCGAGGTGCGCCTCCCACGCTACACCGGGCAGGAACGATATTATTATGAAGCCCCCGATGATGGCTACCCATAACGGCATCGGCACCGGTATGGGGAACATGATGACCTTCATCTGCGGCACAGTGATGGCCAGCGCCCCTCCGATGGCAAAGATAGCCCCGGATGCCCCCACCACGGTCGCATTCTGCGGGCCGAGGAGTATGAAGAAGAAGCTGCCGACTATGCCTCCGATGAAATAGATGATCAGGAACCACCTGTCCCCGATGAACGTGCACAGGTATCTGCCGAGGAAGTACAGCGCCAGCATGTTGAACAGGATGTGCAGGATGCCGCTGTGCATGAAGATGCTGGTGAGGATAGTCCATGGCTCCGATGTCCAGGTGGCCGGCATTAAGCCGAGGATGCCGACGAGCTCATCTCTGACCTCGCTGGCGATGAACAGTACGAGGCATACGGCGATGATAATCAGGATATACGTTTCAGAGAATCGCTGGTAACCTCGATAACGCATTCGTCCTTCCGTCCCTTATCAAGATGTGCCTTATGATGATAACCCTACAGCACACCGTATTGCAAGCTGCCGCATCAGATGATTAACATGGCATCTCCGAAGCTGTAGAAGCGGTAATCCTGATCGATCGCTTCTTGATATGCACGCATGATGAAATCGCGTCCGGCGAATGCGGATACCAGCATGATCAGCGTGGTGCGCGGCAGGTGGAAGTTGGTTATCATCCCATCGAGCGCACGGAAGCGGAGTCCGGGCAGGATTAGCAGGTCGGTCCAGCCGGCGAAGGGCTCGATCCGGTCGCCATCGGCTGCGGCCTGTTCCAGCAGCCTGGCGGTGGTGGTGCCCACGCCGATGATGCGGCGTCCCTCCGATTTGGCCTCGCTCAGCGCGTCTGCTACCTCGGGCGCGATTTCGCCGTATTCGCTGTGTATCCTGTGCTCGCGGGGGTCGTCCTCCCGCACCGGCACAAATGTGTCCAGTCCCACGTGTAGGGTGACAAAAGCAAACTCGACTCGTTTGCCCGCGAGACGTTCTAACAGCTCAGCGGTGAAGTGCAGCCCGGCGGTGGGGGCGGCGGCGCTGCCCTGTACCCGCGCGTAGACCGTCTGGTAGCGCTCCGGGTCATCCAGCGGCCGGTGGATATAGGGAGGCAGGGGCACCTGCCCTGCCCGCTCCAGGGCGGCCTCATCCGAGAAGCGGACCACCCTGAGGGCTCCCTGCCTGCGTTCAACTATCTCGCTGTTGAGACCGTCGAACGTGAGCTGAGTACCCTCCCGTATGCTGCGGGACGGCCTGCAGAGTGCTTCCCACAGCCCCGGCTCCAGTCGGCGCAGCAGCAGCAGTTCCACCTTGCCCCCGGTGTCGGCCTTGCGCCCGATGAGACGTGCGGGAAGGACGCGGCTGTCGTTGAACACCAGCACGTCGCCACTTTGGAGCAGCTCGCCCAGCTCGGAGAAACAGCGGTGCGTTATCGAGCTCTCGGCTCGTGACAGCACCATCAGCCGTGAGCTGTCGCGGGGCTCCGCCGGCGTCTGGGCGATGAGTTCCGGCGGCAGGCGGTAGTCGAAGTCGCTGGTCTTCATGAGAGCAATTATAAAGCGGTTGCGGACCGCTGTCGATGAATAATAAAGGGCGGCGCATTGCGCCGCCCTTTTACCTCTAATTGTCGTCGGACTAGAACAACCCTGAGACCTTGCCGGTCTTGGTGTCCACGTCCACCTTCCTGAATGCCGGGTTGGAACTGGTTCCGGGCATCA
Source organism: uncultured Dehalococcoidales bacterium (assembly GCA_964649185.1). Taxonomy (GTDB): domain Bacteria; phylum Chloroflexota; class Dehalococcoidia; order E44-bin15; family E44-bin15; genus CAYUWM01. Next base: position 13,557 of record CAZYOO010000040.1, read on the forward strand.
GGGTGATGGTGCCGGCGCAGGGGCAGAGGAACTTGGCGCCGGAGTAGATGAGCACGTCGCGGACGGGAAGGGTCCATCCCTTGGGGACGCCCTTCAGCACCGGGTCGTGGCTCAGGCTGAGGTGGGTCTTGACCATCATGGTGGTGTAATCGTCGTACTTGGGATCGCTCTCCAGCATCTTGGCCTTCTCCGTCGCCTCCGGTGTCCAGGAAACGCCGTCGGCCCCGTAGACCACCTTGGCGATCTTCTCCACCCGATCCCTCAGCTTCGTTTCCAGCGGATAGAGGAACTTGAACTCGTTCTCCTCGTCGCAGGCCTCCTTGACCACGTCGGCCAGCTCCAGTGCGCCATCGCCGCCATCGGCCCAGTGCGTGGACACGGCGCAGCGGGCCCCCGCGTCCTCGGCTGCCTTCCGCACCATGGCGATCTCGTCCTTGGTGTCGGTGTGGAAGCAGTTGACGCACACCACCGGGTTGATACCGGAGGTCCTGATGGTGTTGATGTGGTGCACCATATTGGCCAGGCCCTTCTCCAGGAGCTCCAGGTTCTCTTTGGTGTACTCATCGGGCAACGCCTTGCCGGCCACCACCTTGGGGCCGCCGCCGTGCATCTTGAGGGCGCGGATGGTGCTGGTGAGCACCGAGACATGCGGCTTGAGACCGCTGAGCCGGCACTTGACGTTCCAGAACTTCTCGA
>CAZYOO010000041.1:0-4745 GCA_964649185.1 uncultured Dehalococcoidales bacterium
ATAATCGAGGGGATATGCGTGGGTGCTGGGTTGCCCGATCAAGTCGGGCAATGACGGTGGTGAGTCGGGCGGTGGCATATCGATAAACTAGGGAGTAGGAAGTAAATGAACCTTATATTCTTTGACATGGAGGGGCCGCTCTCCATACAGGACAACGCTCACGAGATGATGGAGATGTTCCCCCACGGCGGCAAGATATTCGACCTGGTGAAGCGCTACGACCGCCAGCTCTCAATGGAGAACAGGGACGACTACGACCCCGGCGATGGCCTGGTGCGCATCGTTCCGTTCCTGGTGCACCACGGCGTGACGGCGGAAGACATGGCGTCGCTGGCGGAGCGGGCGGCCATCATGGACGGGGCGCAGGAGCTGATCGCCGGCCTCGACGGGTGGGAGGTGTTCTGCGTCAGCACCAGCTACGAGCAGTACGCCGTGCGCATCATGCAGCGGGTGGGCATCGACCTCCAGCGGCTGGCGTGCACCCGCTTCCCCATCGAGCGCTGCCACGAGATGATAACCGACGCCGACCGCGCCCTGATACAGGACGTCGAACAGGCAATCCTCGGCCTCGGCCCCGACGACGATTCGAAGCTGCGGCAGCTCCTCGATAAGTTCTACAACATCGACCTCCCCCGCACCGTGTTCGGCTCGACGGTGCTGGAGATGCGGGCGATGGGCGGGCGCAAGAAGGCGGCGGCGTTACGCAACTTCGCGCGGGTGCGGGGGCAGTTCCCCGACCAGGTGGTGACCGTCGGCGACAGCATCACCGACTCCCGCATGCTGGAGGCGGTGGACCGCGAGGGCGGTCTGGCCATCGCCTTCAACGCCACCGAGGACGCTCTGTACTACGCCACCGCCGGCGTGTCCGCATCCAGCATCTCTCATATCCGGTTCCTGCTGGACGCGTGGGCGGAAGGCGGCCGCGAAGGGGTAATGAACGCCATCGCCGAGCGCAAGGTGGGCAGCTTCCAGTGGCTGGCGGACAACCGCGATCTGGAGGAGCCGCTGCGCATGCACCTGGAGTACCGCCGTCTGGTGCGGCAGGCCGCCGGATTAGAGTAGCTTCCTTCCCGTTGACAACCTCCCCTAATAGGTGTACCCTTGCGGCATCAGATATCTACGAGCCTTATAGAGATTTAAGCATCTTAGGGATTACAGTGACAGATGAAATTTAGTGAACGCAAAGGTTATAAACAAGTTCCTGAGATCATCCAAGCTGATAATATAAGCGATGACCTCAGGGCATCACTTTGGAATGCGCTCCAACTTTTAGTTTTTGATGTTGAAGGATTTCTTGAAAAAAGAAGGGCCTCTGCGGTTGCCGAGATAGACTCATTTAGTACTATTCTTTGGTTTAAATACTTCAAAAAACCAATTGATACGCGTCCTGAATACGGCTATGGAATCCTAAAAGCGATTCGCGATTATTTCTTTTCATGCAGATGGTTCGAGGTGTATGACTTCCTAGAATGCGCGCTTGAATATTTCAAAGACGATGAGCTTAATGATTTAATTAATAGGATTCTCGATCAGGAATTCTCGGCCTATCGCTATGTTGAAGGAGTGTTTACAGATATAACTTCTGAAGAAGAGATTAAGGCTCTTGAAGAAGCTTTAAATGATTCCGATTTCCCGGGAGCAAAAAAACACCTCGAAACTGCACTACAGCACTTAAGCAATAAAGAAAATCCAGACTATCGTAATTCAATCAAGGAATCAATCTCTGCAGTTGAAAGCATGGCACAAGTAATAACTGGCGATTCAAACGCTACTCTTGGCACTGCATTGAAGGTTATTGAAAGAACAGGTGATCTTCACCCAGCTTTAAAAGAGGGCCTTTCTAAGTTATATGGATATACTAGCAACAAGGGCGGCATTCGTCATGCCATGCTGGATGAATCAAATCTTACCCACGCAGATGCCAAGTATTTCTTGGTATCTTGTACTGCTTTTGTAAACTATCTGAAAACAAAAGTATAACCTCTTGAGATTAACAACAAATAGATTAGGGTTACTTTAACGCTATATTGCCTGCTGCATTTTGTAATTTAGCCTCTCGTTGACTTACGGCGCCGCCCTCCCTAAACATCCTCCCCCCAGTGTTGCGGGCTATCCCCCTTACAGGATATAATTGACGTTTGGTGGCCGCACTACGGCCGCCTTACACAAAAGGAAACAATCAATCGTAAGGAGGAGATACTTTGAAGCTGAAGGATATCAAGACGGTAGCGGTTATCGGCGGGGGCACCATGGGCTCGCAGGTGGCGGAGCTGCTGTCCAAGGTGGGCGGGTACCAGGTGATCCTATGGTCGCGCCGCGACGAGACGGTCAAGAGGGGAGTGGACAGCATCGATGACCGGCTGCAGAAGTTCTTCGTGGCCAAGGAGAAGATGACGCCCGCGGAGAAGGACGAGATCATGGGCAGGATAAAGGGCACCACCGATATGGTGGAGGCGGCCAAGAAAGCCGACTGCATCATCGAGTCGGTGATGGAGAATTTCGAGGTCAAGGAAGAGGTGTTCAAGACGCTGGATGCGAACGCGCCGGAGCACTGCATACTGGGCACCAACACCTCGCAGATCAACATAACCGAGCTGGCCGCGGTCACCAAGCGGCCGGAGAAGGTGGTGGGCATCCACTTCTTCAACCCGGTGGGGGTGATGAAGATCGTGGAGATAGTGAAGGGCACGCTGACCTCGGAGGAGGTGCTGCAGGTGGCCGACGAGCTGGCGAAGAAGCTGGGCAAGGAGACCGTGATCTGCAAGGACTTCAGCTTCGGGTTCATCGCCAACCGCGCCTACCGCGCCCTGCGCTGGGAGACGCTGCAGATGGTGTGGGAGCGGGTGGCCTCGCCGCAGGACATCGACAAGGCGCTCAAGCTGGGGTTCAACTTCCCCATGGGCCCCTTCGAGCTGGGGGACTACAGCGGGGCGTGGGGCACGTACGCCATCTCCGAGGCGGACGCCATCAAGAGCCTGGGGCCGGAGAAGGGGCAGGTGCACCCCCTGATTCGCATCATGGTAAGGGCGGGCTACACCGGCGGGCGCCACGGCAAGGGCATCTACGCCTTCTGGGACGAAGTGATGTCCAAGTGGTAAGATACTATTAATCGATAGTCGCAAAAAGAAAAGGGCGCGGGATGAAACCTGCGCCCTTGGTTTATCTCGATTATTTCTATCGGCCCTTGAAGACCGGCTTTCTCTTCTCGGCGAAGGCCTTGGGGCCCTCCTTGGCATCCTCGCTGTCGAGCAGGACGTCCACCAGGTCCAGCTCCAGCTGCATGCCGTCGTCCAGCGTCATGCTGGTGCCGCGGATCATCGCCTCCTTGGCGGCCCTCACCGCCAGCGGGCCGTTCTGCGCTATCTTCTGCGCCATGGCCTCGGCGGTGGGCATCAGCTCGGCGTAGGGGACAACCTTGTTCACCAGGCCGACGCGGTAGGCCTCCGCGGCATCGATGGGCGAGCCGGTGAGCAGCATCTCGGCGGCGATGGCGCGCGGGATCACCCGCGGCAGCCGCTGGGTGCCTCCCCAGCCGGGGATCAGGTTCCACTTCACCTCGGGAACGCCCAGCTTGACGCCCTCGGCGGCGATGCGTATGTCGCAGGCCAGCGCCAGCTCCAGCCCGCCGCCCATAGCGAAGCCGTTGATGGCGGCGATGAACGGCTTCCACACGTCCAGCCCGCGCTGGATCAGCGGCGGCGCGCCCTCGCCCGGGGAGGGAAGCTTGTCCGCGCCGGGTATCAGCGACTTGAGGTCGAAACCTGCCGAGAACGCCTTATCGCCGGCGCCGGTGACGATGGCCACCCACGCCTCGGGATCATCCTTGAACTCCAGGCTGGCATCGCTGAAGGCCTTGATGGTCGGGGGGTCGAAGGCGTTCATCGCGTCCGGGCGGTTGATAGTGAAGTAGGCGACGTGCCCCTTCTTCTCGTACAGTATATTGTCTGCCAAGTAGTTCCTCCTTTTAACCTTTGCTTTGCTTGTCCTCTTTCTTGGACTCCTCTTTGACCAGTATCTCATCCACCAGACCGTACTCCACCGCCTGCTCCGCGCTGAGGTAGAAATCGCGGTCGGTGTCCTTGGCCACCTTATCCAGCGGCTGGCCGGTGTGGTTGGCGATGATGGTGCGCAGCTTCTCCTGCATCCTGATTATCTCTTTGGCGGCGATGGCGATGTCGGCCGCCTGCCCTTGGGCTCCGCCCAGCGGCTGGTGCATGTGGATGGTGGCGTTGGGCAGGGCGTAGCGCTTGCCCTTGGTGCCGGCGCACAGCAGCAGGGTGCCCATACTGGCCGCCAGCCCGACGCAAATCGTCGCCACATCGCAGCGTACCAGCTGCATGGTGTCATAGATGGCGAAGCCGGCGCTGATGACCCCGCCGGGGCAGTGGATATAGAGGCTGATGTCCTTGTCCGGGTCCTCCCGTTCCAGATAGAGGAGCTGGGCCACTATCAGGTTGGCTATCTGGTCGTTGATGGGCGTGCCCAGGAAGACGATCCGCTCCCGCAGCAGCAGCGAGTAGATGTCCATGGTGCGCTCGCCGCGGGCGCTGGTCTCGGTAACGAACGGTATGATATTTGTGGGCTCCATTTGACTCCTCCTTGCTCTCAATCGGTATCGGGAGTGCCGGATTTCGATTCGTCGCCGGCCGCCTCCGGCTGATCTTGGTCGGGGTCGGGCTGCGCTTCGTTGGACTGGGGCTGCACTTGCTCCGCCTGAGGCTCGGCCTCGGCAGGCTGCGCTTCAG
>CAZYOO010000041.1:4845-13984 GCA_964649185.1 uncultured Dehalococcoidales bacterium
GACTGGGGCTGCACTTGCTCCGCCTGAGGCTCGGCCTCGGCAGGCTGCGCTTCAGCCTCCCCAGAGGCGATCTGCACCAGGCGCTGCACCGTCTTGCGGGTGATGATAACGTTCTCCAGCGACTTGCGGGTGCCGGGCGACTGGAACAGTTGCCGCATGTTCTCGCCCTGCTCGCCGGCGTTGGTGGCCATGATCTCGATCTCCTCGTCTAGCTCGGCGGCGGACACCTCGATCTTCTCCGCCTCGGCCAGCTTGCCCAGAGCCAGCGAGCCCGAGATGTTCTTAATGGCGACGGGCTTCAGCTCCTCCCTGAGCTCCTCCCGGCTTTTATTCTGGCTCCTGAGATAGTCCTCCAGGCTCAACTTCCTCGCCTGCAGCTCGCTCTCCTGCCCCGAGATGAGGCGGTCTATCTCCTTCTCGGCGATGACCGCGGGGAACTCGATGGTGGAGCTCTCGATCAGGGCGTCGATGGCCTTGTCCTCATAGCTGCGGCGGGCGTTCTGCTGGGCCATGTCCTGAAGGTGCGAGGCGATGTCTTCCCTGAGGGCGTCGGCGGTCTCGAAGCCCTGTCCCAAACTCTTGGCGAACTCATCGTCCAGCTCGGGCAGGTGCTGCTCCTTTATCTCGCCGACGTTCACCTTGAAGATGCAGTCCTTACCCGCCAGCTCGCCCGCTGCGTTCTCGTCGGGGAGAGCGATGGTGAACTCCTTGTCCTGCCCTTTGACCATGCCCTCCAGCTGCTCGGAGAAACCGGGCACGGGGAAGGGGATGCCCTGGTGAACCTGAATCTGCAGGTCTTTCTTATCTAAGATGTCTTTGCCGTCGGCGTTGCCGGTCACGTTGATGGTTACCATGTCGCCGAACTGCACCGGCCGCTCCACCGGCACCCACGTGCCTTGCTGGGCGCGCAACTGCTGGATGACGTGGTCTACATCCTCATCGCTGACCGATACCGGCTCCTGCTCGATGCTGATGTTCCTGTAATCGCCCAGCTCAACGGTGGGGCTGAGGGGAACCGTTGCCTTGAAGGTCAGCGGCTCTATCTGGGTGATCTCGATCTCGGGCTGGGCTATGGGCTCCAGCCCCTGCTCGTTGATGGCCTGGTTCAGCAGCTGGGGAACCAGCCGCTCAAGCGCCTCCTCCAGCAGCGCTCCCCTGCCGATGTAACGCTCCAGCATATCGCGGGGGGCTTTGCCCTTGCGGAAACCCGGAACCTGGGCCCTCTGCACCAGGCGCTTATAGGCCCCGTCCAGCGAGCGCTCAACCTCCTCCGCCTCCGCTCCGATCTCGAGAACGACCTGTCTGCCCTCAGTTTTCTCTGTAGATACCTTCAAAATTCCTCCAAGTGATTATAGCATGAATGGGTGGCGTTTCCAAGCAGGTTATTTGTCGACCCACACGTCCTTGAATGTGGGGACGATTAGGGGTGTGGGGTTAAAACCCTTAACCTCGGGCTTCACCAGGTAGTAGTCCTGATCGAAGTACAGGGGGAGGCAGGGGGCATCGTTGACGATGGACTGCTCGATTGCGCCGTACATCGCCAGCCGCGCGTCGACATCGCTTTCCACGCGCGCCGCTTCAAGCGCGGCATCGACATCGGGATTGCTGTAGCGGGTGTGGTTCTCCACGCTCCCGCTGTGGAACAGCAGGTCGAGGAAGTTCTCGGGGTCGGGGTAGTCCGCGATCCAGCCTATGGCGAAAGCCTGCAGCTCGTATCCCCGCAGATCGTCGATCAGGGTGTCGAACTCCACCGACTGGATCTCGACCTGGACCCCCAGGTTCTGCTGCCACATCCACGCCACGGCGCTGTACAGGGCGGATGTACCGGTGCAGTCGCCGCTGACGGACAGGACTACCGGCGGCAGGCCGCCGCTGTAGGCCGACCCGGCGATGAGCTGTTGGGCATGATCGACGTCGTACTCCAGTCCGGCCAGGCCATCGCTGTGACCGGGCAGGCCGAGCGGCAGCATCCCGTCGGCGGGATAGACGGTGTCCTTCATCAGTATCGCGAGGAGCGTGTCCTTGTCCACGGCGTGGCAGAAGGCCTGGCGTACCGCGGCATCGTCGAAGGGGGGCATCTCGTTGTTGAAACCGATGTACGTTATCGATAGCTCGGGTATTACCATTAGCTGTTTGTTCAGCGGGTTGGTGGGGTCCAGCACCCTTCCGATGCTTGCTGCTCCCACGCTCGTTATATCTATCTGGTCGTTCTCATACATCATCATGGAATCGCCCCTGAGCAGGAAGGTCACGCTGTCCAGATTGGCCGCATCCCGATAGTAGTGGTCGTTCCTCTCCAAAACGATTCTATCCCCCTCCAGCCACTCGGCGAGGCTGAAGGGGCCGGTGCCGTTGGGGCGCCGCCACCATTCGCCCTCCGAGCTTACATCCGCGCTGTCCACCACGAAGGTGGTGGGATGGGTCAGCTTGGCGAGGAAGTATGCCTTCGGCGCATCGATGGTGATCTCCAGCGTGTTATCATCGATTACCCTGACCCCGCTGACTTCGTCGGCCGCACCCGCCAGCTTCTCCTTCACGCCCACTATATCGCCGAGGTAGGCCGCGGCCACCGGGGAGCGGGTGTCGGGGTCGGCGGCGCGCTCGATGGAGTACTTGAAATCGCCGGCGGTCACCGCCCGGCCGTCGTGAAACTTCACTCCCTGGCGGAGGTGGAATGTATAGGTCTTTCCATCGGCGCTGACGTCCCAGTCCTCGGCGATGTCCCCGATGACGTTGAGCTCGGCATCGAGGGTAACCAGCCCGCTGAAGATTTCCACCATGTACCCTGCGGAGGTCGAATCGCCGCAGAGGGCGGGGTCGAGCGTGGAGGGGGCGGCCCTGAGCAGGGTTAACCCGCCGCCGGTCGCGGAGGTCTCGGACGCCGGGCCGACGTCGCCCGTTGCCTGAGGCCCGCAGCCGGAGATAACCATTAAAGAGGCTGCTGCCGCCAGGGTGATAGCGGCCTTGAACCGGGGTGTTTTGCTGAATCGAATCAACGCGCTTTCCAATGGCTTCAATCGAGGCTCAGCTTGAGGTGGAGGTCCTTGAGCTGCTCCGGCGACACCTCCGACGGGGCGTCGAACATCATATCGACGGCGCTCTTGTTCTTGGGGAAGGGGATCACCTCCCTGATGGTCTCTTCGCCGGCGAGCAGCATCACCACACGGTCGATGCCGGGGGCGATGCCGCCGTGGGGCGGGGCGCCGTACTGGAAGGCCTCGATGAGATGTCCGAAGCGCTGCTGGATCTCCTGCTGGCTGTAGCCCAGCAGCTGGAATATCTTCTCCTGGAGCGCGCTGTCATGGATCCTGATGCTGCCGCTGGACAGCTCGCACCCGTTGCATACCAGGTCGTAATGCTTGGCGTGCACCTTCTCCGGGGCGCTATCGAGGAGCGAGATGTGATCGTCCTTGGGGCAGGTGAAGGGGTGGTGCATCGGCTCCCAGCGGCCGTCGGCGCCCTTCTCCAGCAGGGGGTAGTCGACGACGAAGCAGAAGGCCATGTCGTTCGGGTCCAGCAGATTCAGTCGCTGTGCCATCTCCTGCCGCAGCGCCCCCAGGGCTCCCGCCACAACAGGCGTCTCGCCGGCGACTATCAGTATCAGGTCGCCGTCGGATGCCTCGAACCGTTGCACCATCGCCCCGCGCTGCCCGGGGGTCAGGTGCTTGTTCAGGATGGACGTTGAATGCTCGGCGCCGACGGGCAGGGTCAAGAGGCCCCTGGCCCCGCAGTCCTGCACGAAGCGGGTCAGCTCATCCACCTGCTTGCGGGAATAAGCGGCGCAGCCGGTGGCGCATATCCCCCGCACCACTCCTCCGCCGCCGACGGTCGAGCGCAGGACATCGAAATCTGAGTCAGCGGCGATGTCCGAGATATCGTTTATCTCCAGTCCGTAGCGCAGGTCCGGCTTGTCGGTGCCGAAGCGCTCCATGGCCTGGCTATATGTGAGGCGGGGGAAGGGCTTCACCATGCGCTTCTCGGGCTTGACGGCCTCCACCAGGGCGATGAACATCCGCTCCATCAGGTCGATGACATCCTCCTCGTCGATGAAGCTCATCTCCAGATCAAGCTGGGTGAACTCCGGCTGGCGGTCGGCGCGGAGGTCCTCATCGCGGAAGCACCTCGCGATCTGGAAGTATTTATCGTAGCCGGCCACCATGAGGAGCTGTTTCAGCTGCTGCGGCGATTGGGGCAGGGCGTAGAACTTGCCGGGGTGCACGCGGCTGGGGACCAGGTAGTCGCGCGCCCCCTCGGGGGTGCTCTTGATCAGGATGGGGGTCTCTATCTCGATGAAGCCTTCGCTATCCATGAAGTCGCGCATGAACTTGATTACGCGGTGGCGCAGGATCATGTTGTCTTTCATCCGCGGCCGCCGCAGGTCGAGGTAGCGATAGGTGAGGCGCAGGTTCTCGTCCACATCCGCATCCTCGCTGATGTCGAACGGGGGCGTCTTCGCCGGGTTCAGTATCCGCGCCCGGCTAACGGCGACCTCGATCTCTCCGGTGGGCATGTTCGGGTTCTCGGTCCCGGGAGGGCGCCTGGTCACCTCTCCGCTGACCTGCAGCACGTATTCGCTGCGGAGCTTCTCGGCTATCTGGTGGGCTTCACCGGAGGTTTCCGGATTGAATACCACCTGCACCAGCCCGTAGCGGTCGCGCAGATCGATGAACACCAGCCCGCCGTGGTCCCGCCGACGGTGCACCCAGCCGGCGAGGGTCACCTCCTTGCCCACGTGGACGGTATTCAGTTCGCCGCAGAGATGGTCTCTGAACATAAAATCTCCCAAGCAACGATTATAGCCGATGGGGTTGGGCTTTTCAATCCGAGAGGCGCCGGTTACGGCGGGCGGGCAGGGGGACACGGAAGGTCGCCCGATATGGCGTCGGCCGCCGCCGGCAGAACCGGCTCGACGGAGGGCAGGGGCTAGTCCTTGGCGGTCTCTATCTTGTGCAGGGTTCGCGGGGCGGTGCCGCGGCGGGTGATGCGCTTTATGGAGACCCCGGCCAGGTCCGGCGTGGTGGTCACGTACTTCTGGGCGGCCCGGCCTATAGGCTGGGCTGCTATTATCGCCCCGGTCGCCGCCAGGATGGCCAGAGGCAATCGCTTGCCTCGATCCTTATCCCCCAACGCCAGGAAGCAGGCCATACCCGCCAGCGCCCCGGCTACGACGGCGGTGGTGCCGCAGAAGGGGGATATGGCCAGGTCATGCTCTCCGCCCTGCAGTCGCGCCAGGGCCTCGGCAACCGCCTCCCTGATCTCTTCGCTGGGGATGTTCCCGTAGATGTAGAAGCCGTCGAAAGTGGATGTGCCCACTATCCTCTCCTTGAAGCCCAGCTTCTGCGTCAGCAGGGAGACGGTGGCATGCTCAAGGGCATGGTTCTGCCGCAGGGATTTAATCAAATCTTCCTTCATGAGCCGTCCTGCTTGCTTATTATAACATAATTTAATAATATTTAATGGGAAGAACGAAGGACAGGACGCAGTTTACCATCAGTCTGCGGCGGCGTCAAGCATGGCGTTGGAATCGCACTGAAGCTGCACTGCGGATGCGCGGTTCGGGCAGCAAGGGCCGATACAGTTGTTTATAAATGTGCTGAACGACATATAAAAAAAGTGGAAAAGATTGACAATTGTAGCAAAATATGCTTAAATATTGAACATGGGTAATTATACCCTGGAGATAGCTGCACGGAATCTGCGGGGTTATCACCGGCGAAGGGCGTGATCAGGATGACTGAAGAGAAAGGTATCGATCCGGAAAAGGCTAAAGGCGCGGATAGGGTCCTCAGTTTTGGAAATGTGCCCACCGTTGACCTGCAGCAGGTCGAGGCGCGCCCTGAGGCTATCGCTTTGATCCCAGAGTCGGTAGCCCTGCAGTACAATGTCCTGCCCCTGTACCTGGAGGATGATACCCTGACGGTGGTAGCCGATTACCCCGATGACCTCCAGCTTATGGATACCCTTTCGAGGATAACCAACAAGAAGATCAAGATGGTCAGCCCCCTGAGGGGCAATCTGCGTGACGCGGTCAGCAGTTCGTATTCCATGGGGTTGGGGGATGAGATCGAGGAATCGATCCTGGACATCATCACCCCGATGCATGATTCCGTGGCGGCGGAGGCGGAAGAGGTGGCCGAGCTGGCACAGGCGGCAACCGACGCCCCCATCATCAAGGCGGTGGACAAGATACTGACCCAGGCGGTGAAGGAGCGGGCCTCCGATATCCATATAGCGCCGGAGGAGAAGTGCGTGAAGGTGCGCTACCGCATCGACGGCGTGCTGCATGACTCGGTGTCGCTGCCTCCGGAGATCCAGTCGGCGATCCTCACCAGGCTCAAGATACTGGGCAATATGAACATAGCGGAACGGCGCCGTCCTCAGGACGGGTCGTTCAGCGGCAACTTCGGCGGCAAGATGATAGACTTCCGTGTCGCCACCATCGGCACCAACTGGGGGGAGTCCTGCGTGATGCGCGTGCTGGACAAGAGCTTCAGCCTCTTCGAACTGGAGAGCTGCGGGATGCCCCCTTATTTGCTGGAGACCTACGAGGCGTGCCTGAACGCGCCATTCGGCATGATCGTCATCAGCGGGCCTACCGGCTCCGGTAAGACCACCACGCTGTATGCCTCCCTGCTGAAGCTGGATTCTTCAGAGCTGAATATCATGAGCATCGAAGACCCGGTGGAGTACAAATTCGCCGGGGTGCGCCAGATCCAGGTGAACCGGGCTGCCAACATCACCTTCGCCGGCGGGCTGCGGGCGTGCATGAGGATGGACCCCGATGTTATCCTCGTCGGTGAGATCCGCGATGCGGAGACGGCGCAGACGGCGGTGACCGCCGCCCTGACCGGGCACCTGGTGCTGACATCTATCCACGCCAACGATGCGGTGGGCGCGCTGGTGCGGCTAGTGGACCTGGGGGTGGAACCGTTCCTGGTTACCTCCGCGGTGCTGGCCACCGCTTCCCAGCGGCTGGTGAGGAGGGTGTGCCCCAAGTGCGCCGAGGCACAGAAGGCGTCCCTCACCGACGCCCTGGCCTACAAGCAGGTGACGGGCAAGGAGCGGAGCGAGTTCACCTATGGCAAAGGCTGTGCCGCCTGCGGGTTCAAAGGCTACCGGGGGCGGATCGGGGTGTACGAGCTGCTGCCGATAACGGACCCGATAAGGACGCTGATAACCAAGAATGCGGGCGCCGTGGATATCAAGGCCCAGGCGCTGAAGGACGGCATGCTCCCCATGCGTTACCACGGCATGAGCCTGGCCAAGGAAGGGGTCACCACCCCCAGCGAGGTGGCCCGCCACGTCTTCACCATGGACTAACCGATCAGTGGGCGGCGACATGTAGCTTGAGATCGGGGGTGTGATATAATAAGGAATCTCAGATATGGTTCGGGATGACCGAATCATTTTTGTTCTGGCAGGGGCAACAGCCGCCCCGGGGCTTTCCAGTGCCGCGGTCAGTGGTTATAATGTTGCATATGTCAGACCTGGCGAAAGGGGGGGCTAGCTGATGAAGTTCAGTTATGTCGGCAAGAACGCCGCGGGCAAGACCATAAAGGGGGCGGTGGAGGCTGATACCGCGGAGAAGGCCCAGGACGTCCTGTGGAAATCCGAGGTCACCATAATCAGCCTGAAGCCCAAGCGGGGCGGCATGTCCATGCAGGAGATGCTGCCCACCCTGTACGGGGTCAAGCGCCAGGAGATAGTCACCTTCACCCGCGACCTGCACACCCTGCTCAGTGCCGGCATAGGCATCTACCCCTCCCTGGGGATGCTCCACGACCGGGCCTCCAAGGCCAGCCTGAAATCGCTGATCCACGATATACTGAACGCCGTCGAGTCGGGCAGCTCCTTCTCCGACGCCTGCGCCCGGCACCCCAAGGAGTTCTCCCCGTTCTACCTGCGGATGACCAAGGTGGGAGAGGAGATCGGTAACCTGGAGCAGATGCTGCAGCAGATCACCGTCCAGATGACCAAGGAGGCGGCGATCAAGAAGAAGGTCAAGGGGGCGATGACCCTGCCCATGCTCACGCTCAGCGTGGCCCTTATCGCCATCATTGCGCTGATCACCTTCGTGGTGCCGGCCATGGAGGGGCTGTTCGAGCAGTTCGGCGGGGAGTTGCCGCTGATGACCAGGATAATGGTGGGCCTGTCCGATTTCGTGGTCGGGAACTGGTATATCCTGTTACCCGCGTTAATCGTATTGATAGTCGGGGCCATCTGGTACTTCAAGACGCCGCGGGGGAAGAAGACGATGGACACGTTCTTGCTCAAGACCCCGCTCATCAGGGACGTGGTGGTCAAGTCCAGCATGTCGAGGACATCGCGCAACCTGGCCATCCTGCTCGGCGGCGGCGTGCCCATAACCGAGGCCATGGACCTGACCATCCAGACCAGCGACAACCACCATTTCAGGGAGGCCTTCGTGCGCGTGCGGCAGAGCGTCAGCGAGGGGCTGCTGCTCTCCCAGGCGATGGCGCAGAGCCCCATTTTCCCCAAGCTGCTCACCCAGGTCATCGGTGTGGGCGAGCTGACGGGCAAGCTGGAGCCGAACCTGGAGTCGGTGGCCGATTTCTACGAGATGGAGACCGACGACGCGGTGTCCCGGGCGACGGCGATGCTGACCCCCATCATGACCATCGTCATCGGCGGCGTGGTGGCGCTCATCGCGCTGTCCATGTACGGGCCGATGTACGGTATCGCCGGGCAGATGAGCCAGTGATGCCGGCGACCGATTTGGGAAAATCGTATCTAAAGTATTGATTTTTACAAAAAAGTATGATATAATCCAAGATTACTAAATAAGGGCAGGTGATCGAGATGAAAGGCAGGAGCGGGTTCACCCTGATAGAGACGATCATATCCATCACCCTGTTCGCCTTTATCCTGGTAAGCTTCATGCAGGGCCTCAACTCCAGCATGCTGGGAACACACCGGGCGCGGATGAACAACGCCGCCACGCACGTGGCGCGCTCCCAGATGGAGTTCATCCACCAGCAGGATTACATAGTACACAGCCAGTACGGCGCCCCCATGGAGTGGAACGAGACGCTGCAGGATTGGTTGTACCTCCCGTCGGGGACGGGGAGCTACAAGAAGGTGATGGACCTGCCCGGCGGCTTCTCCTACGAGGACATCA
>CAZYOO010000042.1:0-13705 GCA_964649185.1 uncultured Dehalococcoidales bacterium
AAGTGCAACTTCTGCGGGGCGTGCGTTGACGAGTGCTCGCCGCGCATTATAGCGAAAGACGGGCAGAAGTCGCCGCCGTACATGGTGGCTAACGGCGAGGAGGACTGCCTGCGCTGCGGGCACTGCGTGGCGGTGTGCCCCTACGGTGCGGTAAGAATCGATATCATGGCGCCGGAGCAGTGCGAGCCGCTGAAGCGCGTGCGGCTGCCCAACGCCGGGCAGGTGGAGCTGCTGCTCAAGTCGCGGCGCTCCATACGCTCGTACCGGGACGAGCCGGTGCCCCGCGATAAGCTGGAGAAGCTGATAGACATAGCGCGCTACGCCCCCTCGGGGCACAACTCGCAGCCGGTGCAGTGGCTGGTGGTCGAAAACGCGCAGGAGACACGGCGGATGGGGGGGCTGGTGGTGGAGTGGATGCGCGCCATCGTGGAGAGCAAGCCGGAGATGGCGGCCAACATGCGCTTCGACCGCATCGTGGAGCAGTGCGACGCTGGCTACGACTACATCCTGCGCGGGGCGCCCCACGTGATCGTGGCCCACGCCGACAGGGCGAACGCGGTGATGGCGCCGACGGCGTCCATCATCGCGCTGACCTACCTGGAGCTGGCGGCCCACGCCACCGGGCTGGGGGCCTGCTGGGCGGGGTACTTCCACTTCGCCTGCGGCTCCTACAAGCCGCTGCAGGAGGCATTATCGCTTCCGGATGGGCACCAGGTTCACGGGGCGATGATGCTGGGCTACCCCAAACACCGCTTCAGCCGCATACCGCTGCGCAACGCACCGGCGGTCATCTGGCGGTAGCATAGATTATGGAGGTTCGATATGGGATTGCATCACGTTGGGATAGCGGTAAAAGATATGGAGCGGTCGATACAGTTCTACCGCGACATACTGGGACTGAAGGTGTTCCAGGACGAGACGGTATCCGGCCCCGATGTCGATCAGGGCTTGAATGAGCAGGACGCCAGGGTGCGCATGGTGCTGCTGGCCGATGAGGCGTTCAACATGGTGGAGCTGCTGGACTGGGAGAACCCGCCGCCGGTGGAGCGGCCCCCGCAGCACCGGCGCTTCACCTCCATCGGAATAGTGGAGGTGGCGTTCATGGTCAACGACCTGGAGGAGATCGAGAAGAGGCTCAACGCCGCTGGCTACAGCTTCCGCAGCCCGGTGTGGCGCTTCGGCAGCGACCTGGAGTCCTACGGCGGGGCCGAGGCCTGGATCCGCTACGTGGAGGACCCCAACGGGGTGCAGGTGGAGCTGATGCAGGTGGTGATGCCGCAGGGCAAGCCTTAACCGTCGGCGGGCGATAGCGAGATGAACAGCAGATTCCGGTCGCGGATTACAATAGTCGGGGAGTTCCTAGCGATCCCGCTGCTGCTGGCAGCGCTGCTGGCGCCGCTGGGCTGCGGCGGTGAAGCCGCCCGTCCGACACCATCGCCGGACGTGTTTGACGAAGCGATATGGCGTGACCCGCCGAGGGAGTTCTACCCATACGTGCGCTGGTGGTGGCCGGGGGGTGCGGTCGACGATGCCGAGCTCAGGCGGGAGATGGCCCTGTTCCGCGACGCCGGGTTCGGCGGGGTGGAGATACAGCCGTGCCTGCTGGGGTTCACCCCCGCCGATATAGAGGGCGACCCCGATATTCGAACCGTGGGCACGGAGGAGTTCTTCCGCAAGGTGGGCGTCGCCGCCGCGGAGGCCGATAAGCGCGGCATGGCATTCGATTTCACTCTGGGCAGCGGCTGGTCCGGCGGCGGCCCGTTCGTCACCGACGCGCCGGAGACGCAGCTGCTGATGAGCAGCATCGACATCGAGGGGCCAGAGTCGTATGAGGGCCCGCTGCCGCCGGTTGAGACGCCATCGTACCGCAAGATAGTGAACGCCGTCATCGGCTTCCTCAGCCCGTTCGATGGGGAAGCAGAACTGGTGGCCGTCGTCGCCGCGAGGGTGGCTGATAAATCTTCATCGCCGCCGGTGCTGGACTCGTTCACCGATATCACCGGCAGCGTGCTGGACGGCTCGCTGAGTTGGCAGGCGCCCGGCGGCACGTGGCGCATCTTCGCCTTGTACCGCAACGATACCGGGCATCAGCCGGTGGGCGGTGCCTACGCCGGCAACGTTAACGATTCGCTGATTGCGGACCACTTGGACGCAGCCGGAGCGCAGGAGCTCATCGAGGGCTACGCCGAGCCGCTGCTGGAGGCGACGGGGGACCACCCGCCGGATGCCGTGTTCGTGGACAGCTTCGAGATGGTGGGCCAGTTGCCGTGGACGGAGTCGTTTCTGGAGCGCTTCCAGCAGATTAAGGGTTACGATCTGACGCCCTACCTGCCGCTGGTATTCTATCAGCGCGGTGAATCCAAGTACACCACCATCCTGGAGGACATGGCCGGCAATGAGCTGGTTCCAGCATACGTGTCCACCGATGATATCGGAGCGCGGGTGAGGGAGGACTACGAGGAGGTCAGGTCGGACATGTTCATCGAGGGCTTCGTGGAGCCGGTGCGGGACTGGGCGCATGATAACGGTCTGCTGCTGCGGATGCAGGCGCACGGCGGCTGGGCCGACTATTTAGACGCCTACGAGCTGGCGGACATACCGGAGACCGAGGGGCTGTTCGCCGGCGGGGCGTACGATTTCCTCAAGCTGGCGTCGTCGGCGGGACACACCGCAAATCGCACTTATATATCGGCGGAGAGCTTCATATCCGTCCGCAGCGACCCCCGTGCCTTGACGCTGGAGGATTTCTACCTGCTGGCGGGGCGGCTGCACAGCGCGGGCATCAACCGCATAGTCTATCACTGCTACCCCTACCGCTACGTCCGTGAGAACAGCAGCCGGTGGTACGGCTTCCCGGCGGAGCGGGAGGAGGACATGATCGACGCCGGCCCGTTCCCGTTCACGGTATGGCTGGACGAGGAACACCCGGTATGGCCCGATATGCCGTCGTTCAACCTGTACCTGTCGCGGCTGGGCTACGCGATGTCCCGCGGGACGCACCGCGCCGACGTGGCGTGGCTGCATCAGGACCGGCGGTTCCGCGACAGTGTGATATCCAGCGATGGTGGCTACCCGCCGGAGCAGGGCGAGTCCAACGTCAGCGTATCGCTCAAGCGCGCCGGACTGGTCTACGACCGCGTGAGCCGGAAGGGACTGGAGGGCGCTGAGATAGGCAACGGCAGCTTCACCGTGGGCGCAGCCGAGTACCGGGCCCTGCTGATTCCCGGCAATTTCAGCGTGGCGTCGCCGGAGGTGATGGCCTCAATCGAGTCGATAGCCGCCGCCGGTGTACCGGTCATCGTTATGGGAGAACTACCCACCAGGGCGAACGGCTATGTCGATTGCCAGGAGCGGGATGCGGCGGTGCAGGCCAGCGTAACGCGGCTGCTGTCACTGGTCGTCGAGGCCGACGTAGATGGTCTGCCCGACGCGTTCGATTCGGCGGGCGTGGAGCCGGCCATCGTTCCCAACGACGGCGGGGAGCTCGCCTTCGCCATCGACCGGCGCGAGGTGGCCGACGGGTCGATAATACTGCTGTTCAACGAGGCGGAAGTGGAGCGCTCGCAGGTACTAGAGGTAAACCTGCCCGCAACGCGGGTGCGGTCGTTCGACCCCCAGACGGGGGAGCTGTGCGCCGGGGCGGTGCCCGACGCGTCGGGCAAGCTGTCGATAGAGATTTGCATCCCGGCGCGGCGCTCGCTGTTGCTGGTGATGGAGCGCTAGGGAGGGTTATATCCCCCTGCTGAGCGCTGGATACGTGTCATGATACTTATGATACGGAAATAGCGGAAGTAATTGTCTTGTACCAGAGTACTAGTGGTGAGACTAGCTCATCACGCCTACAGTTGCTGGACTAGGCAAAAATACCTACTGATATGCCCCCACAACAGGCATAACGGCGGAAGCCGGCTAACCAAGCGGTGTGATAAAGTTGTATCGTGATATAGGAGAGGGGAAATTGGAGGGAAAGGGGGGGAACAAAGATGGAATGGTGGGCAGTGCTGACTCTGGTGGTGGTAGGGCCTTGGATCTTTTACGGGGTGATTCTGTTGCCTCTGTTTTTCTATTTACACTTCCATGGCAGGGTTGAAGGGGGGAAAGAAGGGTTCATGCGGGACCTGCCGACGAAACCCTTGCTGGTGAGGTTCTGGCATCCTCACGGCCTTGCCCACATCCACAGTCAATAGCGAGCAGGGAATAGTCGGTGGTGAAGATGCAAAGGGGGGGATCTATTCCTTGCCCTCTGCGGCCTTCCTCTCGAAGCGTGATATCCGCAGCTTGCGCCCCTCGTCTGTGTCCACGCAGTCTATCAGCAGTTCCTCCACCGTTCCGAACAGCTCCCAGCCCACCAGCAGCACGCTGGTCCCCCTGTGCTCTATCACCTGGTCCCCGTCGAGGGGGGTGTCGGGGGCGATGGCCAGCTTGCCGTCGTCGGTGGTGAACAGCCGCAGCATGACATCGTCAAAGGCATTCTGCGGGTCGGCGATCTTTGCCCTCTCCAGCAGCGCCTCCAGTTCTTGTGCAGCTTTCTCGGTAACTGTAATCATTATCTTCCTCCTCCCTCCCTGATCGGTACAGCGAAGATGCCGGGCATCGTCCGACCAGCATGCTTTGTCGACGAGTAGGTAACATAACACAGGGCGCGCGGATTGTCAAGATCGATCGGGGGCGCCGTCTGCGTGCGGGGGTGACAAAACACCTGCCGATACGTCTTTACCTGTAGAGGACGACAAAAAATAAGGAGGAAAAGATGAAAAGGTTAGTGTTTGTCCTGGTGGCGGTGATAGCGGTGGCGGCCATCACCGGCGGCAGCATCGCCGCGGCGGGCGGTGATAACGGCGCTGCCGATGCTCCCGACGTTCGTGGGGTGGTCAGAGTGTCGGAGCTGCTGGCAGACCCGGCGTACGGCACGGAGGTGGCAATATACGGGCAGGTGAGCCTGCTGGGGGAGCTGTTCTGCCCCTGCTTCGAGCTGCGCTCCGGTAACAAGACGGTGATGGTGTGGTACGACCTGATGGTCGATGAGGATGGGGAGGCGCGGCCCGCGGTTAACATAGAGGGCATAGAGAACGGTGACTGGATCGTGGTCACCGGCGAGCTGCAGCCCGGCGGTGCAACCCCGGCCGAATTCTGGGCCAGCGGCATCGATGAGGCGGTGAACGTGTCGGTCGAGGCCGGCGATAACGGTGGAGATGTTACGCTGGCGGTCGGCGATCTGCTGGTAGTGACCCTCGAGTCCAACCCGACAACGGGGCACATCTGGTCGCTGGCGGGTGCCGTTGAAGACGATGCGATCGCCTTCGCGGGCAACGATTTCATAGCTCCGGAGTCGGCGGAGCCGATGGTGGGGCAGGGGGGCGTGGAGGTGTGGGCTTTCCGGGCGCTGGCGGCAGGCGAGGTCACCATATCGATGGAGTACGCCCGGCCGTGGGAGCAGGGTGTGGATCCGGTGGACACTTTCGGTATAACAGTAGTGGTCGAATAGCCGCAACGGATATGCTGGTGGAATGCCCGCTCGAATCTTCGGGCGGGTATTTCTTTTTGCCAGATACTGCAGCAGGCATAAATGCTTACACTGTCGCCCGCCGGGGCACGCTGTTTCGGCAGGGGTAAACAGGGATTCCGGCGGAAGCCCTTTCCCGCTCCTGTGTGGTACAGTGATGGTGGAAAGAGAAAGAGGCGCAAAGCCGTAGAAAGGAGGAACGGAGATGGAATGGCAGATTATTCTGGTGCTGGTGATATTTGCCCCCCTGATCCTCTTCCCGGCGGCTTTCATCTGGTACGTCAACATCGGGGGCTTCTACAAGGAGCTGAAGGTGCGGCGGGCTGAGAAGGCTGCCAAGGCGCAGAGGGCGATCGGGACGGGTGACTTGAGCCACGCACCGAACAGGGCCTAGGGGGGTACAAGCGGAGCCTGTCCCCCGCGACCAGCGGGTGGCCGGGCGCAGAAAGGAGGGCTGAGTCTCGTAGCGAAAAAGATTAAACTGATGGTCAAAGGGATGGTGGCGGCTAGCAAGGGGGGCGGTGAAGAGACTTCATCGCTCCCCTGTTCATTTGCGGCCGGCTTGTCATTCCCACTTGAAGAAGCGTATGGCCACCACGATGCATACCAGCAGCCAGCCGGCCAGCACGCCGAAGTTGACCAGTTGCGAATGCAGGGGTGAGGACTCCACCATTATCTGCCGCAGCGCGTCGCCCAGATAGGTGAGCGGCATGGCGTCCATGATGGGGCGCATGAAGCCGGGCATCATCTCTGTGGGGAAGAAGATGCCGGAGAGGAACATCATGGGGAACTGGATGGACATCAGCAGCGGGATGGCGGTGCGCTCGGTCTTGGCGAAGGCGGAGAGCATGTAGCCCATGGCGAGGAAGGTCAGGGTCCCCAGTATTACCATGCCGAGGAGGAAGGCCCAGTTGCCCAGCATGGGCACGTCGAAGGCCAGCCGCGCCACTAGGATGATGATGGCGGCCTGGCACAGGGCCACGATGAGCCTGAAGGCTATGGTGCTCAGTATCATGGTGGAGCGCCGCAGCGGGGTGGCCCCCAGGCGTTTGAGCACCCGGTTCTCGCGGTCGCTCACGATCTCCGCGGCGGCGAATATCCCCAGCTGCATGATGGCCATCGCCAGGATGCCGGGCACCAGATAGTCGATGGCGCGCAGGTCCTGGGCCTGCAGCGTCTCCTCGTTTACCTGAATCATGGAGGGAGCCTGTGCCATCGCGCGGTCGAAGCCGTCGACCACCTGGTAGATGATGGGCAGCACCACCTGCTGAGATGTGGTCTGCGTGGGGTCGTAGTACAAATCGATATCGGCCTGCTTGCCCTGCGCTACGCTGTCCCCGAAACCCTCGTTGACGACGATGACGGCGCGTCGGTCGCCGTTTTTCAGCGCCTCGAGCTCGTCGTCCCGCCCGCCGAGGTGCAGATCGAAGGCGGATACGTTCTGAAATGTGGCGTTCAGCTGCCCGGCTACGGCGGAGTCGTCCTCTACCACCAGGCCGACGGGGAAGATGGTCTCATCCATCCCGCCGAACACCGCACCGAAGATGAGGATGAAGAAGATGGGGAAGGCGAAGGTCCAGAAGATGGCCGCCTTCTCCCTGACGAACTGCTTGAAGTGGGCCGCCATCAGTTTGGAGAATACCCTCACCCGCGGATCCTCCTTCCGGTGAGCTTGAGGAACACGTCCTCCAGGGTGGCCCGCCGCACGTGCAGGTTGCTCAGCTCGGTGCCCTTGCTGTGGGCCAGCTCCAGCAGCGCCGATATAGTGGCCGGTACCGCGCTGGAGTATATTACGGTCCTGCCGTCCTCGGTCAGGGCGCTGGTGACGCCGGACAACGCGGCCAGCTCGTTATCGCTGATGGGCTGCGCCAGCTCGAACTCGATGGCCTGCTCCTCGAAGTGCTTGGCAACCAGCCTGTCGGGGCGGTCGGTGGCGATGATCTTGCCGTGGTCGACGATGGCCACGCGGTCGCACAGGCGCTCGGCCTCCTCCATGTAGTGGGTGGTGAGGAACACCGTCTTGCCCGCCCTTCGCACCGCCTCGATGATGCGCCAGATGTTGCGCCGCGACTGCGGGTCGAGGCCGGTGGTGGGCTCGTCGAGGAACAGGATGCGGGGGTTGTTCACCAGCGACAGCGCCACCGACAGCCGCTGCTGCTGCCCGCCGGAGAGGTTGATGCAGCGCTTGCCCTTGCTGTCCTCCAGCCCGGCCATCTTAATCAGCTTATCGCTCGATATGTGCCGCGGGAAGAAGCTGCCGAAGAGGTCCAGCACCTCGCGCACGGTGAGCCGGGGGTAGAGCGCCGTGGCCTGGAGCTGCACGCCGATGTGCGACTTGACCTTGCGCGGGTGCTTCTTCACGTTCATGCCGAGGACGGTCACGGTGCCGGAGTCGGCGTCCCGCAGGCCCTCCACTATCTCCATGGTGGTGGTCTTGCCGGCGCCGTTGGGGCCCAGCATGCCGAATATCTCCCCCTGCGCCACGCTGAAGCTGATGTTGTTGACCGCCTTGATCTCGCCGTAGCTCTTGCGCAGGCTGCTGACCTCTACTACCTTATCCATGGTGCTGGAATCATTGTAATCGGCGACAGGTGCAGCGTCAACGATTGCGTATCGACCTAGATCGCTGACACGGTATTTCGGCGGTTGACAGGGCGGCGTCCCGGCGTGATAATAAATATCAGGAGCGAGACAGAGAATGCCTTTCACTTCGGATGTTGTCAGGCGGGCGTGGATCAGGCAGGGGGGCCTGTGCGCCCACTGCGGGAAGGGGCTGGTGTGGGACGGGCGTGACCGCAGCGGCATGGGGTCGTGGCACGCGCACCACCGCAAGCCGGAGGCCTTCGCCGACGGCAACTCGGTGCGCAACTGCGTCATCCTGTGCTGCGGGCACCCCGACTGCCACCTCAAGGTGGGGCACGGCGGCGACCCGGAGAAGCGCCGCGAGATAAGCGATGCGGCGCTGCCGTACTTCCACGCCGGCGAGACCTAGGATCGCCCAGCGTTCCCCCGATATTCACCCTCCTCGCGCAGGCGGCTGAACTCGGCTTCTACGTCCTCTACCCCCAGCTCCTCCATGGCCCGTCGCCGGCTGTGAATCCCGGACTCCACCAGTATCTGCTCATCGCGCACCAGACGGCTGCGGTCCTGCGGCAGCACCGTCCCCCACAGCACCCGCGAGCGGTACGGCCGATAGGCCACCCCGGTCTTCTGCTCCAGTATGCGCAGGATCATCTCGTTGCGCCTGCGGTAGGCGGCGGTCCGTATCAGGCGCTTGCGCTTGACCTTCTGCATCAGCGGGTGCAGCTCCATCTCCAGCGCCACGCCGGACAGCCCCTTCTGGTTGTCGCCGAAGCTGGTGCGCGGCGATTCCGACAGGTCGTGCAGGGCGCGGTACAGCAGGTCGATGTAGTCCACGTGCAGCCGCACGCCGCCGCCCTGCAGCAGATCGAGAAGATAGGCGCGGGCGCTCTCCGGCAGCTCCCACACCGCACCCGGCTGCACCGCGATATCGGTGGCCCCTTCAACGTTCTCCAGCACCGCTACGGGGTTGCCCGACAGATCCAGTATGGTCGATAGCTGGGACAGGGCGCGGTTCACCTCCCGCGCAGGCTCCATTATGGGCGGCAGGTCGGAGGCGCCCCAGAACCGCTTCGGCTGGCGCAGGTTGGGGTAGATCACGAAGGGGATGAAGCCGTAGGGGTTCTTCCGGCGCGCCACCAGGGCGTTGTCGGCCCACAGCTCGAACTCGGCGGCGGTCCATACCTCCACAATGGTCGATTGTTTCTTGCCTTTCCCGGCCCCGTAGCGCAGCGCCGCCTCCTCGGCCGAGAGCTGGTAGCGGCTGGCCACCCGCCACACGCGGCTCAGGTCGTCCCCGGCCCACCACGCGAACAGCCCCTGCACGTCGGGGGCGGTGATACGCACCCGCCCCTGCTCCACGTCCCAGGTCACCTTGAAGCAGCCGTCGCCGAGCACGGCGCAGTCCAGCTCGGTGTCGAAATCGAGCTGCCCCAGGCCGTTGGCCTCGTACACGCGGTACAGGGCATCCTCGGCGCGGCGTGCGGCATCACGGGCCTCGCTCGAATCGCCCTCCGGCTCCACCGCGAAGTTGAGGTCGCTCATGAGGTAGGACGTCACCTTCTCCACGAAGGCCTTGGCGTAGTTGACGGTGAGCCGCCGCTCCCCGCGGCGGGCCCTCCCCGGCCACTGCAGGCCGTTGTAGAAATCGAGGTTCTGGCGGTACGCCCGCAGGCGCTCGCTATCCATCCGGGCTATCTGCTGGGGCAGGGTCTGGCGTTCCATCACTCCTCCTTACTATGCGGTATATGGTGCGGGCGCTCACTGCGTATCGTTCGGCGAGCTCCCGTATGGTGCTGCCCTCACCATGGAGGCGCAACACCTCCTCGTTGCGCAGCTCCTTGGCCATCTGCCGCCGCTGCGGCCCGTCGTAGCGGCACTGCGGCAGGGGGCAGTCGAGGCAGGAGGGGAACAGGCCGCACCCCTCGTCGCGGTAGCGCACGTGCTCCGGCAGCGGGTCTTCCAATGTCTCAAACATCCCATCATCTCCGTCATTCTTATCTCTCCGCGTACCGTCCCCTGGCGTGCCGCGGCAGGCAGCGGGCGGCCTCCACCAGCAGCGCCAGGCTCATCAGGAAGTCGTCGTGTCCCTGCGCCGGGTCCACGTAGAAGTTCATTGTCTGGCCGGGGCTGAAGAAGCTCCTCGCCCTATCGATCTCGTGCCAGAAGCGGCGGGACTCCTCCGAGCCGTCGCCGGCGTACATCTTCACCCGCCCCGCGTTGACCGCCGCCAGCAGCTCGAAGCCCAGCCGCGACTTGCTCTGCCGGGTGAAGTTGAACGGGGTAACGGTCGTTCGACCCAATGCCCGGCGCAGGAAGCTGGCCACCCCGGCGCCGACGCCGGTGGAATCGACAACAACGCGGCGGCAGCGCCACACGTTCTTCAGCAGATCGACGAGCTGGGGGTACAGCGCGGTGTGCGGTGTGCCGGTCCACTGGTAGTGCTCTACCACGTTAACTCCAGGCTCGGGAAACACATCGGTTGAGTGCGAGAAGTCGAGCTGGCCGATGGTGACCACGGTGGAGTCGCGCCTGGGGCTGACGGCGCGCAGCAGGATGTCGTCCCCCTGCTCGGCCTCGCCCGCCAGGTCGATGCCGGCCACGTATGTCCTGTCGCCGCCGGGCAGTCGCTGACGAGGGTGCGCGCCCTGAAGCTGCGCCCGCTGCGCCGCGCCGAGGAAGCCGCCACCGCCGCGTATCGGATTGAGGGCGTACTGCGTCTGGAACAGGGGGTGGCTCTCCCCCAGCCGCTGGCGCTCGCCCTCCACGTAGCGCCGGTAGTCTAGGTTGTACTTGGCCACCTCCTGCCAGTCGCAGCGGAAGTGCCGCCTGATGCCATCGCTTCGCTCCAGCTCCAGGTTGGCCTGCTTCACCTCTTCCAGCAGGGTGGAGTCGTCCCACGCGGTGCCGTAGTGGACGGTGGTGACATTGGTAGTGGCCCCCATCGGCTTGAACTCCTTGGAGTACTTGTCGGGCGAGACGTCCTGGCTCTCGTCCACCTCCAGCAGGATGTGGGCGGTGGCGCCGACCACATGGCTCGAATCGTCGGCGCTGAAGAACAGCTGCCGGGCGTTGCCCAGCCGTATCATGTACCCCTGCTCGGCGCTCCAGTGCCCGCCGAGGCCGGCGTCGTTGAGCCGCTCCCTGAGCCGCAGCATGCTGGTGATGGTCTGCGGGTGGAAGGTGGGGGCGCACTTGACCAGGTTGCCGCCGCGGCCGCTGAACAGGGACAGCAGCAGCACCTCCAGCTGGGCGGACAGCTCGTTCTTGCCACCCTGCCGGGCGATCTCCACCGAGAAGGTAAGGCCCCTGCGGCGCATCACGCTGTCGAACACCGCGCCGCCGATCTCCACCTGGTACGGCCTGAGCCTCTGCTGTATCATGGCTAACCCACCAGCCTGACGATGACGTCGGCTATCACCAGCGCGACGAGCAGGAACAGCAGGCCGTTGATGCGCCCATTCAGCTCCCGCACCTCGCGCTCGGCGAGCTTCAGCCGCTCCTCGGCCAGCCTCCCGTAGGCGCAGCCGGGGGCGATGCCTATGTCGCTTGCCCGGCGACCAGCTTTCGCCCTGCCGACCAGCCTTTTTATAGTTGCCGCGAGCTGATTAGAGCTGTCGTCCTTCATCTCACTTCACATGTCGAGCTTTCTCTAATATCATGTCGACTCGAAAAAGGAGGCGCCTATCTCCTTGAGGACGCCGTCGATGGCGGCGGCCAGGTTGTCCTGAGACTTCCTCGACAGGCGGTACTCGGCGGACACCGCCTTGACCAGCAGCTCCACGCCGCGCAGCATCAGCGGCAGGTTCTCCGGGTGCTCCTGCACGAGGGTTGAGAGCTTGACCCGCAGCAGGGCGATCTCCTGCTCCAGCCCCTGCACCTCCCGCGCCTGCGGCAGCAGCACCCGCTCCGCCTCGCTCAGCGCCCGGCCGTAGAACCCATTTTTCGTATTTTGGGCCTGCTTTTTACCCGCCCGCTTGGCCATCGCTTACCTCTAACACGTCGATGACCCCTTCCACCGCGTCGCCGGACACGGTCGAGATGGCCCGCGCCAGCCCGATGAGCAGGCACAGCGCCGCCGTTTCCCACCGTTTGGCCTTTATCGCTTCCGAGAGTATCGACATTTTCACACCTCGTTATCGAATCGTCGCCACGTACCGCCGCAGCACCAGGGCGCTCACGGTGAGCGAGCCGAGGCACAGCAGCGAGCGCGCCGCCAGCCACGGGCTGGGATTGAAGAAGAATCCGCCGGCCCAGTCCGGCCGCAGCAGGGCGGCGGAGGCGAAGTACAGGCTCTCGGACAGTATGGCTGCGCTAAGCAGGGCCAGCGTGAGCGCGCCGATGCGCCGCCGCCGCAGGGGCGAGCGGTAGCGGAAGAAGTACCACGCGTTGAAGCCGGCGCTGGCGGCGGTCATCACATATTGAAACAGTATCAGGTGGGGTATCACGGCTGCCTCCTCAGGCCTGCCAGAATAGCACAGATGTTCTACAGATGTCAACCGGTGGATGTCACATCCCGGTCACGGGGGCACTTGACCTTCAGACCCTTTTGCGTGTATAGTTGCGCTACCGACGGCAGGTGAGCGACAGGTAAACACGCTGTAACAGGAGGTACGAGATGAGGATAGCAGGGTCTCTTATCACCCTTGTGTGCGGGATCGTGGCCATAGCCGGGGTGTTCATGCCCTGGGCCGCGCTGACACCGGGGATACCCCGGCCGCCGGGGACTCCCATCGTTCCCACCGGGTGGCAGTTCATCGACCTCACGCAGGCCACGCCGCCCTTCCTGCAGATAGACACGCTGCCCCTCCTGCTGGCGTTCATCGGCAGCATACTGATAATCGTGTTCGCTTTGCCCGCCCTCATCCTCTCCATATCCGTCAGGGGAGCGCGGGCGCCGGTAATCACCATGGGCATACTGGCGTCGCTGGCGGCCTCGGTGACCGCGGTAGGGGCGTTCTGGTTCTTGACGCGGGCCTCGACGGACAACGCCATCGCCTCCCTGCAGTACGGGCTGTACATGACGATGGCGGGGGCGGTGCTGGGCGGGAGCTTCGCGGTGACCGCCGCATCGGCAGGTGGCCCGTCGAGGAAGGCGGCGCGGAAGCCCGCTCCGAAAGCATCGCCAGCCGAATCCCCCGCGCCGCCTTCGGTCGAAATACCACCTCCGGTAGCAGCACCGCCGCCCGTCGCCGCAGCGCCACCGGCGCCGGTCGTCGAGGAGGCAGCCGCCGAGCCGGTCGCGGAGGCCCCCGCCGCACCTGTCGCCGAGGAAGCACCGGTCGCCGAGGAAGCACCGGTCGCAGAAGCGCCTGCGGAGGAGGCCCGTCCAGGGGACGAGGGCCTGCCCATGGTGCAGCAGCCGTGGGAGACGAAGGAGCAGTTCCGCGCGCGCAGGAAGCGGATGAAGAAGTAGGGGCCGGGACCGCGCATAATTTACATAAGCATTTCCTATCGCCGCCAGCTTCAGGCATTGACAAAAGGCAGGCGGTGGTGTATACTTTACCATTCGAGACTCGCATATGAGCCTGTCGGGGGGGTGAGCCATGGAAAAGCTGACAGCAGCCGCCATCGCAATCGCAGTTTCCCTCGTTCTATCTATCCTCGCTTTATCGCTGCCTG
>CAZYOO010000043.1:0-13548 GCA_964649185.1 uncultured Dehalococcoidales bacterium
GGGTCGCATAGTAATATGGGCGCAGTCATCGCTCGCGGAGGAAATTCGATAACATGCTTGCCAAGGTGCTGAGCTGCGCGGTGGTGGGGCTGGAGGGGGCCATCGTGGAGGTGGAGGTGGACATCGCCGCGGGGCTGCCGGCGTTCAATATCGTGGGGCTGCCCGATACCGCGGTGCAGGAGGCGCGGGAGCGGGTGCGGGCCGCGGTGCGCAACAGCGGGCTGACCTTCCCCCAGAAACGCATCACGGTGAACCTGGCCCCCGCCGACCTGAAGAAGGAAGGCCCGACCTACGACCTGCCCATAGCGGTGGGCATCCTGCTCAGCTCGGAGCAGGTGGCGGCGGAGGTAGCGGGCACCCTGTTCCTAGGTGAGCTGTCGCTGGACGGAAGTTTGCGCCACACCACCGGCATCCTGCCGATGATCGCCCTGGCGCGGGACAACGGGCTGGGCACGGTGTACGTCCCCGCCGCCGACGCCAAAGAGGCGTCGCTGGTCCCGGACATCCGTATCGTGCCGGCGGCATCGCTGGCGGAGCTGGTGTCCCACCTGCGCGGCGAGTTGACCATCCCCGATTACCATCCCGACGGCAATGTCGCGGGCGCTGCCGCCGATCTCGGCCACCTGACCGACCTGGCCCACGTGAAGGGGCAGGAGCACGTCAAGCGGGCGCTGGAGGTGGCCGCCGCCGGGGGTCATAACATGCTGATGAGCGGGCCACCGGGCAGCGGTAAGACCCTGATCGCCCGCTCCCTCCCAACGATACTGCCCCAGATGAGCATGGCGGAGGCGCTGGAGGTGACCAAGATCTACAGCGTGAGCGGGCTGCTGCCGTCGGATACCCCGCTCATCATGCAGCGGCCGTTCCGCGCCCCGCACTATACCATATCGCACGCCGGGCTGGTGGGCGGCGGGCGCTGGCCCCGTCCCGGCGAGATCAGCCTGACCCACCGCGGGGTGCTGTTTCTGGACGAGTTCCCCGAGTTCGGGCACAACGTGCTGGAGGTGCTGCGCCAGCCGCTGGAGGACAAGGTGGTCACCATCAGCCGGGCGCAGGGCAGCATCACCTTCCCCGCCAACTTCATGCTGGTGGCGGCCATGAACCCCTGCCCCTGCGGCTACTACGGCGACCCGGTCAAGCAGTGCACCTGCTCGCCCAGCGCCGTGTCCCGCTACCAGAAGCGCATCAGCGGGCCGCTGCTGGACCGCTTCGATATCTTCGCGCAGGTGCCCCGCATCGAGTACGAGAAGCTGGCGGACCAGCGTGACGGCGAGAGGTCGGAAGCCGTGCGCTCCCGGGTGGAGCGGTCGCGTGGCGTCCAGCATGAGCGATTCCGCGGCTCCAAACTGACCTGCAACGCGGAGATGACGCCGGTGGAGGTGCGGGACTTCTGCCAGGTGGACGCGGAGGCGCAGGGGCTGCTGCAGGCGGCGATGAAGCAGTTGGCGCTGTCGGCGCGCGCCTTCCACCGCATCCTCAAGCTGGCGCGCACCATAGCCGACCTCGACGGGGCGCAGGACATCAGCGCCGCCCATCTGGCGGAGGCCATTCAGTACCGGCCGCGGAGCCTGATGCAGTGATGCGGCGCCGATACAATGTGCAAACAGTCCGTTTTGATAATCGCCGGCTTCGGTAACGGTCGTTCGTTCTGACTTACCGTATGATTAGGCACCCATTGTCATGTATAATGGTAAACGTCCGAAATATCGCAGCGAGGCAGGACAGCAATAGCATGGAGGCGATAGAATGAGCAGTAAGAATATGGGGCACCGGATAAAAACATACGGTTTGTGGTTTCTCATCATACTCGCAGTCGCCGCGGCGCTGTACTTCATCCTGCGGGAGTACGCCCCGGAAGGGTGGCTGGCATCGAACGGCTTGCGGATACTCATCATCGCCGCCGCCAGCGCCGCCGCATCCTTCGCTTTGCGCTGGGCCATCCCCCACTTCCTGCATATCACCATCAGGAAAGGGCAGAAGGGCAAGAAGGCCGACCAGGAGCTGCAGGAGCGGGTGACAACGCTCTCGCGGGTGTTTGCGTTCACCGGCACGGTGGTGATAGCGCTGATAGCCGCCTTCATGATACTGGCCGAGCTGAACATTAACATCGCCCCGCTGCTGGCGGGCTTCGGCATCCTCGGCGTGGCCATCGGCTTCGGCGCCCAGTACCTGATCCGCGACCTCATCGGCGGTCTGTTCGTGATCGTCGAGGACCAGTACGACATCGGCGATGTGGTCAAGATCAGCGGGATCGCCGGCGTGGTGGAGGACATCAACCTGCGGCGCACCGTGCTCAGGGACCTGGACGGGATAGTGCACTTCATCCCCAACGGGGAGAGCGGCATAGCGTCGAACTACACCCGGGAGTGGTCGCGGGTGAATCTGGATATCGAGGTGAGCTACGGCACGGACCTGGATCACGCCATATCGGTCATCAATCGCGTCTGCTCTGAAATGGCGGAGGAACCTTACTGGAAGGAGGCCTGGATCAAGACCCCCGAGGTGCTGCGGGTGAATGAGCTGGGCAGTTCCGGAATCGCCATAAAGATCATCGGCGATACCAAGCCCATCAGGCAGTGGGAGACGATGGGCGAGATGCGGAAAAGGATCAAGAAGGCCTTCGATGATGAGGGAATAGAGATACCCTGGCCGCATACCAAGGTCTATTTCGGGGAAGAATCGCCGGAGCCGGGCCGGGGCAAGGCGAAGAGGCCGCCGGTGCCGCCGCGGGAGACACCGGGCGAAGCATTGCCGCCTGAGGATGAGTTCGAGGGGTAGCCTTATAGATTGGCTCTCTTGCATAGAGGATTAGGTGAGAAATGGGAACTGAGGAAACAGTATATCTAATTCTGTCGATAGTATTCCTGTTCGTCTGCGCCTTCTTCTCCGCTGCTGAGATAGGTTTCATCAAGCTGCAGAAGATAAGGCTCAGGCACCTGCAGGAGGAGAACGCGCGCGGCGCCGACCGTGTTGCCAAGATAATGGAGAATCCGTCGCGCTTCCTGTCCACCGTGCTCACCGGCATCAGCTTCGCCGAGACCATCGTCGTTTCGCTGGGGACGCTCTTTATCGTCGCGCTCTTAGACGAAGGGTGGGGCACACCGATCGCCATCGTGGTGATAGCGCTGGTGCTGCTGGTATTCGCCAAGGTGATCCCCAAGACAATCGCCGCCCAGCACCCCGAGCGTATCGCCCTTCCATTCAGCCGGCCGATAGAGTTGATAGCGAAGGTTATCAGCCCTTTAATCACTGTCTTAGGCTGGATATCGGATAAATTCGCGCGTCTGGCGCATTCGAGCACTATGCAGGGCACGTTGTTCAGCAGGGAGGAGTTGGGCACGGTGATAGACATGGGCGAGGAGGAGGGGGTGGTGGACTGCACCTCCGCTCAGGTATTGCGCACGGTGGTGGAGCTGGCGGGACGGCAGGTCAAAGAGGTGATGACCCCCCGCACCGAGGCGATATGGGTCGAGGAAGGCATGAAGCTGGGGGATTTCTTGAAGCTGTATGCCGAATCCCCCGCCTACAGGTATCCGATATATGAGGATAGCTATGACAACGTGAAGGGCATGCTGTCGTCCAGGGATGTGCTGATGTCGCTGGCGAAGAAGGAGATAAACACCAAGAGCACGGTGACCGATATGTCCCGACCGGTTTATATGGTACCCCCAAGCAAGACCATAGGCGAGCTGTTCGGCGAGATGAAGTCCGAGAAGTATTTCATGGCGGTGGTGGTGAATGAATACGGGGGCACTTCGGGCGTCGTTACCCTGGACCAGCTGGTTGAGTACATAGTGGGGGAGATAGGCGAGGAGCTGGGCGTATCTCCCAAATCGTATGAGGTCATCGGCGTGCGCAGCTACAAGATCAAGGGCAGCACCCGCATAGAAGAGGTCAATGAGGAGCTGCAGCTGGGCATACCTGCGGGCGACTATCAGACGGTGGCCGGGTATGTGCTGAACCTGTTCGGCAAGCTGCCCAGGGAGGGGGAGCAGGTGGTGGCGGATAACCTGAAACTGCTGGTGGCTGAGGTGAAGGACAACAAGATCACCCGGGTGTTCATCACCAAGGAGAAGAAGCCGGAGACGGAGGGGGAGGATTCCAAAGAGTAGCCTTTGGTATTCAACGGTGTTGCATGTCTTACCTCTTCGATAATCTCGACGCGATAGCAGGTATATCGTCCCGTTCCCCGTTCGGCCTCATCACCGATATCGATGGCACTATCAGCGCCATCGCCCCGTCGCCCTTGCAGGCGGTGGTGCACCCCGGGTGCAGGGCTCAGCTGTCGCGGCTGGCGGGCCGGTTGGCTCTGGTGGCGGCGGTATCGGGCAGGCCTGTCGCCGAGGCGAAGGAGATGGTGGGGATCGATGGCATGGTCTACATCGGCAATCACGGCCTGGAGCGGTGGCGCGACGGGGTGACGGAGTACGCCGGGGGCGTGGAAGCATACCGGGCGCAACTGGCATCGCTGCGGGATGAGCTTGCAGGGTCGCTCTCGCTCACAGGTCTGCAAATCGAGGACAAGGGGGTATCGCTGTCCATCCACTACCGCAATTGCCCGGACAGGCAGCGGGCAAGGGAATCGATTTTGAATCGGATAGGCGCTTCCAATAAAGCGAAGCCGTTCTATATAGTGGAGGGTAAGATGGTGGTGGAGCTGCGGCCGCCGGTGGAGGCGGACAAGGGCAGCGCGGTGAAGGGTCTGATCCGCGATTATGCCCTGCGCGGCGGCCTGTATATGGGAGACGACGCCAGCGATATCGATGCATTCAGGGTCATGCATGGAGAGGGCTTCGCCGCGGTCGCCGTCCTCGGTGAGGAGTCCCGCGATGAGGTGGCGCGGGAAGCGGACTGCACGCTCAACGGCGTAACCGATGTGGCGCGCTTCCTCGAATGGCTGGCGGGGGCGGTGGGCAACGCAGAATAACGGATGGAATGATTAACCCGTTCCGGAGGTAGAAATGGTGCGTGAGTACGAGATCAATGAGCTGGCCAAGGAAGAATCTTGGCGCATGTTCCGCATAATCGGGGAGATGGTGGAGGGGTTCGACTCGCTTACAGGCATAGAGCCGGCGGTGAGCATCTACGGCTCGGCGAGGGTCAAGGCCGGGGATGAGCTTTACAGCAAGACCGAGGATATCGCCTTCGGGCTGGGCAAGGCGGGTTTCTCCATCGTCACCGGCGGGGGGCCGGGGGTGATGGAGGCGGCGAACAAGGGCGCCCGCGACGCTGGCGTGCAATCGGTGGGTCTGAACATCGAGCTGCCCATGGAACAGGAGTGCAATGCCTATGCCACCAGGTCGATAACCTTTCACCACTTCTTCGTGCGCAAGGTGATGCTGGTGAAGTACGCCACCGCCTTCGTTATCATGCCCGGCGGGCTGGGCACGATGGATGAGCTGACCGAGGTGCTGACCCTGATGCAGACCGGGAAGATGAAGCCCTTCCCCGTCCTGATGTTCGACGGCAGCTACTGGAACGGGTTCCTGAAGTGGCTCAGGGAGTGCACCTTGCCCAGGAGGTATCTAGATGCGGAGGATTTCGACCTGCTGCGGGTATGCGACGAGGTGTCTGAAGTGGTGGATGCGGTCCAGCAGTGGTACCAGAAGCAGGAGGTCGTTGGCAGGAAGGCCCTGAGCTACTAATGGTCGCGCGCCGGGGTCAATTCAGGGTGACCTCTTCACGGTAATTGGCCACGGATACATCCCACCCTGTCTTCTCCCTCATGAAATGGGCGAAAGCCTCCGTCGTGTCGGCCTCCCCGTGGACCACGAAGATCTGCCGCGGCGGCTTCTTCAGCCCTGAAATCCAGCTCAGGAGCTCGTCCCTGTCGGCGTGTGCGGAGAAACCGTTTATCTGTACTATGCGTGCCCTGACGGGGTAGTGTTTGCCCAGTACTCTCACCTCTTTGGCGCCGTCAACGATATGACGGCCCAGGGTGGCCGTCGCCTGATAGCCGACAAACAGGATGGTGCTCTCCGCACGGGAGATGTTGTTTGCCAGGTGGTGCTTTATGCGGCCCCCGGTGCACATGCCGGAGCCAGCGATGATTATCACGCTGCCACGTATGTAGTTTATCTCCTTTGAATCCTCTACGGACTTAACCATGGTCAGGCCCAGGAAATCGAACGGTGATTTGCCCTGCCGCATCAGCGCGGTCAGATCTTCATCGTAGAGGTCGGGATGTTTCTCGAATACCTCGGTGATCCTCACCGCCATGGGACTATCGATGAACACCTTGAGCCGCGGTATGCGTCTGGAGAGCAGCAGCTTGTTCAGGTAGTACATCAGGTGCTGCGACCGCTCCAGGGCGAAGCTGGGGATGACGATGTTGCCACCCGCCTCCACGGTTGAATTAATCACCTCCGCCAGCTCGCCACTTATGGTGTCTGAATCTTCGTGCAGCCGGTCACCGTAGGTTGACTCTATGAGGACATAATCCGCCTCGTCGAAGACCGTGGGGTCGTGCAGTATCGGCTGGCCGGCACGGCCGAGATCGCCGGAGAACAGCAGCCTTCTTTCTTCCCCATCCTCTTTCATCCTGATGTCGATAATGGATGAGCCCAGGACGTGCCCCGCATTGTGAAATACAGCCTCCACGCCGTTCCCCACCGTGAGCGCCTCCCCGTATTCGACGGGGGAGAACTGGTCGATACATCGCTCAGCTTCCTCTACCGTGTACAGCGGTATTTCAGGGTACGGCCCCTTCCTGCCTTCACGCTCGTGCCTCCGTTTCTTGTAAGCCGCGTCCTCCTCCTGGATGTGCGCCGAGTCGAGGAGCATGATGCGGGCGATGTCGGCCGTGGCCGGGGTGCAGTAAATCGGGCCCTTGAAGCCCTCCCTGGCCAGCTTGGGAAGCAGCCCACAGTGATCGATATGGGCGTGGGACAGAAGGACGGCGTTCAGGGTATCGGGCTCTATCAAGAAGGGTTGCCAGTTGCGCTCCCGCAGGCTGCGCTCCTGGTAAAGCCCGCAGTCCAGCAGCAACCTTGTATCGCTGGCCTCGATGAAATGCCGCGATCCGGTGACGCTCTGCGCCGCGCCGAGGAAATGTATCTTCATGCTTCTTCGATAACTCTATCCATTCTACACTCAAACGTTTCAATATTCAATTCGCAGGAGGGATTTCCGCTGATATAGCTCCATGCTTGCAGCGCTGTGGTCATTGTATGGTAATATGATAGAGAATATCGACAGGGGGTAGATAATATGGGTTTTATCGGGATCGTTCTTGCAGCCGTATTGGCATATTTCATCATCGTCCGTATCGGCGCGCTGGCGTTGCAGATGACAGGGATAGAGCCTGATGTAGCCCGGTTCCAAGCATTGTCCGCGCTGACCGGGACGGGTTTTACCACCACCGAGGCCGAGCGCGTGGTGAGGCACCGGACGCGGAGGCGGATCATAAGCATCCTTATTATAGTCGGTAATGCCGGTCTGCTCACGATAATCGGGGCGCTGGTAGTGGCTTTCACCAGGGTCGCCGGATACCATGGCCTTCTTATCAACCTCGCCGTGCTTATTGCGGGCATTATTGCGCTGTACTGGCTCATTGCTGCCAGCAGGTTCGGCAATCGCATTATCGCGTGGTTTATGAGGCCGATAATGGGGCGTGCATTGCGCAACGCACCGGAGGTCGAGGAGATATTCGGCGTTGAGAAGGGCTGGAGCGTTAATCTGGTGAGCATCAGGAAAGGGTCGAAGAGTATCGATGCGACCGTTTCCAGCGTCAGGTCGAGCACAGACTTGGAGATTTTAGCGATAGAGAGGCCTGAAGCCTCAATCGCCCGCCCGGATGATGGCGAGAAGATAAAAGAGGGGGACCGGCTGCTGGTTTACGGCCGAGGGGCGGCTGTCAAGCGGTTGGCGGCGTGATCAGGATGTTTGTTGGAGCACATCCGGCGTGATGGCGTAGGCCTCGCTGAGCTGTTGGTACAGCCACAGGGTGATATCCTCTTCGGCGACCGATTTTCTGAGGGCGGCCGCCCGCTGCTTGCGCTCCTCCGGGGGCATGGTCAGCGCCTGGTGCAGCGCTTCCATGGTGCCCTCCAGGTCGGTTGGCGTTATCGGCAGGGCATGCTGACCCAGTTGCTGGCAGGCCCCGGCCCGCTCCGACAGGATGAGCACGCCGTCGCGGGTATTCACCGTAGGGCCTTCCTTGGCCACCAGGTTCATGCCGTCGATGACGGCGTTCACCAGCAGGACATCGTAAAGGGTCAGGGCGTACAGCGCCTGAACGTAGTTGTTCTCGTAGAATATCTTTATCGGCTGCCAGTCTTCGCTGCCGTACGTTGAGTTGATGGATTCCACTATCTCGTTGACCTCCTCGGCGTAGCGGCGGTACTGCTTGATCCGCGTCCGTGAGGGGACCAGGAAGGCGATGAACCTTACATTACCGCGGAGCTCGGGGTAGTTCTGCAGGAGCATGTCGAAGGCGCGGAAGCCGCGCACGATGTTCTTGCTGGGCTCCAGCCGGTCCACCCGTACTATGCTCTTCATATCGAACCACGGGCGCAGCCTGTCTTCGTAAGAGCGGGCCCACGCCGACCGGGCCAGCCTGGCTACGCTGGGGGCATCGATAGAGATAGGGTAGGCCCTGACCCTGGTCAGGTGCCCGTCGATGAGGACGGTTCTATTTCGATAGTCGATGTCCGCCTCTTCGAGAAAGGCGGTGCAGGTATTGAGGAAATTGTCTACATCCCGTTTGGTCTGCAGCCCGACGATATCGTTGGCGCACAGGCCCTTGCAGATCTCCCGGCTCATCGCGTTGGGCAGGAGCTGCCAGGTGTAGGAGCCGGGCCAGGGGATGTGGGTGAAGTGCTGGATGATAGCATTGGGGATACGCTCCCGTATATAGCTGGCGGCGAGGTACAGGTGGTAGTCGTGGAGCATCACCAGCGGGGGAAGCTCGCTTCTCGTCGCCTCCGACACCACCGCATCGGCTATGGCCTGGTTCACCGCCCTGTATCCGGTCTCCCAGGAGTCGTGGACCCGGGCGTCGATATTGGGGGTGTGGGAGGAGTTCCACATGAGGTGTTGCAGGAACCACAGCAGCGGGTTGCAGAAAACGCTGTAGAACTTGTGATAGACGTTGCCCGGCGTCACCACGAACCGCAGGTACAGGTTCTGACTGGGCGGGGGCGCCTTGAAGCGCCCGTCTCCCGCCTGCGCGGCGGCGCGGCGGTCCCCTTCGCCCATGGCGCTGGCGATCCAGGTGAGCTCCAGGTGCTGGCTTATGGCGCTGAGCGCGGTGACCACACCCCCGCTTCCCCGCTTCACCTTCAGGACGCCGCCTTCGTCGATGCGGTAGTCGACAGGGCCCCTGTTGCTGGCGATGATGAGCTTGCGGTGGCTCAGAATCTCCTGGCACAGCTCCCGCAGCCGGGCATCAACCGCCTCAGTCGACAACGCTATCCCCCTTCCGAGATCCCCCTCGTCCGCTGCCTGGGACAGGTCTCCCTGTGGATGACGGGGGGATGTTTACACTAACATAATATCGTCCGTATTGTCAAGTCGCTTGATTGCTCATTTGACATATTACCCGTGATTAAACTAAAATCGGCAGTGAAGCAACGAAGAAAAGGGGCGGGAATCGTGCATAGCAACGAGATAAGGGAGGCCTTCCTCCGCTTTTTTGAAGGGCAGGGGCACAAGCGCATCCCCAGCTCGTCCCTGGTGCCCAAGTCGGACCCCACCCTGCTGCTGACCACGGCGGGCATGGTGCAGTTCAAGCCGTATTTCACCGGCGAGGCCGTGCCACCCCATCCGCGGCTGGCGTCCTGTCAGAAGTGCTTCCGTACCACCGATATCGACTCGGTAGGGGACACCCAGCACCTGACCTTCTTCGAGATGCTGGGCAACTTCAGCGTGGGCGATTATTTCAAGAAGGAGGCCATCGAGTGGGCGTGGGAGTTCGTCACCGGATGGCTCAAGCTGTCCCCCGAACGGCTGTGGGTCACCATCTACACCGACGACGACGAGGCCTTCGACTGCTGGCGGGCCATCGGCTTCCCCGCGGAGAAGATCAAGCGCTTCGGCGACAAGCATAACTTCTGGGGCCCTGCTGGCGACACCGGCCCCTGCGGCCCGTGCAGCGAGATACACTACGACCTGGGAGAGGAGGCCGGCTGCGGCAAGCCGGGCTGCGGCCCCAACTGCGAGTGCGGGCGCTTCACCGAGATATGGAACCTGGTGTTCACCCAGTACGACCAGCATGCGGACGGCAGCCGCACGCCCCTGCCCAAGCCCAACATCGACACCGGCATGGGGCTGGAGCGCACCGCCGCGGCGATGCAGGGGGCGAGGACGGTGTACGAGACCGATTGCTTCCTGCCGCTGATATCCGAGGTGGAAAGGCTGACCGGTAAGCGTTACGGCGAGGATGAAGCTACCGATAAGGCGATGCGGGTGGTGGCCGAGCACGCCAGGGCGGTGACCTTCCTCATCGCTGACGGCGTCATCCCGTCCAACGAGGGCAGGGGTTACGTGCTGAGGCGGGTGCTGCGGCGGGCGGCCCTCTTCGGGCGGAAGCTGGGGATTGAAAACTTCATCGCAATGCTGGCCAGAATCGTCATCGACCAGATGAAACCGGTCTATCCCGAATTAAAGCGGGAGCGGGAATTTATCCTGAGCACTATAGATGCCGAGGAGGGGCGGTTCGAGCAGACGTTGAACATCGGCCTCAACCTGCTTGACGGCATTATCGATGAGGCTAAAAGCTGCAGGAAGGATATCCTATGCGGGGAGGATGTTTTCAAGCTATACGATACCTATGGCTTCCCCCGCGAGCTTACCGCCGAGATCGCTGCGGAGCGTGGATTAAACATCGACTGCGAGGGCTTCGACAAGGAGATGTCCTGCCAGCAGGAGCGGGCGAGGGCGGCGCGCAAGGTGACAGCGGATGAGAAGGATATAAAGATTGCGGAGCGGGAGTGCCTGCCGGAGGTGTGCTTTACCGGCGGCAACGGAAACAAGCTAATGCGGCGCAGCGACGTGCTGCTGCTGACCTCGGGTGGCAAGAAGCAGCAGAGGCTCGGCGAGGGCGATGTGGGTGAGGTGGTGCTGCGAGAGACGCCGTTCTACGGCGAGATGGGGGGGCAGGTGGGAGATACCGGCGAGATCCGCGCCGCGCACGGCCGTTTCATCGTGGAGGATACCTCGCGGCCCAAGCCGGAGCTGACCATCCATCACGGCAGGGTGGTCGCGGGACATATATCGGCAGGCGACAGCGTCGTGGCTGAGGTGGACGGGGAGCGCAGGCGCGACATCGCCCGCAACCATACCGCCACCCACCTGCTGCAGGCGGCGCTCAGGCGGGTGCTGGGGGAGCACGTGCGGCAGTCGGGCTCGGTGGTGTCCCCCGACCACCTGAGGTTCGATTTCACCCATCCGCGGGCGGTCACCAGCGAGGAGATATCGAGGATACAGCGGGCGGTCAATGATATGGTACGCAAGAACCTCCGCGTCAAACCGACCATCATGTCCTACAGGGAAGCCATCGATAAGGGGGCGCTGGCCTTCTTTGATGAGAAGTACGGCGATGAGGTGCGGGTGCTGCAGATCGGCAGGCCGCCGGTGAGCACCGAGCTGTGCGGCGGCACCCACGTCGGCTCCACGGGGGAGATCGGCTACTTCCACATCGTCAGCGAGGGCAGCATCGGCTCCGGGCTGCGCCGCATCGAGGCGGTGACCGGCAGGAGCGCCGAGGCATTCGTCGAGAAACAACTGTCGATGCTCCAGGAAGTGGCGGAGGAGCTCAAGACGGATCCATCGCAGATTCAGGGCCGCATATCGGCCCTGCAGGGGGAGGTCAGCGAGGCCAAGAGGAAGGCCGCATCCCTGCAGCGGGAGACGTCGAAGAAGGGCGTGGAATCGCTGCTGGCGAAGGCGGAGGAGGTGGATGGGGTGAGGGTGCTGGCGGCGCGGGTGGATGCATCCAGCATAGAATCGCTGCGGCAGACCGGCGATCTGGTAAAAGACCGCATGGGCAGCGTGCTGGTGGTGTTGGGGGCGGTGTTCAACGGGCAGGCCAACTTCGTGGCGATGGCTACCCCGGACCTGGTCGAGCGAGGGCTGCATGCCGGCAACATCGTGAAGCAGGTGTCGCAGGCGGCCGGAGGCCGCGGCGGGGGGCGGGCGGAGACGGGGCAGGGCGGAGGTAAGGACAGCTCTGCGATAGATAAGGCGCTGGGGCTGGTGAAAGGGCTGGTGGCCGGGGATGCCGGTTCTGGGTCTTGACGTCGGGGACAAGCGCATAGGAGTGGCGTTGGCCCAAGGTTCCATCGCCGTGCCGCTGACGGTTATAGAGCCGGGCAGCAGGGAGTCGGCTGTGCAGCGGGTAGTATCGCTGGCGCTGGAGCACGGCGCGGATATCATCGTGGTCGGCCTTCCGCGCTCAATGGACGGAAGCATCGGGGCGCAGGCGGAGTCGGTGCTGGAGTTCGCCGCGGCGCTGGGGAATACCACCGATATACCGGTGGATACATATGACGAGCGGCTGTCCACCGTGGAGGCCGAACGCCTGATGAGGGAGGCCGGCGCCAAGCGGGGCAAGAGGAAGGAGAAACTGGATGCCATGGCAGCAGCAGTCATCTTGCAGGGATATATCGATAGGATGAGTCAATGACGAATCATGTTGGACTGATCGGGTATCCGCTGGGGCACTCGGTGTCGCCGCCGATGCAGCAAGCGGCCTTCGACCACTACGGGATGGACGTGCGCTACGAGTTCTGGCAGACGGAGCCGGCGCAGCTCGATGAGGTGCTGGATCGCCTTCGCGACCCGGAGACGCTGGGGGCGAATGTGACCGTGCCCCACAAGGAGAACATCATCCCGCTGATGGATGATCTGGACGACCTGGCCTACGAGGTGGGGGCGGTGAACACCATCGTCAACCGCATGGGCAGGCTCACCGGCTACAACACCGATGCCGGCGGCTTCCTGCGTTCACTGGAGAAGGAGTGCGGTTTCGACCCCGCGGGCAAGGGCGCGGTGTTGATCGGTGCCGGCGGGGTGGCGCACGCTGTGGGGTTCGCCCTGGCGCGGGCTGGGGTGAAATCGCTGGTTATCACCGACATCGTCACCCGGCGGGCGCAGGGGCTGGCATCCGCCATCGATGGCAGCTTGAAGCGCACCGCGGGGCCGCCGCCGCGCAGCTGCGTGGATGCCAAGGACATCGGGGGGGTGGCATCGCTGGACTTCAGGGTGCACCCGGCGCCCGTTATCAAGGTGCTGTCGCCGAAGGGCCCGCCGTTCAAGAAGGCGCTGCAGGAGTGTGACCTGCTGGTGAACTGCAGCCCGATGGGGATGAAGCACACCATCAATGAGGACAAATCGCCGGTACGGTCGGACCTCATCCCCAGGGGGGCGCTGGTGTACGATGTGGTTTACAACCCGCTGGAGACGGTGCTGTTGCAGGAGGCCAGGGCGCGGAAGGCACGGACGATGGGGGGGCTGGCCATGCTGGTGTACCAGGGGGCGATGTCCTTCGAGCTGTGGACCGGCAAGCAGGCGCCTATAGACATAATGTTTGAGGCGGCGAAGAAGGCG
>CAZYOO010000044.1:5000-11408 GCA_964649185.1 uncultured Dehalococcoidales bacterium
ACGTGCATCAGCAGCACCTCGGCCTCCAACGAGGCGTCATCGATAGCGTGTTCTTCGAGGGTGATGGCAGTACGGCGGAGGGCCTGTTTTACGGTCATGCCTTCCCCAGCAGCCGGGCGTGCTCCTCTTCGGCGAGGGCATCTATCATCGGGTCCAGCTCGCCGCCGAGGAAGCCCTCCATGTTGTGCATGTTCAGGCCGATGCGGTGGTCGGTTATCCTGCCCTGGGGAAAATTGTAGGTGCGCACCTTCTCCGAGCGGTCGCCGGTGCCCACCTGCGAGCGGCGTTCGCTGGCTATCTGCTCCGAGTGTTTGCGCTGCTCGATATCCAGTATGCGGGCGCGCAACACCGCCATCGCCCGGTTCTTGTTACGCAGCTGGGAGCGCTCGTCCTGGCAGGTGGCCACGACCCCGGTGGGCAGGTGGATGATGCGCACCGCGGTGGCCAGCTTGTTCACGTTCTGCCCCCCGTGTCCCCCGGCGCAGAATATGTCTATCCTCAGGTCATCGGGGTCGATATCCACATCCACGTCCTCTGCCTCGGGGAGTACGGCCACGGTGGCGGTAGAGGTGTGGATGCGTCCGCTGGACTCGGTGACCGGTACCCGCTGCACCCGGTGCACCCCGCTCTCGTACTTGAGGCGGCTGTAGACGCCCTTGCCCTTGACCTCGAAGATGATCTCCTTGAACCCGCCGATGCCGCTCTCGTTCTTATCGATGACGTCCACCTGCCAGCCCCTGGATTCAGCGTAGCGGGTGTACATGCGGAACAGATCGGCGGCGAACAGGCCGGCCTCATCGCCGCCAGCCCCGGCCCGTATCTCAACGATGACGTCCTTATCCCCGTAGGCATCCCGGGGCACCAGCGCCTCCTCCAGATCCCGGGCCAGCCCCTCCAGGCGCTCCTCGAGACTGGCCACCTCCTCCGCCACCAGCATCGCCATCTCCTCGTCCGCCTCCTTCTCCTGCATCGCCTGAGTCTGTTCCAAAGAGAGAGCCACCTTCTTGTACCGGCGGTATTTCGATACCATCGGGGCGATGCCCGCCTGCTCCTTGGCCAGCCCCTGCACCTGCTCGTAATCGGCGGCCACCTCCGGCTGGGACATCAGCCGGTTCAGCTCCTCATAGCGCCGCTCAATCGCGTCCAGCTTCTCCAGCATCACGCATCACTCGGCCTTGTCTGCAATGGGTTCATCCCCTTCAGTTTCAGCGGCGGGCTCCGCGACCTGCTCGGTACGCTGTTCCGGTGACGGCCTGTCGGCTTCCTGCATCGGGCTGTAAAGCCTGGGGTCTTCGACGTCAGGGTTGGCAGATACCTCAGGCGGTATCTCAGAGGGCTTTTCGTTGCCGTTATCGGATGTCTTTCCCTTATCGTCCATGGTAGTCACCCCTTATTATCTAACTAGAACCACACCCGCGCCACCAGCACCACCACCGAGGCCAGAACCTCCCCCAGCAGCAGATACGACGCGATGCGCGTATGCCGCACCTTCTTCTTGATGTTCCGCTGATTCCACTCGTAGGATGAGATGAAATGCGCTATCAGCCTGCGCTTGGTGAACTCGGGGCTCTCGAACAGATAATGATCCCGCAACGGCCTCGGCTCCGGGTCGCGGAAGAACTCCCGCACCACCCACCCTCGAAACGCGAAGTACATGCTGCCGAAATAGAACAGCACCGGCAGGGAGAAGAACAGAGCGATCCACTGGTTATCCACTGAAGCCATCGCCACCGCCTGCGCCGCGGCGGCGATACCCAGCGTGATGCCGGCCACGAAGAGTAACTGTCCCGTCTTGGTGTCCAGTGCCTCTATCTGGCGCATCTGCACCTCCAGCCGCTCCTTCACCTCGTTATAAACGACGTCCAGGCTCCTCGGCTCCGCCGCAACCGGCGCCTCTCCCTTATCTCGATCGGTGTCCAACTGCTCCATTTACCTCAACGACCCCCGATATAAAAAGCCCCTCTGCGGGGCTCCCTTCAACTATTATACCACCTACACCTCGGCCAACAGGTCTACGACATCCTCCATGGCCACCTCCCACTGCTCACCGGTCTCCATATCGCGATAGGCTACCGTGCCCTTCCGCACCTCGTCCTCCCCGAAGATGAAGGCGTACTCCGCCCCCAGCGCGTTCGCCTGACGCATCTGGGCCTTGATGCTCTTGTTCCCCAGGCTGAGGTTGACCATAAGACCCGAGCGGCGCAGCTCCGAGGCGAACCTGACCGCTGCCGACTTGGCCTTGTCCCCCATGTACGCCACGTACAGCCCGGTTACCTGCGGCTGCGGCATCTTGATCCCCTGCTCCTTCAGGTTCATGACGATGCGCTCGATCC
This sequence comes from uncultured Dehalococcoidales bacterium, assembly GCA_964649185.1. GTDB lineage: Bacteria > Chloroflexota > Dehalococcoidia > E44-bin15 > E44-bin15 > CAYUWM01. The sequence continues at coordinate 7,334 of CAZYOO010000044.1, forward strand.
CGGTGGCGAAGCCGATAGCCGGGGTTTCCTTGCCGCCGAGTTCTTCGATGAGATCGTCGTAGCGGCCGCCGCCCCCCAGAGCGCTCTGCGCCCCCTGCTCGCCGCGGGGTTGGAACTCGAACACCGTCCGCGTATAGTAATCCAGGCCCCGCACCAGCCGGAAATTCTTGCGGAACGGCACCCGCATCAGGCGCAGGTAGCGCAGCACACAGCGGTAATGCTCCTTGCAGCCGGAGCAGAGGTACCGTTCGCTCTGGGGAGCCGCATCGGCGACCCCCTGGCACGACGGCTTCTTACAGTCGAGGAGGCGAAGCGGGTTGCGCTCCAGCCTGGCCTTGCATTCGGGACACAGACTGTCGACATGCCCCCGGTAATGCTCCTTGAGGGCCTGGATATAGGGCGGGCGGCAATCCCTGCAACCGATGCTGTTGACCTGCAGGGAGATACGGCGCAGCCCCAGCGACTTGAAGAATTGCCATGCCATCTCGATGATCTCGGCGTCCAGGGCGGGGTCGCCCTCCCCGATGGCCTCCGCTCCGAACTGCTGGTGCTGGCGGTACCTGCCTTTCTGCGGCCGCTCGTAGCGGAAAATGGAGGCGAAATAATGCAGCCGCACCGGCTGGGGCAGATTGTGCATGCCGTGCTCCACATAGGCTCGGCATACCGGGGCGGTGCCCTCGGGTCGCAACGTCATCCCCTGCCCGCTGCGGTCCTCGAAGCTGTAGGTCTCCTTATCCACGATGTCGGTGCCCGCGCCGATGGTGCGCACGAACAGGCGCGAGTCCTCGAAGACGGGGGTGTCTATGCGGCCGTAGCCGTAGCGCCTGCACACCTCCGCCGCCTTCTCCTCGACATGCCGATAGTAGGGCTGTTCCGCCGGCAGTATGTCCACTGTGCCTCTGGGTGCCTTGTACAAATGAGCCTCCCTGCAGAGGCTAGAATACACTATGGAAAACGCCGTTGTAAAGGGCAATTGCGCAACTATCGGCGCTGGGGTATACTGGTGTGTTGTGGCAAGGAAGACCGATATCCGCGAGCTGCTCGACCGGACGCAGCGCTATCTCCCCCCCAAGACCCTGGAGCTCATCGAGGGCTCCTACGAATACGTCTCGCAGTCGTTCCCCGATGACGCGGAGCATGCCCTGCAGACCGCCATCACCATCGCCGAGCTTCAACTGGACGAGGAATCCATCGCCGCCGCCATCCTCCACGAGATACCGGTTCGCGACAGCAAATCACTGAAGGACATCGAGGAAAGGTTCGGCCCCGGGGTCAGCCGGCTGGTGGATGGCGTGGTCAAGCTGGCCAAGGTGACCTGGCCCGAGGACATTAAGCCCAAGAAGGGCGAGAGCGATGCGGAATTGCACGCCGAAAGCCTGCGCAAGATGCTGATGGCCATGTCCGAGGACATCCGCGCGGTGTTCATCAAGCTCGCCTGCCGCTTGCACAAGATGCGCAACCTGAGGCGCATGTCCCCGGCCAAAAGGCAGGCGGTGGCCATCGAGACCATGGAGCTGTACGCCCCGGTGGCCAGCCGCCTAGGCATCTGGCAGATAGGGTGGCAGCTGGAGGACCTGGCCTTCCGCCAGCTAGAGAACCGCAAATACCGGGAGATAGTCCGCCTGGTCGCCAGCCAGCGGGAGCAGCGCGAGAAGTACATCGCGCACGCCTCCAAGATACTGCAGGACGAGCTTAAAGCGGCGGGCATCGAGGCCGAGGTCAGCGGCAGGCCCAAGCACATCTACGGCATCTACCGCAAGATGCAGAGGTACGCCGAGCAGGGCAAGGAGTTCAGCGACATCTACGACCTGTCCGGCATCCGCATACAGGTTAACAAGGTTTCGGACTGTTACAACGCCCTGGCGGTGATCCACGCGCTGTGGCACTCCCTGCCCAAGGAGTTCAACGATTACATCGCCCAGCCCCGCGGCGGCGTGTACCAGTCGCTGCACACCACGGTGATGTGCATGGGCACCACCCCGCTGGAGATACAGATACGCACCTACGACATGCACCGCGTGGCCGAGTACGGCGTGGCGGCGCACTGGCGCTACAAGGAGGAGGGCAAGGCTGAGAGCGCCCTCGACCAGCGCTTCGCCGCCCTGCGCCAGCTGCTGGAGCTGTACCAGGGCATCGGCGGCAAGGAGTTCCTCGAATCGATCGGGAAGGAGATCTTCAGCGATCTGGTGCTGGTGTACACCCCCAAGGGTGATATCAAGGACCTGCCGTCGGGCTGCACCCCGCTGGACTTCGCCTATCACATCCACACCGACCTGGGACACCGCTGCACCGGGGCCAAGGTGAACCGCAAGATGGTGCCGCTCACCTACCAGTTGCAGAACGGCGATATCGTGGAGGTGCTCACCGCCAAGGGCGACAAGGGCCCCAGCCGAGACTGGCTCAACCCCGACCTGGGCTACCTGCAGACCACTCACGCCAGGGAGAAGGTGAGGCAGTGGTTCCGCAAGCAGCAGCGCGGCGACAACATCCAGCAGGGGCGTGAGCTGCTCTCCAAGGAGCTGCCGCGGCTGGGCATATCCACCTCCGAGCAGGAGCTGACCGACCTGTTCCAGAAGGAGAGCGTGGACGATTTCCTCGCCGCCATCGGCTCCGGCGATATCAGCGTCCGCCAGATCGTGGGCCGGCTGTCGGTGCCCAAGGAGAAGGCGCCCCCCGAGGCGCCACCGCCGAAGCGGAAGAGGGTATCATCCGGCGTGCGCGTGGCGGGGATGGAGGACATGCTCAGCCAGCTGGCCCCCTGCTGCAACCCGCTGCCCGGTGACAAGATAATCGGCTACGTGACCCGCAGCAAGGGGGTTACCGTCCACCGCCGCGACTGCCGCAACGTGGTCAACGTGGACCAGCCGGAGCGCCTGATCAACGTGGAGTGGGCGCCCCGCGAGAAGGAGCAGCTCTACACCGTGCCGGTGCGCGTGGAGGCCACCGACCGGGTGGGCCTGCTGCGGGACATATCCGCCGTGGTCGCCGAGGACGGGGTGAACATCGCCGCCGCCAGCGCCGCGGACGGCAGCAACACCGCCACCGCCATAACGCTTACGCTGGAGACCAAGGGCTTGAGCCAGTTGAGCCGCCTGCTGTCCCGGCTGCAGGGGGTCCCCGGCGTGGTCAGCGTGAAACGTATCACATAGGAGGAGGGAAGCTTGGCAGGAAAGACATCAGCAGAGAAGGCAGCGAAGCGCGACAGTCGCAACGCGGAGCGCAACCGCCCGGTGCGCACATCGACACGCAGCGCGGTCACCAAGGCACGGAAGCTTATACTGGAGGGGGACTTCGACGCCGCTCAGGCAGCGGTCAAGGCGGCGGCACAGGAGCTGGACGTGGCCGCCAAGAAGGGCGTCATCCACCCCAACAACGCCGCCCGCCGCAAGTCGCGCCTCATGAAGCAGCTCAACACCGCAATGGCCGGAGGCGCCACCAAGGGCAAAGCCGCCAAGTCCACAAAGGCTACCAAGGCTGCGAAGGCCACCGAGATTAGCGAGGCTGCCGAGCCAGCCGAAGCCGCCGAGGCCCCACAGGCTGCCGAAACAGAGTAACCATCCGGATTCCCGGCAATCCCGCGAGCACCGCCGACGGAGCGGTGCTTTGTTATGCCCCGAACCCCATGCCCATTGACAACCCCCGCGCGCCCGATGTACGCTTGCGGCACAAGGCAAGCGGGAAACACATTACAATCATGATTGCGCGAACCATATTCGGGTGGATTCTATTAGTCTTAGGAATAGGTTGCAGTATTTATCTTGGTGAGTGGGTTATAAATGATGGTTTTAGAACTTCAAATTATGAGGATGCTCTCGGTCCTTTTCTACTAGGACCTCCTGCATTAATAGTCTGTTGTTCTGTGGCAGCGATAGGGTGGTGGCTAGTTTATCCGAAGGGCAAGATGAGCGCTCGTGAAGCTTTCGGCTGGTTTGTTATTGCCTGTTTAGTTTGGCTCTTTATTTTCTTTTCAGTATCGCTAGTTACTGTTTCCTGGGTTACTGAGTGGAAAATATACCATATTCCAATACTCTTATTTCTAGGACTTGCCATATTGGGAAGCTGGTGGTGGCTGATT
>CAZYOO010000044.1:11508-13159 GCA_964649185.1 uncultured Dehalococcoidales bacterium
ACCCCCCTTGACAAACCCCCATTCCCGTGTTACCCTGTTAGAACATATTTTCGGAACATGCGTTCGCAAAGGGGGTTTGAAGGGTGAAAGGCATATCGGATAAACAGTCCAAGATACTGGACTTCCTCCGCCGCTTCCAGGACGAGCACGACTACCCGCCCACCATCCGGGAGATACAGAACGGGTGCGGCATCAGCTCCACGTCGGTGGTGGAGTACAACCTGCGCATTCTGGAGCGCGACGGGCACATCCGCCGCGACCGCGAGATATCGCGAGGCATCGGGCTGGGGCTGCGCCGGCTGGTGCGCGTGCCGGTCATCGGTTACATCGCCGCCGGCGCGCCGATACCGGTGCCCACCGCCGACACCTGGACCGCGCAGCAGCTCGACTTCCTGGAGGTCACCGAGGAGACGACGAAATGTAAGGAGGGAGTGTACGCCCTGCGCGTCAAGGGCAACTCGATGGTGGACGCCATGATCGTGGAGGGAGATTTGGTGCTGATGGAGCAGGCCACCACCGCCGACAACGGCGACATGGTGGCGGCGTGGCTCAAGGACCGCGAGGAGGCCACGCTGAAGAAGTTCTACCTCGAATCGGGGAAGGTGCGCCTCCAGCCGGCCAACGATGCGATGAAGCCCATCTTCGCCGACCCCAAGAACGTGGCGATACAGGGCCGCGTCATCGGGGTCATACGGAGGCTGTAGTGAACACCCGGGTCGCCACGTGGGACTACCCCCTGCTCGACGGCACGCGCCATAACCTCATCCGCCGCGTCGGGGACGGCTCGGTCATTTGCCGGTTCGAGAAAACGCCGGTGCCGGGCCGTCCCACCGACGTGGTATGCCCCCACTTCCTGGAGCTGAAGTGGGCCACCGGCTGCCCCTACAACTGCGCCTGGTGCTACCTGAAAGGTACCTTTCGGTTCGGGCCGGACAAGGCCAAGCCCTACTATAAAGACCGCGACAAGATAGAGCTGCACGTGCGCAGCTTCATCGAAGGCTGCAACGGCCACGCCGAGCTGCTCAACACCGGGGAGCTGGCCGACTCGCTGATGTGCGAGCGCAACGGCTCTTCTTTCTCCACCTTCATCATGCCCCTGTTCGAGGGGCAGAAACACCGGGTGCTGTTCCTCACCAAGTCCAACCGCGTCCAGCACCTGCTGGATAACGACTACACCAGTAACGCGGTGGTCAGCTTCAGCCTGAACGCCCGCTGCGTGGCGCGGCGGTTCGAGAAGGGCGCCCCGCCGGTGGAGAAGCGCATCGAGGCCGCGGCCCGGCTGGCGCAGGCGGGTTACGAGGTGCGGATGCGCATCGACCCCATGGTGCCGGTGCGCGGCTGGGAGCAGAAGTACCGCGAGCTGGCGGACGACGTTTTTTCAGCGTTCAAGCCGTCGCGGATAACGCTCGGCTCGCTGCGCGGCCTGCAGAGCACCATCAACAACGCCAGCGACAAGTCATGGGTGGCGTATCTCACCGAGGGCTCCAACTGGGGCAAGAGGGTGGACTGCAACACCCGCTACCTGATGTACAGCGAGACGATACAGCACCTGCGGGAGGCGTACGGCTATAGCGACGTGGCGCTGTGCAAGGAGACGCTGGAGGTATGGGACCGGCTGGGCATGGACTACCGGCAGATAAAGTGCAACTGC
>CAZYOO010000045.1:0-13017 GCA_964649185.1 uncultured Dehalococcoidales bacterium
AGGCGACATCGTCCGGGCTCTGGCGCGGGGGCAGCTTTATCGGCTCGCACTCGATTTTGGGATTGAACCGCCTGGCGATCCATTTGAAGGCCGGCAGGTCGATCTCCTCGCATGCCAGCTTCTGCAGGGCGGTGTCGTTATGGCGCTCGAAGTACTCCAGCGAGTTGCAGCGGGTGACGGTCATGATGCCGTGGTTCCTGTCCTTGAGCTCGAACTGAACGCGGGGCTCGAAATCGGGCGGCGGCCCGACGTATATCACCGAGAACGCCGGCCCGAACTGCAGGTACTTAAACAGGGTGGGGATATCGTCCCCCACGATGTTCATCGCCTCGCAGGTCTGCTTGATGTCCAGCTCCAGAGCCTTGGAGAACCACACCTCCTTGTCGAGGTCGAAGGCGGCCCTGTCGCCGTATTTCTTCCGCATCAGGCCGGTCCAGATGCCGTCTATCCCAAGGTACAGCTTGCCCGAGGCCACCAGCAGGCGCATCAGCGCCTCCTTGGAGAAGTCCGGCAGCGTCAGGTCGGCGTCGAAATCGCCGCTATAGTCGTTCAGCTCTCCCATAGTACTCTCCTAGTCCTCTATCGTAAACTCCCAGCGGCAGGCGATATCACCCTTGTCCTTGCGGGGAGGCAGCTTGAGGGCGCGGCATTTCATCCGGGGGTTGATGTATTCGGCGGTGAGCTGCATCCCGGGAACGCAGATATCCTCGCAGGCGTGTTTCCGCCTTTCCTCGTCGCCGGATAGCTCGAGTATCTCCAGCGCCGGGCAGCGGGTGGCGGTGAGGATGCCGTGGTTGTTATCCTTCAACTCGCACTCGATATCGATCCACCCCGCCTCTCCCGGGGCGAACTGGAATGCCTTGAGCAGGGTGGCTACATCATCTCCGGTGATATTCAGCGCATTCATGGAGACGCGTATATCGTTCTCGCAGCCGCCCCTCTTCAGCCAGACCTCCCGCTCCCATTCCAGTGCCTTATCCTTGCCTACCTTGTCCTTGACCACATCGAACCACAGCCCTCCCAACATCATGTAGGTCAGGCTGCTCGATCGCCAGAGCCGTAGGATGGTATCCTTGGAGAAGTCTGGCAGCGTCAGGTCGGCGTCGAATTCCCCGCTATAGTCCTCTAGCTCTGCCATAGCACCCCTTTCCTCGCGGTCGTCCGCTGGATTATTAGATTCAGTCTTCCAGGATGTATTCCCACTGGCAGACAGGTATATCGCCCGGCTTCTCGCGCGGGGGCAGCTTCAGTGGGCGCACCTTGATCTTGGGGTTCCAGTACTCGGCGTAGTCCTGGAACGCCGGCGGCTCCAGGTCGTGGCACAGCGGCTTGATCCTGCCGGGGTCGGTCTTCTCGAAGTATATCAGTGATGGGCAGCGGTAGATGGTCATTATGGCGTACTTCGGGTCGCGGATGTAGATGTCGTACTGGTACAGCCCATCGGTGTAGCACGGGTCAAGCTGCACCGCCTTGAACATGGTGTACAGGTCGTTGCCCTCGATCTTGGCTACCTTCTGCAGCCCGCCCATCACGTGCCGCACGATGCGCTGCCACACCTTCATCTCCCACTCCCACGCCTTCTCCGGGCCCACGTCCTCGGCGGTGGTGCTGTACCACAGCCCGTCCATCAGCTCGTACAGGCGGCCGTACTCGCATAGCAGCTTGCCGAGGAACTCCTTGGAGAAGTCCTCGTACCTGAAGTGCCGGATCCACGGTCCGCTGTAGTCGTTTCGCTCCTCTGTCATTGGTCCTCCTTTTTTTGATTGTATCTATTTGATCGCAAGAAATTGCTGCGATTCTATCCGGGCTTGAAGATCTGGCCGTATATGCCCCCGTCCACCTCCAGTATCTTCCCCGTTACCCAGTCGGAGGCAGGCGAGGCCAGGTATATCGCCGCCAGCGCGATGTCCTCGGGGGTGCCCATGCGCTGCAGCGGGGTTCCGCGTATGATCCTGTCCCTGGCCGGTCCCAGCGTATCGGCGCTGGTCTCGGTCCAGATGGCGCCGGGACTGATGCAATTGACCCGTATGTGGGGCGCCAGCTCGAAGGCCAGCGTACGTGTAAGGTGGTTCATCCCCGCCTTGGAGATGCCGTAGGCGATCATGCCTACCGCCGGCTGGTCGGCGGTGCGGCTGGAGATATTGATGATCGAGCCCGATTTACGCTCCAGCATCACTTTGGCTGCGGCCTGGCTGCAGAGGAAGGCCCCGGTGAGGTTCAATCGCAGCTGGTACTCCCACGCCCTCTGGCTGGTGTCCAGGGCTGGCTTGAGGTATCCGGCGCCGGCGTTGTTGACCAGGATATCGATGCGGCCGAAGGCTTCAACCGCCTTCTTCACCATGGCCTCGATCTGCTTGGCCTCACATACGTCGCAGGGGATGGCTATGGCTTTACGCCCCAGCTTCAGTATCTCCGAGGCTACGGATTCTATCTCGCTCCCGGTGCGGGCGGTGCACACCACATCGGCGCCGGCCTCGGCGAAGGCAAGGGCGATCCCCCTCCCGATGCTCCTCCCCGCACCCGTCACAATGGCAACCTTATCGTTAAGGGCGAACCTATCCAGAATAGACACGTCTCATGAATTCTAGCAAAAAGGGGCTTGGCGGTCAACCTGAACCGGTGGCCGTCGGGTGCCGCCAATCGAATTGACAAGGCTGGAGGCCAGCCCTATTATGGGGTCAGCGCAGCATCTAACGAGCAGGCATATGCCAAGACCCCGATACACCGGCCCGGCGATAAAGGTAACAGGCGCGTCGTTCAACTACAAGCAGATAAAGGCGGTCGACAACCTGTCGCTGGAGGTGCCGCAGGGCATCAGCTTCGGCCTGCTGGGGCCCAACGGCTCGGGGAAGACCACCCTGATCCGGCTGCTGGCGGGCTTGCTGCGACCAAGCTCGGGCAGCATCCGCGTCTTCGGCAGACGTCATTCACGGTCGCTATCCCGCCACATCGGGTACATGCCGCAACTGCCGTCCCTGTACGCCGAGCTGTCGATATACCAGAACGTGGACTTCTTCACCCGCATCTACGGCGTCAGGGATAGCGTAAGACGGCGCAAGCTTGTGTCGCTGGCGGTCAAGCTGGTGGACCTGTGGCCGCGGCGCGGTGACTCGGTGCACAAGCTGAGCGGGGGCATGAAGCAGCGGGTGAGCCTGGCCTGCGCCGTAGCCCACGCCCCGCGGCTGCTGTTTCTCGATGAGCCCACGGTGGGGGTCGACCCCGCGCTGAGGGTCACCTTCTGGGACTTCTTCAAGACGCTGACCGACAAGGGCATCACCATCATCGTGTCCAGCCACACCATGGACGACGCCGCCCACTGCGACCGGCTGGCCTTCATCCGCCGGGGCAGGATCATCGCCGAGGGCACCCCCGACGAGCTGAGGCAGGCCACGGGCAAACCCGGCGCCAGCCTGGAGGACGCATTCCTGTATTTCGTCCGGCGGGAGGAGGGGAGCGGAGATGCCGGGTAACGCCTTCCCCATCGCCGGGCGCATCATCCGCCAGCTGGTGCGCGACCGCCGCACGCTGGCGCTCATCGTAATGGTGCCGCTGGTGGTGATGACCATCGTATGCTACAGCTTCCCCGAGAAGGGCGCCTTCCTCAGCGGGTACGCCCCCGGCCTGCTGGCGACGCTGGCCCTGTTCTTCAGCTTCCTGCTCACCGGCATCAGCTTCCTGCGGGAACGCACGCAGGGCACCATGGAGCGCATAATGGCATCCCCGGTGTCCCGCCTGGACATGGTCATCGGTTACCTGCTGGGCTTCTTCATATTCGCCCTGACCCAGTCGCTCATCATTCTGCTGTTCACCATCTACGTGCTGGACGTCACCTACATCGGGGACCTGTGGCAGATCTTCGTGTTCCTGACCTTCGTCGTTACCATGGCGGTGAACTTGGGCATCTTCGCCTCCTCGTTCGCCAAGAACGAATTCCAGATGATCCAGTTCATCCCGCTGATGCTGTTCCCCCAGATATTCCTCTGCGGGGTCATCTGGCCTGTGGCGGATATGCACCCCGTCCTGCAGTGGATCGCCAGGTTCCTGCCTCTGAAGTACGCGGTCGACGGCATGCAGGGCATCATGCTCAGCGGGGACAACCTACTGGATGTGGGTTTCGAACTGGGCATCCTGGTGGCCTTCGCCATGGCCATATCGATACTGGCGGCGGCAACCCTGCGCCGCGGCGCTTCAGGCTAGCGCGACCGATGATTACAAAAAGCCCCCGCCAGGATTGGCGGGGGCTGCGGGTTCACCTTCGCTCGATTACCTATTAAGCCGGTATCTTGCCCTGGCCGGGCACCGCCGATATCTTGCCCCTCTGCGGGATGTACCACGGCGACGGGTACCACCAGTCGCCGGGCTCGACCAGCCCGTCCTCGATGAGGATGTGCATCATGTTGTAGGTGATGGCCATCAGTGCCAGCCCGCCGGGGTGCACCGCTGTCTGGTGGCAGATGTACAGCCCGTCGATGGGGGTGCGGTAGCGCGCCATCTCCGGCATGGGGCGCTCTTTGAACCACTGGTCCTCGCAGTGTCGGGAGCCGCACCAGGTGCCGCCGACCATGCCGGCGTTGCGGAACTCCGAGTCGTACGGGGTGTTGGCCCAATGATAGATGACATTGTCGTCATCGATGTTCTCTATCACCTCGCTGAACGCCTTGCGCATGTAGGCGTTCAGTTCCTCCTTCTTCTTATTGATGGCATCCGGGCTCTCCACATGATACTCGGGGGGAGGGACGTAGACGTAGAAGGGGGATATGAGGAACTTGTCGGGTATAGTGCACTGCTTGTGGTGGTTGCTGAAGCGATTGGCCGGGGTCCCCAGCCACATCAGCCGCTCCGGCGGCATGGTGGGGTCACCCTTGTGGCCGTCAACATCCGCGGCGTGCTCGTAGTATATCTCGCGGGAGTCGCAGGGGTACGGCCCCTGAGACGACTCGTACTCCATCAACTCGCTCCAGAATTTCTGCTTGCAGCGCAGCGGCTCCTTGCTCAGGATGTGGGATACGTAGATGCTGCCGCCCTTGAGGCTGACGTCGTTCACCCGCTGCAGGAATGCACGGTCCAGGTGCTGCGGGCCGATGAGCTTGTTGAAGGTCTGGTAGATGTCCACATCGCTGATGACCGCCTTGTCCGCCCAGATGGTCTTTTCCGCCACCGCGGCGGTATCCCGCATCCGAACGCCCACGGCCCTGCCGTTGCTCACGATGATCTCGTCCACCGGGCAGCAGGTGCGCATCACCACGCCGTGGTCCACGGCGCAGCGGAAGATGGAGTGGAAATAGCCGTGCATGGTGCCGCGCGGCACGCTGACCTTGCCCACCAGGGTGAGGGTGCAGTCGCAGGCGAGGGCGGGGATGGCCATCCCCTCCCAGTGGGCGGCGGCCCCGGAGTACCAGGCTACCATCGCCTGCTGCACCTTGAAATGCTCGCTCTCGCAGTACTCGTCCAGGAGATCGAACATGGTCATATCCAGCAACTCCTCGGTCCAGATGCCGGGGTCATTCTGCTTGTACACTTGCATGTAGGGGATGTTGTCCGCCGTTACCTCCACCTCCGGCGGGTGCGGCGGGCACCAGAAGGTGGCGCGCAGCAGGTCCCACAGGAAGTTCGGCTCGCCCAGCATGCCGCTGAGCCTGGCCCAGCCCATCATGTCCTTCTCCGCCATGGGCGCCATTCCCTCTGTGGTCAGTGCGCCACGGCCCACCTGCTTGGTGATATCTACCAGCTTGGGGTTCCAGTCCATGCGGAAGCCGTACTTATGCAGCTCCAGCTGCTCGAAGCCCGGGGCCGGCGCCCCGTACATCATGATGGCGTGGGGGTTGATGCGCACGCCGGCTATCGGCTCGGAGCTCTCCACCCCGCCCCCGCACTCCAGCCTCTCCTCCAGCACGCAGACGCTGAGCCCGCATTTGGCCAGATAGGCTGCGGTGGTCACGCCATTGAACCCGCCCCCCACGATAACTATGTCATATCTCTCGTCAGCACCCATTTGAGCCTCCTTAAGTTAGGGGTGTTTCCATTGTACTGTTTGCGAGCGGTAAAATCAAGCCTTTGACGTTGAAAGAAAGAGGGGATGCCTCACCAAGCACCCCCCTTTTCGTGCTGCTATTAAATGAGTCAGCCTATCGAAGGATAAGGCCGTTCGGGCTACTCTTTGCCCTGATACTTGAAGGAGACCCTCACCTTGGCCCGATATGCCCGGATCTTTCCATCCTCTATCTGCATATCCAGCTCCTGAATCTCGGCGATGCGCAGGTCGCGCAGGCTCTTCGAAGCCATGCCGACCGCTGCCTCCGCTGCCTTCTCCCACGACTGTGTGCTGGTCCCTACCAGCGTGATTACCTTGTAGACGCTTTCTGCCATGTCTCTCCTTTCTTGCCATTAGGCGAGAATACTTATACCCTAATTGGACGACGCCTGTCAAGCCCTTTGGCTGTTTTGCGTCAGCAATGGTCGGTGGGCAGGAGGCTAAAGCCCCCTCAGGAATTCCGGTCGCAGCAGATGGGGGTCTCTGCGGGACAGGATCGAGTCGAGCTCCCGCAGCATCCTCCCTTTGTCCCCGGGCAGCCTGCCCCGGATCGAGAAATAGTTCGAGGCATGCATCGAGCTGAAGAAGCAGTCGGTGAACTGCGTCTTCTCGATGATCGCTCTCAGCTCCTCCAGGGACTGGAATGGGGAGATGGGTTGGAAATCCCCGCGCCGGGCCTCCTCGTACAGCGGGGTGTTGGGCACCAAGGTCAGGGTCAGAGCACCGGCGTACTCGGGGTCGATTTCGGTGAGGATGCGGGCGGTCTCGGCCACGTGCCGCTGGCTGCCCTCGACCCCGCCCAGGCCGAGGATCACGGTGGCCGAGAGGATGATGCCGGCATCTTTGGCCTTCCTTCCCGCCTCCACCATCTGCCGGTAATCCACCCCTTTGGTGATGCGGCTCAGCACCTCCTCATCGCCGCTCTCGATCCCCATGTAGGCGATGCCCAGCTTGAGCTGGCGCAGCTCCTCCAGCTCTTCAGGGGTCTTGAGCAGCAGGCTGCGGGGGCTGGCGTAGGTGGCTATCCGCTCCAGAGCGGGGAACTTCTGATTGAGGTATTGCAGGGCTTCTTTCAACCCGTCGAACGGGTAGATCAGCGCATCGCCGTCCTGGAGGAACACCCTGCGGCCGTCCCACTGGCGGGCGATGCCGTAGACGATGTCGGGGACGGTGGGGAGACAAACGCCGCGCTCGATGTAAAGGGCCAGCGCATCGATCTCGTTTTTCACGTCCTCGATATCCCTAATGCGGAGCTTGGCCCCGTAGTAGCCGCAGAAGGTGCAGGTGTTGTTGGAGCAGCCGGCGGTCAGGGGCAGGAAGTAGCTCAGCCTCTCACTGGGGGGACGGATGATCATCGGCCGTTCGAAATGCGTGCCCATCTGCTGCCATGTTATAGCCCCCGCCAGCCGATTGTCAACGCATACCGTGCCTGTGGTTGACTCCTTTGGTATAATCGAGTAGAGAGAGGCTGAGGATCGTTATGCTCAGGATGCGCAGCGCCGGGGGCTGGCTGTTCGGTTCGGTCTGTTTCACCGTCGGCTCCGCCCTCCAGATATTCGGCACCGTCAGGCTTGCCGGGCGCCTGCCCCACGACTGGGTGGGCATCGGTATTTACGGAGCCACCGCCGTGCTGTTCGCTATCTGCGCGCTGGGGTTCTACGTTCAGTCGATAAGGCAGAGGCAACAGGAAAGGGGAAGGGTTGTGGAAGATGATGGATAAAACCCGGCGGAACGGTAGGAGAGAAATGACCAGAATTGTCCTGCCGCTGGCCCTCATCGGCATAGGTATCGCATTGATACTGGGGGCCATATCCAGCCCGCCTTCGGTGGCCCCGCCGAACGAGCCGGGCTCGTACCTCGTCGGCATCTACGCGGTATCGTACAACGTATCGGGCTACGGGACGTATGAAGCCAAGATCCGCTATCCGGTATTGAAAGATGACGGGCCGGATGAATCGGGCGCGCCCTACCCCGGCATCGTGGTATCCAGCGGCTTGCATGGGGGCGAGTATTCAGTCACCTGGATCTCCGACCACCTGACATCGCATGGTTACGTGACACTGGGCTTCACCCCGCCCGATCCCAGCTTACATGTCTGGAGCCAGTGGGCCGAGGGTTTCACCGAGGGCATACAGGAGCTGAAACGACAGAACGCCGATCCTGATTCTTCCATATATGGCCTGCTGGATACGGAGAGTTTCGGCATCATCGGCCTGTCCATGGGGGGTGGCGGAACCATCGAGGCAACGGGCGCTGCCGGCTCGGAGGTGGATGCAGCGGTGGCGCTGGCGCCCGGCGGTTACAAGACCGACAGGCTTGCCGTTGGGAATACTACATCTGTCATGGCGGCGGCAGCCAACATAACGGTGCCTATCCAGCTGCAGGTGGGGAGCAACGACGCCATGGTACCGCCTGAACGGGCGTTACCGTTCTACTCCGACCTCATACCCGATACCACGGTCAAGGAGTACGTGGAGATAGACGGCGGCAATCACGTAGGCTTCCTAAATCAGCTGCTTGCTGAGGTTGCCGAAAGTATCGGACAGGAACAGCCCGCTCTGGCAGAGGTAATCGGAGTGGATAACCCTTGCACCATCGGCTTCTCCGCGCAGCGCAACGTATCGTCCACCTATTTCACCTCGTGGTTCAACTACCACCTGAAGGGCATCGAGGGCTACTATCGCTACATCTTCGGCACGGAAGCCGGTGGGGAGAACCTCTCGGCATTCGAGTATAACCTGCCGTGATGTGATGACCGCTCGGGGCATCGGGTCATTTCTTGCTCTGCGAGCGTCTCCATTCGACGTAGCGCCGGGTGCCTTCCTCCAGCGATACCCTGGGTTCCCAGCCCAGTTCCTTCCTGGCCTTGGAGCCGCCCAGATTAATGCCTTTCTCAAACAGCCGCAGATCGGCACGAGTGAGGAAGGGGGGCTCCTCGAAGCGCCACAGCCTGGCCCACAGCTCCATCAGGAACGCCGCGGCGTAGACCGGGCGCATGGGTATGCTCCAGCGGCGGGTGGACTTGCCCAGTGCCCGGGCGAGGTCATCGGCGAACTCGCCCCAATGCTGTTCGCCGGGTGGGGCTACGTTGTAGACCTCACCTGCCGCCCTGTCGCTGGTGGCCGCCAGTATGGCGCATTCGGCCACGTCCGTGACATAGCCCAGCGTGGTCCTGGGGTTGGATTTGCCGGGCCATATGACTATCGGCGATTTGACCAGATTGTAGAAGCGGTCGGTGAGCAGCCGGTCGCGGGGGCCGTACACCCCGCACAGCCTTACGATGGTGACCGGTATCTTTCCCTGCGCGTGGTACTCGCGGGCCAGGCGGTCGGCGAGGAGCTTGGCATAGCAGTAATATGTATACGGGGTGAGCTCCACCTCCGCCGGCGTGGACTCATCGGCGGGTGTGTCTCCGAACAAGTTTTCACCGTAGACGTCCTCGGAGCTGAAGTAGAGGAATCGTGAGACCCCCGCCTCGACGCCGGCGTTGAGCATGTTCTCGGTGCCCTTGACGATGCAGGACTCGAACTCCTCCCATTTGCCCCAGCCTGGCATAACCTTGGCCGCGGCGTGGAATACGATGTCAGCCCCCTGCACCAGGGGCTTGAGGCTGTCGTAATCCTCCACATCGCCGATGACGATATCGGCGCCGGTGGCCTTCAGGTGACCGATGTCGGATGTTTTGCGGGCCAGGGCGCGCACCTCGTAACCCTGCTCCAGCAGGGCCTCCACCAGGTGGCTCCCCACCAGTCCGGTGCTTCCGGTAACCGCTGCTCTCATGATACCTCCTGTTCAGGCATGGAGCCGGACGCCGGCAATCGCCTCGACGGTATCCTGAAACGGGTAACAGCTTTAAGTATCAGCCTCCAGCACCACGCCGCCGATCTCACGACGACGTAAGCGATGATCTGCGGGCTGAGGAATGCTCCGGCTACCAGCAGCAATAATGAAAGACGCAATGTCCAGAGCATAGTCGGTTTCTAGAGAACGGTGACCTTCATGTTACGCAAGCGTACAACGGCGGGCGGTTTTTGTCAACAGCGGGCGCGTGCCGTGCCGGTCGGTGTCGACAGGCGTGGTATAATAGTCACACCAGTCTCAAGCGGCTGATGTTCCGGCAGCCGGGAAAGGAGCGAGCAATGATGGATGGCGGGCTATTCTGGGAACTGCGGCAGCAGCGCGACATCTCCTATGCCCAGGACGCCGCGCAGCACGCCAGCAGGAGGGCCACCGACATAGCCACGGAGATCAAGACCCTGCGCAGCGCGCTGGATAAGATGCTGCTGATCAACAGGGCGCTTTGGGAGATAATAGCGGAGAAGAACGGCCTCACCGACGAGTACCTGACTCAGAAAGTCAACGAGATAGACCTGAGGGACGGCAAGCTGGACGGCAAGGTGACGTCGGCGGTCAGGCAGTGCGCCTCCTGCGGCAGGACAATATTCGCCGGGCATCAGAAGTGCCTCTACTGCGGAACGGAGTGCGGAGGCGCCAACCCGCTGGACTCGATTCACACCGGGGAGGATAACGTCCTGCGCAACGAGATGTGGCGCCAGCACAAGCCTCAGAAACCGTTCTGAGGCAGACCATATCCTTTCGCCATTGTCCTGACACCTATGGACGCTCTCCTCGGATTAATTGTGGTTCACCTCGGTCTTGCTGTCTTGGCCCGGGGCAGCGCCTCCAGCGTGCCAAGACCCCGATAGATATGGAGCGATATCCCGTCCGTGGCCACCTGCAAATCGTGCTGTGCTTTCGCATCTACCTGTGCCGCCGTCGATTCCATGTCCTCGATGGATAAGATGGCCGTTTCCCGGTACTCGACCGGATTGGGATCGGTCGGCTCCAGCGATCGGAATATGTCCAGCGGTGTTACCTCGCGGGACGCATATATCAGCCGAACCGGCTCACGTTCTAAAATAGTTCTGACCCTATTGGACACCTCGTCTCCGGTGTCGCTCTTGCCGTTGAAGTGCGCCACCAGATACAGTCCGCGGCGCTCCATTCTCTTTTCGCCAGCGAATCGATATGTTATCGAGAACCGGAGATAGCTGACGCCCCTCTCCCTGAGCCGGTTCACCAGGCGGTAGTACGTCGAGTTGATTATGTTGAGCAGAATGCGGTGGCTGGGATAGCGGACGATAACGATCTCGTCGGCCTGCTTCTGGCCTAGCAGAGAACGCTGGTGGACGCCGGCCCATACCGGCCGACCCCCAAACAGCAGCACTAGAGGTGACAGCAGCAGTCCGTACCAGCGATAGCTGGCCTCGTTAGCGATATCAACCAGGTTCAGGGCGTCTATGGGAGACGGCAGTGGTCGATTCTTGAGATCGCGCACCGCATTTTTATCGATTCGGTTTGCGAAGGTCGAGATGGGCATTGTGCCGCAAGAGTACAACGGCGGTGTGGGTTTGTCAATCACCAGTGGATGTTCACTTTGGTGACGGGGCCCAGGTTCTCGCAGGTGAAATCAGGGTCTTCAGGACAGGGGAAGATCAATGCGGGCATGTATTGGCAGCCTTCTTCGACAAGTACTATCTTATCCGCGGAGCAGTGGAATCCCCAGTCCGGCCCGGTGCAATCGATATACACCAGCCCCTGGTCCACTGTATCGAAGGCGTTTATCCCGTGCAGTTCATCCCACTCTGCAAGGTAGACCACGGCGAAACCGGCGCGTATGCCCGCCGCTTCGGCGTTATTGTGCACTATCTCAGCGTAGTCGCCGCACCTGAAGGTTGAGGTGTAAATATATTCATCGGTGGTATCGGCCTCCAGGAACGCCACAAGCTCCTCCCAGGTGGGGTCCTTCGCCTCCGGGTTGTCGAACAGCTCTATCTTGTGCCCGTCCCCGCCCGCCGCGTACCCCCTGCCTAGCTCCAGCACGTACTTGTGGTCCCGGAACTCCTTGCCGGTCTCGGCAATCCGCATGGCGGGCATGAATATCGCCGCATATAGGCTGCCGCCGATCACTGCAAACAGCAATCCGAACATGATGATGCGGGGCAGCGCTCTCAGCGGGTTAGGCCTGTGCGGCGGCAGCTTTTCATCCGCTGGAAGTACACCTATGGAGGCCAGCTCCTCCGCCACCGTCTCCCTGCGCACAGGCTTCTCCTTTTCATCCGCTTTCAGGAAAACCTTGTCGACGCATGTGGGGCAGTAGGTTTTGCCTTCCACCGCCGTCTGGCAGTAGACGCACACGCCCGTTCCGCAGCGGGCGCAGGTACCCACCGCATCACGTTCCGGATGGTTACCGCATTTCATCTTATGGCCTCATGTGCCGCAAGCGTACAACGGGAGGCTGCGGTTGTCAATATTGGCTATTGCGCCCCGTTCATTTCCCATGCGGGGATCGATTTGACAGGCGGTAAAGGCCGGCATTATACTTGGCGCACAGCAGGCAGGGCGTGGGGATATGAACGGCAGGACTTCAGAGAAACAGACCGCGGGAAGCACCAACCTCTATGACTTCGGCATCGGCCCCATCTTCTATTTCCTGTTTGCTGTCGGGGGCTTTTTCCTCGGCCTGATACTTGATTACCTGTGGAACTGGCTTGTGCTGACAGTAGCTTTGTGGCGCCCCTGGCGTCCAGCCGATTCGGCTGCAGCGGGAATGCTCCGGAGCGTCACTATGGGACGCCGGATGCTCTACGCCCTCTTTATCACCCTCATAGGGATACCGATAAATGCGGTGTACGCCGGGATAGCATGGAACTGGAGCTGGGAGCCCAGGATTAACGTAACGCTTCAGGTGCTGCTGATGATAATGCCCCTCGGCCTGTTGTGGCTGGCGAACTATCTGCTGTCGAGATACTTCCTGAAGCTGGACAATAGGCAGGCGGTTACGGTTGCAGTCATAATGGCCGTCTTGACCGCCCCCTGGCTTATGCTGGTTATACCTCATCTGTAGCGCTTTGAAGGCTACCGCTCCGTTTCCACCCACAGCCGCTCCCCGTCGGTGGTGAAGGTGACGGTGCCGCGCTCGGATG
>CAZYOO010000046.1:0-12748 GCA_964649185.1 uncultured Dehalococcoidales bacterium
TCGCCCAGCGGGTCGGCCTGCATGGCGGTGGCGCCCACCAGGGTGAATACCAGGATCGGTATGCAGAATATCAAGAGGATAAAAATCGCGGAACCTGCGGATATGCGTGACCTCTTCATCCTTCCCCTCCTTTTAAGCACAGCATCACCCAGATGCCTCTCTTGTACTCCTTTTTTGCCGATTTGTCAATAATAAGTCGGGGCTGCAGCCCGGTTTTAATCAGCTCTTTACACCGCTTTAACCTGGGGTAAATATGCCGTTATCACTCGCCGAGGGCCTTGAGGATGACCCGCTTACGCCGCCGGCCGTCGAACTCGGCGTAGTACACCTGCTGCCACGGGCCGAGGTCGAGGCTGCCGCCGGTGATGGGCACGGTCACCTCGTGGTGCACCAGCAGGCTCTTGAGGTGGGCGTCGCCGTTGCTCTCGCCGGTGCGGTGGTGGCGGTAGTCGGCGCGGAAGGGCGCCAGCCCCTCCAGCCACTCCTCTATGTCGGCTATCAAACCCGATTCGGCGTCGTTGACGTACACGCCGGCGGTGATGTGCATGGCCGAGACCAATACAAAACCCTCGGCGATGCCGCTGCGCCGCACCATGTCCGCTACACTTTCGGTGATGTTGACGAACTCGCGCTGCCTGGCGGTGTTGAACCACAGGTACTCGGTGGCGGTTTTCATGCTTGCCTCCTCGCTGGTGGATATGTATCGCTGACGGCGTATCGCCGGGCATATCCGGGCATATGCTGTCGCTAGCTGCCGCGGGGGAAGTCCATGTTGTCCACGAAATATTGATTGAAGTCCAGCCGGGTGGACAGCTCTATGTGCTCGATTGATCGGGCCAGCTCGTTGGCCATCTGCCAGTACTCCTCGTTCAGCAGCACCATGATGGCGCCGGTGCTGGCGGCGTTGCCCAGCGATGCCACCCTGTCCGGCGGGAAGCGCGGGATCAGGCCGATGTCCATGGCCCGCTCCGGATTGACATAATTGCCCAGCGCCCCGGCGAAATACACCCGGTCGATGTCGCTGGCCGTCAGTCCCATATCATCCATCAGGGCGTGGATGCCCGCCGCTATAGCGGCCTTGGCCAGCTGCACCTCGCGCACGTCCCTCTGGGTTAGGTAGATGGGCTTGCCGTCCCCGCTCTCGTCCGCTGAAGCGATGAGGAAGCGCCTGACGCTGCGGTATCTGGTGACCCGGTGATTGAGTTCCTGTGCCATCTTCCTCTTCGACCGCCGGATGAGGCCGTCGGGACGGATTATTCCGGCGTTGGTCAGCACGGCCACCAGCTCCACCAGTCCGCTGCCGCATATGCCCCGGGGGCTCACGTTGCCGATGACCTTGTAATGGATCTGGCCGTCCTCAAGGGTTACCCCTTCTATGGCGCCGGCGCCGGCTATCATCCCGTAAGAGATGCGTGCCCCCTCCAGGGCAGGGCCGGCGGCGGTGGAGCATGTCATCAGCCTCCTGCGGTTGCCGAGCAGCATCTCGCCGTTGGTGCCCAGGTCCAGCCCCAGGATGATCTCCTCGTCCTGCTCGGCGGCGCCCGAGGCCAGGATGACGCTCACCAGGTCCCCCCCGATGTACCCCGACTTGATGGGCATGGCGTAGAACAGGGCCTCGGGGTGCAGCTCCAGACCCACATCCCTGGCCTTCACCACCAGGCCGTCGGTGAGGATGGGCGCGAACGGGGCCTGCGCGATCCCGGAGGGGTCCAGCCCCAGCATGATGTGCTGCATGGTGCTGTTGCCCGCCGCCACCGCAACGAATATATCATCCGGGGTGACCCGGGCCGTTTTCAGCAGGCTGCGGGTGATGCGGTTGAGGTCGCGCAGGATCAGGCTGTGGAGCCGGGATAACCCCTTGGGGTTGTCCATGATGTAGTTGAGGCGGCTGATGACATCGGGTCCGTGCCGGTACTGGCTGTTGAGGCAGGAGGCCACCGCCACCTCTGTACCATTCTGCATGTTTATCAGCTTGCCCACCACCGTGCTGGTACCGATATCGAATACCAGCCCGTACTGGAGGTCTATACCGTTGCGCGGCTGCCACGCCAGCAGGGTGTTGTCGTGGAATACCGCCGTGCCGCTATATTCGGTCTGCAGCAGCATGTCGTGCAGCTTCAGCAGGCAGCCCAGGGTGGCTTTGAGGCCGTGATGTTCGGGCCCCATCTCCATCCTGATGCGGTCGAGATCGGAGAGCCACTCGTACTGCAGGTCGCTGGAGAATGCCACACCGCGCTTCTCCACCAGAGGCTTGAGGCGCAGCGGCGGGCGGTGGACAGCGGTAGCTTCGTGGCTGGTGGTAAGGATCTGGAAGTACTCCTCCCTGGCCTCGTTCTCGGCGGTGGAGATGACCATATCTTCATTCACCGGGGTGCGGCATGCCAGGCGCACACCCTGTTCCAGCTCCTCCCTGCCCAGCAACCTCTCCTCCTCCACCGACGGCCGCCCGATCCCGGTCGATAGCACCCTCACCCTGCACTTGCCGCATTTGCCCAGCCCGCCGCACTCGCCTTCCAGGTCTATGTTGGTATTGTGCAGCGCTTCCCATATCGTCCTGCCGGGGCGGACCTTGACCCAGATGTCGTCCGGCAGGACATTGAGCCATACATACCGCTGCTGGCGTCTCTTCGATTGCGGCAGCACCTCTGGTTTGGATTTTCTAACGTTCATGCTTCGATCCCGCAGTCGTCTGCATTACTTCGTTAAGACTGGCTTCAAGGTAAGAATAATCGGCATCGCTGATGTCTATGTACAGGTCCAGGAACCCGGCGATATCGCATGCACTGGATTCAAGGTCGGCATCTTTCGGCTGTCTGATGTACAGCAGCCTCTGGTAGTGCTCGAAGCAGCATCGCCGCATTTCCTCGTCCTCTAGCCCCAGCGGGTTCACGCAGTAGTCCTCGAAGTGCTGTATCACGTCTTGCTCCACGAAATAGGTTCCGGCCATCTCATCGAGGTATCTGTTGAAGCGCTCCGGCCCCAGCAGCATCTCATAACAGAGGTGGCCGGGCACTTTCAGCGCCCGGTGCTCCCTGCAAAAGGCATCGATGTCGGGGAAGCAGTCACCGTACAGGCATATTACGCGCTCCCCGCCTTCGGCTGACTTGCTTATCTCCTGCGACAATCGCTGTTTCAACTGCTGCGGTCTCAGATGCAGGTGAGAGGGCAGATAGGTTATTTCGAGGTGCGGGTATCTGCGCTCCACGTTGAGGAAGTCCAGCGCCGGCCTGAATACCTCGCAGCTGATGAGGCGCACTGTTCTCTGTCGCTTTTTCACCGTCTTCACCCAGGGGTCTAGATCATGCGGCTGCCGGGGAAGGCCTCTTGTATCCGCGCGATGGTATCGTGGCCCAGCAGCCCATCACTGGCCTTTCCCAATATCTCCTCGACTCGTTCCTTGGCGCGGCTCAGCATGTCCGGCCTCCCCTTCTCCTCCCAGATGTCGAAGTTGGATCTGACGCTCAGGTAGGGGTAGTAGAACTGGTCCATCATGTGCCGTACCGTGTGTTCCTCGGCGACGAAGTTGCCGCCGGGCCCCACTTCCTTGATGACATCGAAGGCCAGGGTGTCCCGGTTTACAGCGATGCCCCTGAGGATGTGCTGCACCATGCCGATGATCTCGTCGTCGATGACGTACTGCTCGTAGGATATGGCTTTGGCGGAGTCCAGCATGCCGGCCGCCAGGTGGATGAAATCCCCGCCCGCCATGCCCACCATCAGGTTGGATGCGGTCTTCTCGAAGCCTGCCTGGATATCGGGCCTCTTGGCCTCGGTGACGCCGCTGGAGGCATATATCGGCAGGGCGTAGCGCTTCGCCAGCTGGACCGCCGCGGCGTTCATCATCGCCATCTCCACCGAGCCCATGCAGAACTCCATGCGCCGCAAATCCATCGTCGTAGGCACCGCTCCATACAATACCTTGGCCCCGGGTGAGAACATCTGCGCTATGCACATACCGGCGAGGGCGCCGGCGTGCATCTGGGCCAGGGTCCCCGCCAGTGTGGCAGGGGAGGTGGCTCCAGCCATAGGGACCGAGGCGCACGTTACCGGGATGCCCTTAGCGGTGCAGAAATCGAGGATGTCTAGCGTGTAAACCGCTACGGTGAGCGGACACAGGGTATTGGTGATGACCGAAACGAACGGCTTCTCCCTAAGCCTGTCTTCACCGCCGGCGATGATGCTCGCCAGCTTGTGCACCTGCCTGGCGCCCCGCAGGTTGGTGCAGCCCCCCATCACGTGCTTGGCGGTGTGGTTCAGCGAATAGAAGAAGTCCAGCAGATGGTAGTTCACCGGCTTTATATCGTGCGCCTGGCAGGCGATGATGTAGAACTGTATATGGTCCAGGTTATCCACCAGGGTCGCGGTATTGGCCACGTCCCGCAGCAGGGAGAGGCGGTAGCCGCCGGTGCCCATATCGAGGATGTGGAACACGCGGCCGCCGTTGCCGAAATATATGTTGCCCTGTCCCAGTTGTAGGTCGTTCGTACCGTCCCTGGAATACAGGGTGAAGCTCTCCGGTGCACCGGCCATCAGGCCGTCGATGAGGGCGCCATCGAAGCGCACCAGCTGGTTCTCCTTATCCACCGAGGCGCCCGCCTTCTGCAATCTGTCGAGATATCTGCCACCGTTATCGCCGCGGAGCTGGACCCCCACATGTTTCAGCAGACGGCGGGCGGTATCATCGACCTGCTCGAGATCCTCGTCCGATAGTACTTTGAGCTCGGGTACGCTCGTTCCCACGTTCAATCCCTTCAACGCTGGTGCAGGATGGTATCGATCTCCTGAAGGACGGAATCGGGCTTGGGCTCGACCTGGTGTTCCGCCAGAACCCTTTTCGCCTCGTCGTTGCACCGCCGGTACATGTCCATCCCCCCGGCCTCCTCCCAGGCGTCGTAGCGGGAGCGGTCGAGCAGCCGGGGCAGGAACTGGGCCTGCATAAAGTGCTCGAAGGTGTGGTCGTCCATCAGGAACATGGATCCCGGCTCCTTCGCCACCCTCCCGATGGCATCGAAGGCCAGGTTGTCCTCATCGACGGCTATCCCCTGGACGAAGGCTCGGCTCATGGACACCAGCTCGTTGTTCATGACGACCATCTCCAGCGAGGAGGTGTTGCCGTATTCTAGGTACCCCCCGTCGTGGATCAGGTTGCAGCGCGACAGCATGGCGGTGATGATGGAGAACATGGATTCGGCACCCGCCTGAGCGTCCATGACCTTGGAATCGGAGGCGCCGGCGAATGACCATATCGGCAGCCCGTAGAGCTCGTCCCGCATGTCGGCCAGCGCCGCCTGGGTGAGGCTCCACTCCGGGGCGCCGTAGGATACGATGGTGTGCCTCATATCGAGCACACTGACATTGGGCCCGAACAGGAAGGGCGAGCCTTTACCCGCCAGCTGATGCACCACCAGGCCCACCAGGTTCTCGGCGATGCCCAGCGCCATGGCGCCGGCCAGCGTCACCGGGGCGCCGCCGCCGGCGTTGGAACCGGAGGGGAGGCACAGCGGTATCTTCCTCTCGGCGCAGAAGATGAGCCTCTCCATCACGTTTTGGGGGAAGCGCAGCGGGCTGATGGCCTCCGAGTAGTTGAGGATGAAGGGCTTCTGCTGGAAGTTCGCCTCGCCGCCGGCGACCGCGCAGGCTATGCGGTATATCCTGGCGATATCCCGCCCGCTGTCGGCGATGAAAACGATAGGTTTGTTGGTGTTCTTGACCATCTCGGCGAAGGCGTGGGTGTAGATATCGTCCACCGGCACGTCCTCCGGGTTGCTCATCGACATGGCGAAGGACATGTTCTCCAGCCCGTCCACCAGCCGGGCGAAGTTGGCGGTGTCCTGCAGCCGGGTCCGGCGCCGCTCTCCCGTCTCCAGGTCCACGGTGAAGGTAGTGTCCGACCCGGTCCCGTAGAAGTAGTTGCCGTCAGCCAGGGGCATGGTGAGGTTGCCCCTCTGGTCGTGCAGGTCGATCTTTTTAGGGGCGGAGTTCAGCGCATCTTGAACCAGCTCCGGGGGCATCTTTACCCAGTCGCCGCCGGAGACATCGCAGCCGGCATCGGCGAGCATCTTCAGCGCGGCGGGATGCTCCATCTTGAAGCCTATCTCCTGCAGTATCCGCAGTGAAGCCTGATGTATGGCGAGGGCCTGCTCCCGGCTCAGTACCTTCAGCCGGGGCCGGAACACAGGGACGTCTTTCGGATTCAATGCCACCTCCTGCTTTTTAGTGAACGGGATTAAGATATGCCGAGGAGGCTCTTAGCTTTGGTCACGGCGGAGCCGGCGTCGGAGGCATACCCATCCGCCCTGATCTCAACAGCATATCTTTCAGTCACCGGGGCGCCCCCGATCATTATCTTGATTTCGTCCCTGAGGCCGGCGTCCTGGAGCGCCTCGATGGTCTTGGGCATGGAAGGCATGGTGGTTGACAGCAGCGCGGACATGCCCACGATATCCGGCTTGACCTCACGGGCCTTCTGAACGAACGTATCGGGTGAGACATCGACGCCCAGGTCCACGATCTTGAACCCCGCCCCCTCCAGCATCATGGAGACCAGGTTCTTGCCGATGTCGTGGAGATCGCCTTTGACCGTCCCGATCAGGACCGTCCCCTTGGAGGCGATGTCCCCTTCCTTGAAATACGGCTGCAGCAGTTCAACACACTCTTTCATGGTTTTAGCGGAGCGCAGCATCTGGGGGACGAAGATCAAGCCCTTGGCGAACTGCTCACCCACCTCATCCATCGCGGATATCAAGCCGTCATTGAGGATACGCTGGGCATCCGTGCCACCGTCCAGCGAGCTGCTGGTCTCTGCAGTAGCGGCAGCGATATCACCTTTGATGACCGCCTCTTTAAGCGCCTTCAGTTCACTCATCGTAGCCCTCCTTGGTCTTTTCCCTGTCGGCCGGTGGTAATGCTAGATACCGGATATGCGTCCGTCTCTATAGGCATCGATATAGCTTTGGCAGTATTCATCCTTTCCGAGCAGCATTTCCGTTGCGAAAACGGTTGCCATGAGCTTTTTATCGGTAGGGTCCAGGATCGCGCCATTCAGGCCGTGGCACATGGCCAGTGCTAAAAAGTTGCGGTTTATCAGGTGTCGTTCGGGAAGCCCGAAGGACACATTGGACAGGCCGCAGATTGTATTCACACCGGGGAATTGTTCCATGATGCGACTGATGGCCACCAGCGCGGCCACGCCCATGTTGGTGTCCACCGATACCGGCTGGATCAGTGGATCGACATATATCTTGTCGACGGGGATACCCGCAGCGGTTAGCTTGCCGACCAGCTCATCTCCCACCTGAACCCTTTCCTCCACCGTCGTCGGCATCGCCGTTCGACCCATGCAAAGCGCGATGACACGGCAGGGTCGTGAAGTTATCACCGGAATCAGCGCGTTGTACCGCTCCTCTTCCAGCGAGATGGAATTCACCATCGGCTCACCGTTGTGAAGCTTGAGTGCATCGGCCAACGCCTGGGGGTTGGGGCTGTCCAGGCACAGCGGCAGGTCTACCTCTCTCTGTACTGTATCGACCAGCCAGCACAGCAGCTCGGCCTCCCGGTCGACGAACGTGCCGGCATTGACATCGATGTAATCCGCCCCGGCCACCGCCTGCTGGCGCGCCACATCGACGATGAAGGCGGCATCCCGGCTGGCGACCGCCTCCTCGATGCTTTTCCGGCTGGTGTTGATCTTTTCACCAACAATTATCATTTGACATCCTCAATGTGTCGAAAAAAGACCGCTAATGAGCTGGCTTTGTTCTATGATTTTGTGATGGTCAGGGTGGGTGGATTCAAACCGCCGACCGCTTTAACCCAACCGGGCTGGAGAAAAGGCAGCGTTCGCGCACCTCCTCCACGGGGCCAGTCTAACAGCAGGGGCATGCGCAGTCAAGCTCTTGTACTCGTCCACATGATTAGTGACACTTTACCTCCTCTTTTTCTCGTTGTTCCAGGAATTTTCTTGGAGTAAGGTATTTCAATGTCTGGTGCGGTCTAACAGTGTTATAGATGTGTTCCCATTCTAATAGCTTTTCCCTCAAGTCAGCAAGCTCGAAGGAGCAATCGGTGATTTCATAGAATTCTTCGGTATGCGTCCGGTGAGCGCGCTCCACACCCCCGTTCAGTTTAGGTGAGCGAGGTGGCAGAACAAACAGCCGGATACCCCGCGACTGGCATTCCTTCTCGAATACCGCCTCAAACTCAGGGCCGCCATCTACCTGTATCGCTCTCACAGAGAAGGGCATCCGTTCCTGTAGAGTATCGAGGAAATGGGCGGCGGTGCTGGCATTAGCCTGGCTGTGGACGCTCATCACATTCCATTTGGAAACTACGTCATGAGCGGTAAAATGTTTGAGGACTACCCCGGGCAAAGGTCTCAGGTCCAGGGTATCTAACTGCACGATATCCCCTATCTCTTTAACCGGGTAGTCCCTGGGCTTTCTGATGGCGAAGGGACGCTGTCGCAGGCGCTTCCTGGCGGATACATGATTAGGCACAGGCTCTTTGAGCACCCCTCTCGCCTTAAGCTGGCGCAATATCCGGCCTACCATAGAGACTGAAACCTGATGTCCATCATCACGTAACAACCTGCATAGTTTGTCTTTACCCCATCTGGGGTATTCTTCCCTGAGCCGAAGCACTTGCTGAGCCAGCTCAGGGCTCCAGGTAGGCTGACGCAGGTGTTTTGGCCTGTGGGAACGGTCCTCCAGACTGCTGGGATCCCGGGGGTCATAGCGACGTTTCCAGCGGTAAAACGTTTGAGGGCTTATACCGAAGTAGCGGCAGGTAAGGCGGGCGTTACGACCGTGTGAATAATAGTAATCAAACCATTTCAACCCCTTAGCCGCATCCCTCGACATCTGACGGTCCAGCCTTGCCAGACGTGTATAACCGGATACTAATGAACTTTTTATCCTCATGACACCATTATAGGTGTCACCCATCTATCTGAACTAGTACAATTTACATCGAATAAATCGGGTTTAGAAGGGTAATCCCAACACCGGTAAGGTCGGTGCTTATTCCCTCGTCGATTGCATCCAATGTCGTGCGATCTGCATCGGGGATACATACTGGCTAATCGGCTGGAATCGATCACGCTCATGAGTCATCTTGTTGACGAGCGGCAGACATCAGCCATGTGTCTCCCACGTGTCGGTTTAGATATTAGCATGACATCGTTAAGTCTTGCTAAGTCGAGCTTCTAGCATTCGGGGGATATCGATGGTACACCGGGTCGATGTGTACCGGCAGCAGTCTGCTCCTCCGGGTGCTTGCAGTTGGGGTGAGTTTCACTTTACAATAGATATCTAGCATGAAGGGACACATCGAGATAGATCAGGAGTTCTGCAAGGGGTGCGAGCTCTGCGTCCTGTTCTGCCCCAACGGCGTTATCGGTTTATCCGACAAGCTTAACGCCAACGGCTACCGGGTCGCTGCATGCGTAAAAGACGAAGAGTGCAGCGGTTGCGCCGTCTGCGCGCTGGTTTGCCCCGAGGTGGCCATAGAGGTGTACCGTGACTAAAGCGCTGATGTACGGCAACAGCGCCATCGGCGAGGCGGCGATAAGGGCCGGCTGCCAGTGCTACTTCGGCTATCCCATCACGCCGCAGAACGAGCTTACCGAGTACATGGCGGCGAACCTGGGGCGGAAGAAGGGCTGCACCTTCATCCAGGCTGAGAGCGAGCTGGCCGCCATCAACATGGTTTTCGGCGCCAGCCTGGCCGGGGTGCGGGCCATGACCTCCTCCTCCAGCCCGGGCATCAGCCTGAAGCAGGAGGGCATCTCCTATCTGGCCGCCTGTGAGCTTCCCGCAGTCATTGTCAATATGTCGCGCGGCGGTCCGGGGCTGGGCAGCATAGCGGCGTCCCAGTCGGACTATCATCAGGCTACCAGGGGAGGGGGACACGGGGACTATCGAACGATAGTGTTGGGGCCGTCGTCGGTGCAGGAGCTGGCGGACCTGACGCACAGGGCATTCGACCTCGCCGACAAGTACAGGATGCCGGTGGTCATACTGGGCGATGGGGTGCTGGGACAGATGATGGAGCCGGTGGAGTTCAAGTATGAGACACCCAAAGAGCTTCCGGTGCGCAGCGATGCGCTGCGCGGGGCTAAAGGACGCCCCAGCCGTATCGTGAAGACCTTCACCTCCAATCCGGCGACGCTGGAAGAGCTTAACTGGAGCCTGTTCCGCAGGTACGAGATAATCAAGCGCGACGAAGTGACTTTCGACACCTTCATGCTGGAGGACGCCAGCCTGGTGGTCGTCGCTTTCGGCACGGCTGCCCGCATCGCCAAGGGCGCGATCAAGAACGCCAGGAGAGAAGGGCTCAAGGTTGGGATGGTGCGCCCCATCACGCTTTGGCCGTTCCCGTCCGAGGCTATAAGACAGCTGTCAGAGAGCAAGAGGCATTTCCTGGATATAGAGATGAACATGGGGCAGATGCTGGAAGACGTGAAGCTGGCAGTGGAGGGCTCGGCCGAGGTCTCGTTCTACGGGCGCACCGGCGGGGTGATACCCACGCCCAGCGAGCTGCAACGGGCCATCACGCGCCTTTACTATCAGAAGGGATTGAAGGTCAGCAGATGAAGCAGATATATTCGCGCCCGGCATCGCTGAAGAAGGCCATATTCCATTATTGTCCAGGCTGCGGGCATTCCGTGGTGCACCGCATCATCGCCGAGCTCATCGATGAGATGAACCTGCGGGATGTGGCCGTGGGCATACCGCCGCCGGGGTGTGCGGTGTTCACCTATAATTACTTCGACATCGACATGGCGGAATCGGCTCACGGCAGGGGGGCGGCGGTCGCCACGGGGCTGAAGCGGGCCAGCCCGGGCACGTTCGTTTTTACCTATCAGGGCGACGGCGACCTGGCCGCCATCGGCACAGCCGAGACCATCCATGCGGCCAACCGTGGCGAAAACATCACCGCGATCTTCATCAACAACGCGGTCTACGGTATGACCGGGGGGCAGATGGCCCCTACAACACTGTCGGGGCAGAAGACCACGACGACGCCTGTGGGCCGTGACATCGGGATCGAGGGATACCCGGTGAAGATGAGCGAGATGCTGGCGCTGATAAAAGGGGCAGCGTACATCGAGCGCGTGGCAGTAAACTCGCCGAAGAACATAAGGAGAACCAAGAAAGCGATCCAGAAGGCGTTCCAGTCCCAGCTGGACGGCCGGGGCTTCTCCATGGTGGAAATACTTTCACCCTGTCCCACCAACTGGAAGATGTCGCCTGCCGAGGCATGGAAGTGGATCGATGAAGTGATGGCCAAAGAGTTCCCGCTGGGGGTAATCATAGACAGAACGGGTAAGCAGGATGCTGATTAAGACGCTGGTATCCGGCTTCGGCGGACAGGGGGTTATCTCCATGGGCTTGAGCCTGGCGCAGGCGGCTATGATCGAGGGCAGGTACGTAACCTATCTGCCGGCCTACGGAGCCGAGGTGCGCGGGGGCACGGCCAACTGCACTGTGGCCGTCTCCGATGAGGAGATCGCATCGCCCGTTGCTTCCTCTCCGGATTTCGTCATCGCCATGAACCAGCCCTCGCTGACCAGATTCCAGAACCAGATCAAATCGGGCGGGACGCTGTTCCTGAACTCGTCGCTGATAGATTGCGGCACGTCGCGCGACGATATACAGGTAGTGCGTGTGGCGGCGGACGCCATCGCCAAGGAACTGGGTAGCGCCAGGTCGGCTAATATGGTCATGCTCGGCGCCTTCATCCGGGTGAGCGGCATCGTGTCGCTGGACGGTATAATGGAGGGCCTCAGGAGCACCCTGAAGAACAAGCACAAGCTCATCGCCGTTAATGAAAAAGCAATTACAGCCGGGTTTAACGCGGTACGCTGATCGAGCACATTGCAGGGAGCTTATAGAAATGTAATCATCCGGCCTGACCGGATGATCCAGAAGACTGGATTGCCCGATCAAGTCGGGCAATGACGATGGTGAGCCGGGCGATGACGGTGGTGGAGGTGGGAGTCAGGGGTCATTATCCAGCTTGACCGGATAATCAGGGGGTTGTGTTCGTGCGCCGGATTGCCCGATCAAGTCGGGCAATGACGATGGTGAGCCGGGCGATGACGGTGACAAATGTAGAACCGAGGGGGTTGGCCTTATGGTAAAACAGATATCGGTGACGCTGGACAACGTGCCCGGCACCTTCTTGGGCATAAGCGAGTGCCTGGGCGAGGAGGGCATAAATATTAGGGCCATATCCGTGGCCGATACCTCCAAGATAAGCACAGTCAGGTTCGTTACCGACGATCCGTTGAAAACGGCCAACGTTCTCAAGAGCAACGGCTACAAGACCCACATCGACGATGTCATCGCAGTGGAGATACCGGATCACCCCGGTGGCCTGAGCGCCATCCTCAAGCCGCTCATGGCGGCGGAGATCAATGTCCATTATTTCTACCCGTTCCTGGGTCGGGGTGAAGACTGGCAGCCTATCGTCATAGTGGGCGTGGACCGGACGGACGAGGCGATAGAGATCCTGCACAAGAACTGGGTGCACACCTTCGGCAATGAGATATACAGCTTGTAGGTGAACCGCCGGGATTCAGGCCTGTTGCGGGGACACCAACCTGAACACAGCGATATGTTCAAATCTCCGGGGAGAAAATGTCAGATTGCGTCGCAAATCTCCGTAGCCGTGGTCGGGGTGGGCGGATTTGAACCGCCGACCTCTTGGTCCCAAACCAAGCGCGCTAGCCGCTGCGCCACACCCC
>CAZYOO010000047.1:0-12326 GCA_964649185.1 uncultured Dehalococcoidales bacterium
CGTTTTTCATTGACTTGACTATGTGCCTGTGCTATCATCCGTTAATGCATGAAAAGGTGGGTCGTGCTTGAGGCGGGAGACCGTCATATGCCTGCTGATCGGTGTGGCAGCGGGGATGCTGGCCGGGCTGACCGGCGTGGGCGGCGGGGTGTTCCTGGTACCGCTGCTGGTAGGGGCGCTCTACCTGCCCCAGCACGAGGCGCACGGCACGTCCTTCGTCGTCATCTTCCCCATCGCCGTGGTGGGCACCATAACCTATGCGGCGATGGGTCACATGGAATGGGGGTTGATACTGGGGCTGGCGCTGGGTGGGGTGCTGGGGGTGCTCCTCGGCGTGCGGCTGATGATGCTCCTGCCCGAGAACCGCCTGCGGTGGCTTTGGGGCGTGTTCATCATAGCCATCGGCTTCATAATGGTGATCAGCCCCTGGGGGGAGCCCGCCGGGGGGGAGGCCGCGGCCGCGGCGAGCTTCGGCTGGACCTCGTTCGGCATAGCCATACCCATAGGCTTCGTGTCGGGCATACTCGCCGGCATGATGGGGATAGGCGGCGGGGTGGTGCTGATACCGGCGTTGGTGATGATTATGGGGGTGAGCCAGCATATAGCGCAGGGGGTATCGCTGGCGGTCATATCGTTCATGTCGCTGTTGGGGGTGCTGGCTCATTATCGCTTAGAGAATGTCAGGCTGAGGGTGGCGCTGTGGATCATACCCGCCGCCGCCCTGTTCAGCTTCGTGGGGAGCTACGTGGCTAGCTACCTGTCGGGCGAGTTCCTGCGGGACTTCGTCGGCAGCGTCATCATCGTGGTGGGGGTGGTAACCGTCGTACGCGGATGGCGTATTCGGGAGGTGGAGGGTTGAGCGGGCTGAGCGAACTGTGTGAAGAGATAGAGATGTGCCAGGGCTGCGAGCTGTCCCGTCAGCGGACGCAGGCGGTGCCCGGCGAGGGCGCCGAGGACGCCGACATCCTGTTCATCGGCGAGGCGCCGGGGTGGCACGAGGACCAGCAGGGCAGGCCGTTCGTCGGCCCGGCAGGACACTTCCTCGATGATCTGCTGCGCTCCATCGGCCTCAGCCGCCGGGACGTGTATATCGCCAATGTCATCAAGTGCCGGCCGCCGTCCAACCGCGACCCGCTGCCCACGGAGATCGCCGCCTGCCGCAAGTGGCTCGACCGGCAGGTGGAGCTGATCAAGCCCAGGGTTATCGTAACGCTGGGGCGATACTCGCTGGCGCAGTTCTTCCCCGGCGAGCCTATGGGCAAGGCCCGCGGCAACGCCCGCAAGAAGGACGGCGTCATATTTTTCCCCATGTACCACCCGGCGGCGGCGCTGCACCAGGGGAGCCTGCGCAAGGTGATCATGGAGGACATGCTAAAGATACCGCAGCTGCTGGCGGATAAGGTCGAAGTGGAGGTCAAGAAGGACGAGCCGCAGACGGAACAATTGTCGATGTTCTAGGTGAAGCAGATGGCGAAGGATAAGGGTAAGGGTTCGGCATCCGGGGCAGCCTCCGGAGGCAGGCGTTTCCCCTACGGTCGCGCGGCGCTGGGACTGCTGGTGCTGGCGGTGGCCCTCGGGCCGCTGTTCTATTTCTACTCTCCGGCGCGGGAAGGGGCCGGCTCCGTGCTCGATGCCTTCCTCGAATGGTTCGGCATCGGGCTGCTGATAGCCGGCCTGCTGGTGCTGTCGTGGGCGGTGTGGAGGCGCAAGGGGACGCCGTCGCTGCGCAAGTGGCGCATAGCGGTGGGCATCCTGATCCTGATTCTGGTCATGTTCGGCATACTGTCCTCGTTCAAGCCTGCCACAGGGTCCTTCAGCAATTACGGCTACGGCGGCGTGATCGGCCAGGCGATGATCGGCTGGCCCACGACCACCGCGGGCTACGTTGCCGGGGCGCTGAGGCTGGCGGCGATGGTCATCCTGGCCGCATTCCTGCTGGCGCCGCGGCAGAGCTGGGAGGCCTCCAAGCGGATATGCTCCGGCTTAAGGACGTTCTACCGCCGCTATCCGCTGCACCGCTATCTGTGGATGTCGCTGTGCGGGTGGGGGCGGCTGTTCCGCGCCCTGTCCCAGGCGATGGCAAACCGGCGGAGGCAGCGGAAGATGAGGCCCAAGCCTGCGGTCACACCGGTGGCGCATGTGTCTGAAGAGCCTCCGCCGACGGTGCGCGAGCCGGTCAAGGTGGCCAAGGTCAAGCCGGCCCCGGTTGCGGCGGTGGATGATCAGGGAGCGGCCGGTGAGGTCGCGGAGGCGGCACCGGCGGGCGCGTTCGTCGAGGATGGGGGGCAGTGGCAGTTGCCATCGCTGGGTTTGCTCGAGCGCAGCCCGGAGGTGGAACCGGCGGCGGTGGACACCGAGCGCGGGGCGAAGATAATCGAGGATGCCCTGGCGAGCTACGGGGTGAACGCCAAGGTGGTGCAGGCCAACGTGGGCCCCGCCGTCACCCAGTACGGCGTGGAGCCGGGCTGGGATATCAAGACCAAGGAAGTGAGGAAGAAGGACAGGGACGGCAACATCACCGTGCAGGTGGAGGAGGTGTCGCGCACCAGGGTCAAGGTGGAGCGCATCGCGTCGCTGGCCAACGACCTGGCGCTGGCGCTGGAGGCGCCCTCGATAAAGATCGAGGCCCCGGTGCCGGGGAAGGCGATGGTGGGCATAGAGGTGCCCAACCCGGTGGCCGGCTCGGTCAGCCTGAGGAGCATAATCGATACCCCTCCGTTCCAGAAGGTCAAGGCCAAGACCAAGATCCCGCTGGCGCTGGGCAAGGGGATGTCGGGGGAGGGCGTGGTGGCCGACCTGGGCAAGATGCCCCACCTGCTGATAGCCGGCGCCACCGGCAGCGGCAAGAGCGTCTGCATGAAGGCCATCATCGCCACCTTCCTGCTCCACGCCACGCCGGATGATGTGCGCTTCCTGATGATAGACCCCAAGAGGGTGGAGCTGGTGGCGTTCAACAACGTACCCCACCTGCTGTCCCCGGTCATCATCGATACGGATAAGGCGGTGGCCACGCTGAGGTGGCTGGCCAAGGAGATGGACCACCGCTACGACCGGCTGGCGGAGGTGGGGGCACGGGACATCGAGAGCTACAACAAGAACCCCCGCGTGGAAAAGCCCCTGTCATACCTGGTGCTGATTATCGACGAGCTGGCGGAGCTGATGATGACCGCCCCCGATGAGGTGGAGCGCACCATCTGCCGCCTGGCGCAACTGGCGCGGGCCACCGGCATCCACCTGATAATCGCCACCCAGCGCCCCTCGGTGGATGTGGTCACCGGCCTGATCAAGGCCAACTTCCCCGCCCGCATCAGTTTCTCGGTGGCCTCGCAGGTGGACTCGCGCACCATCCTCGACACCATCGGCGCGGAGAAGCTGCTGGGGCAGGGCGACATGCTGTTCCTGCCTCCGGACGCCCCCAAGCCGCGGCGGCTGCAGGGCAGCTTCATCTCGGAGCCCGAGATCGAGAGGCTGGTGAGCTTCTGGATCAGCCAGCGGCCTCGGGACCTGGAGATCCCCCGGCTGGACGAGGAGGCGGTGCAGGCCGCCAAGTCCGACTCCAGCGAGGACCGCCTGGTGGAGAAGGCCAGGGAGCTGGCGCTGGAGCATCAGCATATCTCGACCTCGTTCCTGCAGCGGCGCCTGGGCATCGGCTACCCGCGGGCAGCCAAGATCATGGACCGGCTGGAGGAGCTGGGCGTAGTCGCTCCTGGCGAGCCGGGCAAATCCAGGGATGTGATGATCAAGGATGACGGCACAGGGGAGGTAGAACAGCTATGATGAGGGGTTTCTTGGACTGGATAGTCGGCAAGCGCGGGCAGGTGCTGGAGAAGGGCCGGTTCGCCGAGGTGGAGAACTGCATCTACTGCGGCATGGACCTGACATCGGCGCAGCTTTTCGAGGAATATCGTATCTGCCCGGGGTGTAATTTCCACTATCTGCTTCCCGCCTACGAGCGCATCAATATGCTGGCGGATCAGGGGAGCTTCATCGAGATCAACCGCGACCTGCCCTCCATGGACCCGCTGTCGTTCGTGCGCGGGTCGTCATACAAGAAGCGCATCACCGATGCCCAGAAGCGGACGGGGCTGTCCGAGGCGGTGGTCACCGGCGTTTGCCAGATCGAGGGTGCGCTGACCGTTATCGTGGTGCTGGACTTCGGCTTCCTCGGCGGCGGCATGGGCTGCGTTGTCGGCGAGAAGGTGGCGCTGGCCTTCGAGCACGCCATTAAGAAGAAGCTCCCGCTGATAGCGGTGGTCTCCAGCGGCGGGGCGCGGGTGCAGGAGGGCGTATTGTCCCTGATGCAGATGGCCAAGACGGCGGCGGTGGCCAAGCAGTTCCAGGATATGGGGCTGCCCTTCATATCGATCCTGACCAATCCCACCACCGGGGAGGTGTATTCCAGTTTCGCCAACCTGGCTGACATCATCATCTCCGAGCCGCGCGCCATGCTGGGCTTCGCCCCCCTGCGGCTGGTGGAGGAGACCGAGGGCAGGGAGCTGCCCCCTGATGCCCACACCGCCGAGTCCCACCTGAAG
Organism: uncultured Dehalococcoidales bacterium; assembly: GCA_964649185.1. Lineage (GTDB taxonomy): Bacteria > Chloroflexota > Dehalococcoidia > E44-bin15 > E44-bin15 > CAYUWM01. Next base: position 4,536 of record CAZYOO010000047.1, read on the forward strand.
CACGGGATGATAGATATCATCGCCGACCGCTCCAGGATGCGCGAGCTGCTGGCGGTGCTCCTCGACCAGATGTCATCGCAGTACCGCGTGGCCCTGAAGAGGAGGTTCGGGCCCTATCCGCCGATAGCGCCGCGCCGGGAGTCGGCGTGGACCAGCGTTCAGCTGGCGCGCCACGAGGAGCGGCCCACGTCGCTGGACTATATCAGCAGGATCACATCCAGCTTCATAGAGCTTCACGGAGACCGCTACTACGGCGACGATGAGACGGTGGTGTGCGGGCTGGCGGACATCGGCGGGGGGGCGGTGGTGGTCATCGGGCAGGAGCGGCACCGGGGCGAGGAGAATAGGCGGGGGCGGATGTATCCCGAGGGCTTCCGCAAGGCGCAGCGGGCGATGAATCTGGCGGCCAAGTTCATGCTGCCCATCGTCACCTTTATCGATACGCCGGGCGCGTACCCCGGGCTGGCATCGGAGGAGCGGGGGGTGGGGAACTCCATCGCCCAGAGTTTGGCGCTGATGTCGGGCCTGCCGACGCCGATCATAGCGGTTATCATCGGGGAGGGGGGCAGCGAGGGGGCGCTGGCCTTCGGGGTCGCCGACCGCATCCTGATGCTGGAGAACGCCATCTTCTCGGTGATGCCGCCGGAGAGGGCTGCCGTCCTGCTGTACCGCGATGCCAGCCGGGCGGAGGAGGTGGCGCCCGCCCTGAGGCTCACCGCCGCCGACTGCCTGGAGCTGGGCGTGGCGGATATGCTGATACCTGAGCCCAAGGGAGGGGCCCATACCGACCCGGACGAAGCGGCACGGCAGCTAAAGCGTTTCATATCCAACGAGCTGGCCCAGCTGCAGGGGGCCTCTGCCAGCAGGCTGGTCCGGGCGCGCTACGACAAGTTCCGCCGCATGGGCATCCGTCCCTCCAAGCTAAGCCTGGCCGTCTCCAAGGAGCGGTCGCAGTTGCAGGAGTTCATGTCCCAGCGGCTGGAGGAGTTCAAGGAGTACCTGCCATCCAAGGCGGTGGATGTGCCCCTGGTCGAGGAAGGCGATGGCAAGAAGGAACAGCCGCAGTCGGGGGACGCACCGGGGGCGGGGGACAACCCCGCTTAGCCCTCGGACTTGCCCCGCAGCCGCTTGAGGACGGCATCGCGATATACCCGCGCCAGGCTCTTCCCGTGCTTCGGAATGCGCTCGCGCTCCTTGCGCCGGCGCTTCTCGCGGCGCTCCTGCCTGGTCTCCTCCTCGTTCACCCTGTCACCCTTTAGCTTCCAACGATTTAATCACCTGCTTGCGTTAGTAGTAAATCTCGAAATAGATTGCATGCACCTTGACAAAAGGGGTCGGCAGCGAGAACGGGTGGTCTACTGGGATTTATTGGGGGGTCTTGTAACGGATACCTTCTGCATATGTCTGGTCTATCGTCGTACACTTCACACGTTGGTTTTGGGGTTGGTTTATAGAAACGGCATGGAAGCTGTAATGCTGGTTTACCCTGAGAGTTAGTTGTGCACGAGTGTTTCAACTTCTTAGGTTTAACGTATCTTTTCAGGCGTTCGATGTCTTTTTCGGATATTACTACAGACATTTCACCATGCGGTCCTTTAATCGTGCCGTCGCAACATTTGCCGCACCTGGTACATTCGAAATGAGACCAGAAGTAGTCAAACCCTTCACTTGTAGCAGGTATATCAAGATCTAAGACCCCTTGCCCTTCTCTGATCTATTCAATTAAATCATCTATCTTGGCAGGGGTTAAGTCATTCAAGTCTATAGTATGTTCATCCACTTGTAGCCCTTGATTAGAGCCCGTACCGCTGCTTGATGTACTCGCGCCAGTGGGTCAGCTCGTACGGCAGGCCGGGGTCGATGGCTTCGAAGAAGTCCTGGATGGTGAAGGCGAAGAAGCTCTCCGGCTTGTGCAGCAGGGTGGGCCACACCTTCATCGGGTTGTGCTGCTTGTCGAATGGCGGCACCATGTTCAGCAGCTTATCGTTGTCGGCGTGACTGATGACGCCGAACTCCACCCGCTCGAAGCCGGCCTTTTCGTCGGTCTGGACGCAGTGCGCCAGCAGCTGGTTGCGCATCAGCTGGTAGAAATCGTAGCGGAAGGGGCAGTGCTTCTCGATGGCGAGGGTGTCCTTCCAGAACGGGCTGTCGGTGCCCAGGATGTGCTTCCAGTACGTCCGTCCCGACTCGGCGCGGTAGCACTGCTTCTGCGGCGATTTGATCACCTTCTCCGCGGAGAAGCAGCGCTGGGGGTTGGGGTTCTTCTCCTGCCCGCATATGCCGAAGTTGGGCTCGGTGAATTTGAACTCCAGCAACAGCAGGTTGGTCTTCTGGTGGAGGTTCTGCCAGGTGATGGCCAGGTCGGCGCTGGTACGCTCCCCGCCGCGGCCCCCCTTCTCGTTGAAGTAGTTCTGCGGCCCGATGTATTCGAAATCCAGATCCACGACCTCCAGCACGTCGAACTGATGGGCGTTCAGCCATGTGTGGATGACGTTGAGGTGCTCCTTCAGCGGGTAGAATATGTTGACGCACATCACCTGCGAGCTCAGCATGTTGTGCTTGCCCGGGTGCCATGCGATATCCGATTTGGCGAAGTGCTGGACGGCATCGTACGAGATGTCCCGCCACAAGTTCAGCGACCAGGCGTCCTCGGGCAGGATGTGGGGCTGCAGCTTGCCGTTCCACATGCCCATCTGGTTGACGCCGAGGAACTCCGACTTGAACACGCTCTGCTTATCCTGCATCCGCTCGCGAAAGCTCTGTACTGGCATTATTCCATCTCCCTTCTCAGCTCGACGATGCGGTCCCGTATCAGGGCCGCCTTCTCGAACTCCAGGTTCTTGGCCGCAGCCTTCATCTGCGTCTCCAGATCCTTTATTATGCGCAGTATATCATCTTTTTCGATATTGGCAACAGTGTACGGCGCGCGGGCCTCGGCGACCACCTTCACCCGGTCGGTGATGTCCTTTATCGCCTTCTTGATCCCCTGCGGCGTTATGCCGTGCCTGCTGTTATATTCCATCTGAACGTTGCGGCGGCGGTGCACCTCGTCGATGGCGGCCCGCATCGAGCCGGTGACGTTGTCGGCGTACATGATGACGTGCCCCTCCACGTGCCGGGCGGCGCGCCCCATGGTCTGTATCAGCGAGTCCCGCGAGCGCAGGAAGCCCTCCTTGTCGGCGTCGAGGATGGCCACCAGGCTCACCTCCGGCAAATCCAGCCCCTCGCGCAGCAGGTTGATGCCCACCACCACGTCGTACACCCCCAGCCGCAGGTCCCGCAGTATCTCCACCCGCTCCAGCGTGTCGATCTCCGAGTGCAGGTGGTGCGTCTTGACCCCCATCTCCTTGAGGTACTCCGCCAGCTGCTCGGCCATGCGCTTGGTCAGTGTTGTTACCAGGCAGCGCTCCCCCCGCTCCACCCGCAATCGTATCTGCTCCATTAGGTCGTCCACCTGCCCCCTGGTGGGCTTGACCTCCACCGACGGCTCCAGCAGCCCCGTCGGCCGGATGAGCTGCTCGGCTATGCGCTCGCTGTGCTCGTACTCGTACGGGCCGGGTGTCGCCGATACGTATACCGCCTGGTTCACCCGCTCCTCGAACTCGGTGAAGTTCAGCGGGCGGTTGTCCAGCGCCGACGGCAGGCGGAACCCGTAGTCCACCAGCGTGCGCTTGCGCGATATGTCCCCGCCGTACATGCCGCGTATCTGGGGCAGGGTCATGTGCGACTCGTCGATGAACAGCAGGTAGTCGTCGGGGAAGTAGTCCAGCAGGGTCCACGGCGGGCTGCCCGGCGCCCGGCGCGTGAGGTGCCGAGCGTAGTTCTCCACGCCGGTGCAGTAGCCCACCTCCTGCAGCATCTCGATGTCGTAGTACGTGCGCGCCTCCAGCCGCTGCGCCTCCAGCAGCTTGCCGTCCGCCTTCAGCTCCGCCAGCCGCTGCTCCAGCTCCGCCTTGATGTCCTCGATGGCGGCGGTCAGCTTGTCCTGCGAGGTGACGAAGTGCTTGGCGGGGTAGATGCTGACCGACTCGCGCTCCGCCAGCAGCTCGCCGGTGAGCGGATCGATATCGGTGATGCGCTCCACTTCGTCGCCGAGGAACTCCACCCGCACCGCCAGCTCGTCGTAGGCCGGCTGCACCTCCAGCGTGTCGCCCCGCACGCGGAAGCGCCCGCGGGTGAAGTCGATGTCGTTGCGCTCGTACTGCATGTCCACCAGCCTGCGCGCCAGTATATCGCGCGCCATGCGGTCGCCCCGGCTGAGGCTCACCACGAACGAGCGGTACTCCTCCGGCTCGCCCAGCCCGTAGATGCACGATACCGACGCCACTATCAGCACGTCCCGCCTCTCGAACAGCGACCGCGTGGAGGCGTGCCGCAGCTTGTCGATCTCCTCGTTGATGTCGGTCTCTTTCTCGATATACGTGTCGGTGCGCGGCAGGTAGGCCTCCGGCTGGTAGTAGTCGTAGTACGATACGAAGTACTCCACGGCGTTGTCGGGGAAGTAGTCGCGGAACTCGGAGGCGAGCTGCGCGGCGAGGGTCTTGTTGTGGGACATCACCAGCGCGGGGCGCTGCATCCGCTCGATGATGTTGGCCATGGTGAAGGTCTTGCCGGAGCCGGTGACGCCCAGCAGGGTCTGGTGCCGGTGGCCGCGCTCCAATCCCTCCACCAGCCTGTCGATGGCCTGCGGCTGGTCGCCCATGGGCTTGAAGTCGGAAACGATCTTAAACTCCGCCATTTTTTCATATCCACATAGTGTGTATTTTCATTATACGTGGTCGCGCCTAGTTTTTCGTATCCACGCAGCGTGTATCTCTATTATACTTGGTCGCGTCCAGTTATTGTGGTTGTCGAGCGTAGCGTGGGACGTGTCGCCTGCTGCTGTCCTATCGAGTGACAGCATATCGCGGCACGTCAGGCGGGGATATGATTTAAGTCACACGGCTGCGACGGCGCCCTACCGCACGGTGACCGAGAGGTTGAACGTGGCCGCCGGCACCGGGTCCAGCTCCAGCGAGCGGTTGCAGACGAAATGGACGTAACTGCTGCCGGCCTGGCGAGCCTGGTAGGTGTGTACATAGGCGGGAAGCTCACCGGGTTCCCTGGTCAGTAGCGCCTCGAAAGCTATCCGGCGCATCACGCTGCGGTTGCCCTCGTCGAGCAGGTACCAGTGGTAGCCGGCGCTTATGTCGCAATCTAGCGTCATCACCACCACGTCGCCGACATCCAGCGTGAGCTCACTCCCCGTGTCGGCGGGGCCCACGTGGAACGTCTCGCCCACCGGGATGCCCGTGGGCTTGGCGCCTCCCCCACCGCCTCCGCCCCCGTCCCCGCACGCCGCCCCGGCGGCCAGCGTTACGCATATCAGCAGTATCGCAGCGGCCTTTGCCATTCTCATGCTGTACTCACCACCATCCGATGCACCGAATTGCACGATTCTAAGGGTTTTTCATCTGTGTGTCAACCGCCTGCCGGCTACTCCACGATGACAGAGACGTTGAACCGCTGCGCCGGAGGTACGGACTCCCACGGGCGGGCGTACATCATATTGATGGTGGCGGTACCCGACTTGAGCGGGGAGAAGGTCCACAGCTCCTCGCCGCCCTGTCCCACCAGCGGCGACGACGTGGGCTCGGGGCCCTTGTACTCGTTGTGCACCTTCTGGATGACGGACGGGTCGCTGATGTTCACCAGCGCCCACTCGAAGCCCGTCGAGGGGTTGGAGTCCAGCGCCACGATGAGCGAATCGCCCACCCGGAGCGCAATCTCCAGGCCCGCGTCGTCCTCGGTGACCCACACCTCCCACGGCCCTGTGTCCGTGGCGGTAGGCGTGGGCTGTGCCGTCTGCCCCCCGCCGCCGCACCCCGCCCCCGCCAGCGCCGCAACCGCCAGCAGCAATACGACTATGCTCTTTACTTTCATATCCCCTCCTCCTCTAGTTTATATCTTCCAACCTTCATTATCAAAGAATTCAATGATTGAGAAATGTTCTACATCATATGCCTCACATACGTCTGGAATTTTTGGCCTTGAAGCTGTGCTTGATCTTGGTTTCTCTTGGCTTACTACAATGCATTTGCTATCAAGCATTGTCAAGTTTCTCGTTTCTATCTTAGCAAGTGCAATAACAAATGGATCAGCAACTGGGATTTCCTTATCTGGATCAACTAATCGAGGGAATTGAGATTCAATAGTTTTGGCTAGAGCAATTTGTTCTTCATCTAGATTTCTAATTATTTGCCTGTGATTTTTAAACCATTTATAGAGATCATCATCTACTTGTTCTATCTCTGCATATACCTCCTGTGGAGATATTATGCGGTTATCATCAACTAAGGTTTCTATTTTAGTCCATACGGATTCAAAGATGCGTTTTGGATAAATATCCTTTAAATCTATCCATGCACTCGTGTCAACGCAATATACAGCGCTCATGATATCTTCGCTGAACTATTTTTTTAGATACTCTTCTACTTTGGGCATATGCTTCAGATTTATAGATAAGTAATCAGCTAAATCATTTCGTGTTATTAAGCCACGATCCCTTGCTTCAAATACCAGTGAAGAGAAGAGGCGCCCATTTTCTAATACACATCTTTTTGGGGGGGCTAATCCGTAGCGCTGCTTCTGACGCTTCTTTAACAATTTTTTTTCTTGTTCCGCAAGTATCTCTGTTAGCTTTCGTGAATATTCATGTCTAGAGGTTAGGCTACAGTCAAGCAGTCGTCTTAGTATTACCTGATTACTAACCTTAAATTTTCTCGCGAGTTCATTTAGGCAATCGTCATCTATAGCCGATTGGCTATGAACACGTCGTGCGCAGTCCTCTCGTTCTAGGTTCTGTCGTGGAACAAGAAAAGCTCCAGCAAATTGGTCACAAAATCTTTCTACATCCTGGTTATCATCATGTGATTCACTGGGTATACATATACCTGATATGCCCAGTAGAATGTGAGCATATTCATGAAATAGTGTGAAAATTCGGGCATTGATTGCATCAGAGATACTTATTACGATAATGGGCAACTTATGATTCAGTATAGAAAACCCTCGTATTTCGTTTACTGGTAACCGTGCTTGGTACACTACAACGTTGAGGCTCTCAAGAGCCTTCCTCCATGAATCGAAAGCTTCATATGAATTTTTGAATTTAAACTGTTTGTCAACGGTTATCCCTATTCTTTCTCTTTCGCTAGTAGCAATCATTTCAGCATTATCGCGTGTTGTCAGTTTACCGACGTCAACTTTAAGCTCTCCTTTATCCGGGTCCATTTCCATTAGCTCTGTAGCTAGCGTCTGAACACGCCTTGCCCTTCTAATAGCACGCCTTGCCTTCATTGACAAGGGTTTTCTTTGTCCTTCAGGAAGCACTCTGAAATCTCTGGGGAGGGGTGGTTCTTGCGGAGGTTCTGGTAAAAAGAATATAGCTAAAGGCCTTTTGTAGTATCGTGCTAGTTTTTGCAGTGTGGTTAAAGTAGGCTTTTTATTTCCCTCTTCCCATTCTGCGATAGTCTTAGTACTGACATTTAGCCTTTTTTGGAGAGCTTCAAAATCAGCACCAGCACTCTCTCTAGCCCACTTCATCACCTGTGGATTTACATCAATTTTTATTGATTTCCTTGGCATATCGTTCTCCGTGTCAGCTTGTACTTCTTTATGAAGATTCTAATTGGTCTTAGAATTTTACACTAATAAATATAACTCGTCCAAGAAGTTATCACTCCCCCGTCTCTATTTCCTCCGCAATGCCGATGCGCTCCACCTTGAGCGGCACGTAGTACACCCGCTTGG
>CAZYOO010000048.1:0-11966 GCA_964649185.1 uncultured Dehalococcoidales bacterium
AACTTGACAAAGTTGTTTTTTAGACGTATTATCACTACTTCACTGCACGGTTGAATTCCGGTGTACCAAGCGTGCGGATAGTCTGAGGCTAAACAGATGTCGATAGAGAATAAAAACGGCAAGACTGTGCCCAAGCCTTATCGGGACGACCTCTCGGCCTTGAGCCGTGTAGCGGCTGCCCTGAGCGAGTTGAGGAACCTCGACGCAGTGCTGGATGTCGCGCTGGACACGGTGCTTTCAGTGATGGAGGGAACCATCGGCGGCATCCTGTTAATCGATGAACAGAGTAATACTTTATCCTATAGAGTATACAGAGGGCTTTCCGAAAAATACGCCGAGGAGATGCATCTTAAGATCGGTGAAGGGATCGCCGGTACTGTGGCCAAAAGCGGGAAGGCCGTTCTTTTAGAGGACGTCTCAGTCGATCCAGATGCAGCCCGTCGCGATCTAATAAGCACCGAGGGACTTAAAGCGTTCATCAGCGTACCGCTGCGGGCGAAAGAGAGCATCCTCGGCGTGCTGAATGTCGCCAGTCATCTATCGCATCACTTCACCAAGGATGATATGCATCTCCTGCATGCGATAGGCGACCAGGTCGGAGTGGCCATCGAGCAGGCGGAGTTATATGAAAAGCTGAAGACGGGCAGGGAGCGTTATCAAAGATTGGCGCAGCACATACTGGTGTCGCGTGAGGAGGAGAGGAGGCGGTTGGCCAGAGAGCTGCATGACGGCACCAGCCAGACCCTCACCGGCCTATCCCTCAGCCTGCAGGCGCTCATGGAGATGTCTAAGGAATATGAATTAGTAGACGATACGTTCAGAGAGCATATGCTGAAGATCCAGTCCTTGGTTTCCCAAGTACACAGCGAGGTGAGAAGGATAATTCACGAGCTGCGTCCCGGACTGCTGGACACGCTGGGTCTGTTCCCCGCCATTCGCCGGTATGCCGAGGAGATCCTTCAGCCACTGAGTATCGCCGTCAGGGTGGACTACACGGGTGATGTTCACCCCCTGCCGCCTGAGACGGAAGTCGGGCTTTATCGCATCGCACAGAGCAGCATAGGTAATATTGCAGAACATTCAGAAGCGAGAGACGTCGCAATCACACTGGACTATAAGATAGATCAGCTTACGATGCGCATCAAAGACGACGGTAAGGGCTTTGACGTAAACAAGCTTACAGGCGTGGACGAAAAAGGCCGTGGCAGCGGACTGTTCAGCATGAAGGAGCGGGTTAAACTTATGGGGGGCGAGTGTTCAATTGAATCCTACCCCGGTCGCGGAACCACGGTAAGGGTGGTGATCCCTGTGGCTAAGGGCATCGGCAATGCAGAAGATTAGGGTACTGGTAGTTGATGATCATACAATAGTGCGGGACGGCATCTGCGCGCTGCTGGCATTCGCGGGCGATATTGAGGTGGTCGGTGTGGCCTCCAACGGCAAGGAGGCACTGGAGATCACCCCCCGCTTGACCCCCGACATAGTGCTCATGGATATCTCGATGCCCATGCTGGATGGCCTGGAGGCGACGCGGCGTGTATGCAAGGAGGTGCCGGGCACTAAGGTCATAGCCCTCAGCCAATATGACGACAGGGACCACGCATTCTCCCTGCTGGAAGCGGGAGCCAGCGGATTCATCAGTAAAAGCGCGGTATCGTCTGAACTGACTTCGGCTATACGTTACGTCTATAACGGTGCGTCTTACCTTTCCCCCTCTATAGCCAAGTTCCTCATCGACGATTATAAACAGGGTGTGGCCTCCAGGGTGGATAGCGACCCATACGAGCAGTTGACCGACAGGGAGAAAGACGTTTTCAAGCTTATCGTGGAGGGGCACAGCACTCAAGAGATAGCGGATATTCTGGTTATCAGCCCCAAAACCGTTGCCGGCCACAAAGCTAACCTCATGGACAAACTGGGCATAGACAAGCAGGTAGACCTGGTCAAGTATGCCTTGCGCAAAGGCTTAGTGGATTTCTAGCAATACCACCGGTGCACGGGTAATCGGCGCACCTTCTCCAGGCCGATTGCAGGCTGTTCGAATGCAATGCTCGTGCGCGAACAAATTTTTGACTCATCTGTCGCTGTAACCGATACAGTTCACAGGCCGCTCGTGCACGGGTAAACCGGCACCGGCATCGCATCATTTCCTGTCGATTCAGTTCACTCATGCCTGCCCCACCGACACCCGGAAAAACGAGGGGCAACCCCCCTAAATTCGGGCAAAAAATCCCCCTTCACCAAGAAAAATGCCCTTACGCCATTCATGTTTCCGGGTTACTATTAGCTCATAGGTCAGGCAAGAAAAAGAGGCTTAACATAGCCGGGGGAGGTCAAGATGGAGGACAAGAAGCTTCGTCAGATCAGGGCACTGGAGAGGACAATGGAGGTGAAAAGCATGTCAACCATATTTCTGATAGATGACGACCCCGCCTTCACCGATTGCGTGTGCGAACTGGCTGAGAAGAGATCATGTAGGGTGATAAGTACAGCAACCAGGGCGGAGGCGCAGAAGTTGGTGCAGACGGCCAAACCCGATGCGATCATCATAGGCACCATAACACCTCGGGGGGACGCTTTCCTGCTTCATCAATGGATTAAACAGCGCTCGTCCCTCAGTTCCCTGCCGGTTGTCATCATCGATGCCACCCCTGACCAGAGGATGGTTAAAGGGTGGAGAAGGGATGAGGGGCTACGGATGGAGTCCGATGATTACCTGGTCAAGCCGGTGGACCCCGATGCTCTGCTGATCCTCATCGAAAAGCTGATGGGACGGGGGGCAACCGAAAAGATCAGGGTGCTGGTGGTGGACGATCAGGCGGTGGTCAGGGACGCCATTCGAGCCTTGATTGCCACCCAGAAGGACATGGTTGTGGTAGGCGAGGCGGCGGATGGCAGCGAGGCGGTGGAGAAGGTGCGTCAGTATGCCCCGGACATCGTACTTATGGATATCGTCATGCCCAGGATGAATGGCATCAAAGCCACCCAGATGATATCCGGCGAGAGTCAGGATACCAAGGTGCTCATGCTGAGCCAGTACGACGATGAAGACAACATCCGCGAGAGCGGCAAAGTGGGTGCCTGTGGTTTTGTCGCCAAGAGCAGCGCTAATGCGGAGTTGCTGTCCGCTATCAGGTCCGCCAGCTAGGCGGGGTCAGTGGTTTGCCACGCTTTAAGTAACCTCATAGGCCAGTGAAGCCAATGGTCGACATCATAAGAGGGCTTGCTGACCTGTACCCCTGGAGGTGCGGGAATTGGAAACCGTAACTATCACTGTCAACGGACGGGAGGTCAGCGGCAAGCCGGGTACGACCATACTGGAGCTAGCGCGGGAGTCCAATATAAATATACCCACCCTGTGCTATGACCCCTGTCTCACCTCGATCGGTGCCTGCCGCATTTGCATCGTTGAGGATGAACGTTCGGGGGCACTGTCAGCCGCATGCGTCACCCCCATCGCCGCGGGCATGGTCATCAACACGGATTCACCCAGGGTGCGGGAGCACCGCGGGACGATCGTCAAGCTCATGCTCTCCAGCCATCCCGACTCCTGCCTCGTTTGTGACAAGGGGAACCGCTGCGAGCTTCGACGTCTGGCCTCCGAGATGCGCATCGGGGAAATCGGGCTGTACAGGATCCCGCAATCGGCCAGCATCAGGGAGGTCAACCCTTTCATCGAAAGGGACCTGAGCAAATGTATCATGTGCGCCAAGTGCATCCGGGCCGACCACGAGCTGGTTGTTCAGGGTGCCATAGATTATATCCATCGCGGATTCGCCGCAAAGCCGGCGACGCTGGGCGATGCCCCGCTGGAGGCATCCGAATGCACCTTCTGCGGCACCTGCGTGGCGATCTGCCCCACGGGCGCGCTGATGGAGAAGCACTGGCCCCACAGGGTGACCGCAACTAAAAGCGTGGCCACCGTCTGCCCGCTGTGCGGTTGTGGCTGCAGCGTCGATTTGGAAACCAAGAACGGCCAGATAGTTCGGGCGAAACCGGGAGCCGATAACGGGGTGAATCACAAGACGCTGTGCGTCAAGGGCAGCTACGGCTATGATTTTGTGCACAGCCCAGACAGGCTGACCGGCCCATTGATAAACACTAACGGGGAGTTTCAGCCGGCAACCTGGGATGAGGCACTGGGGCTGGTATCCTCCGAGTTGCAGCGGATAAAACTCGCTAGCGGCCCCGACAGCCTCGCATTCCTTGGCTCCTCCAAGTGCACCAACGAGGAGAACTACCTGCTGCAGCGTTTCGCCAGGTGCGTGATGGGCACCAACAATATCGATAACGGGAGCCGGGTGTACAGTGCTGCCAGCATCCTGGGGCTGGGCGCTGTGGTCGGGTTCCCCGGGAGCACCAGCCTGCTGGACAGCCTGGAGAAATCCGAGGTGATTCTGACCATCGGGGCCAACCTGCCGTCATCTGCCCCCGCCGTCGACTACGCCGTCAGGCGAGCGGTCAAATACAAGGGCGCCAGGTTGCTGCTGGTCGATCCACAGCGCACGAGGCTGACCCAGTTCGCCGACACGTGGATGAGGCCGAAAGTAGGCACCGATGTGGCACTGATCAACGGGCTGACCAACGTGATCATCGGTGAGGGCCTGCTGGATGAGGAATTTGTAGCCAGGAGGACCGAAAACTTCGAAGCGTACAGGGAGAGCATCGCCGAATACACCCTGAAGCACGTTGAGCAGGTTACCGGTGTCCCCCGGGAAGCGGTGGCCAGCGCCGCTCGCCTATTTGCCAGCGCCAGTTTGGCCTCCATTATCTACGGTAATGGCATCGCCCAGTCTGCAGCCGGGGCGGACGGCGTGATGGCCCTGGCAAACCTGGCGATGCTTACCGGCAACATCGGCTCCGGCAGCGGGATACTGGCGTTGCACCGGGACTGCAACGGCCAGGGCGCGTGTGATATGGGAGCGTTGCCCGATTGGCTCCCGGGATATGTCCCCGTGGAGGATGAAAAGGCCATCCAGAGGTTCGCCGGCTGCTGGGGGTCCGACCTGCCGCGCGGTATCGGGTTATCGGCTGTCGATATGATATCCGGCGCTCGAGAGGGGAAGGTTAAGGGGATGTACATCATGGGGGAGAATCCGGCGCTGGGTTTCCCCCAGCCTCATATGGTGGAGCAGGCTCTGGGGTCTCTGGAGTTCCTTGCGGTTCAAGACCTGTTCCTCACCGAAACGGCCAGGCTGGCGAAAGTGGTGCTGCCCGCGTCAAGCTTCGCCGAGAAAGAGGGCACCTTCACCAACTTCGAGGGGAGGGTGCAGCGATTGCGCAAGGTAATAGCGCCTCAGGGGAACAGCCTCCCCGACTGGGAGATAATACTCCGGCTGGCTGATGCTACGGGCAAGGCGATGCCATTCTCATCGATCCAGCAGATCATGGCCGAGATGGAGGAGATGGTGCCGTTTTACAGCGGCATCGGTGATCAAGTCTCAGATATGGCAGATGTCTACCGCCTCGAGATTGAAAAGAACTCGTTAGTCACCAGGCGTCTGTACAGAGGCAAATTCCCCAGCGGGTTCGGCTGCTTCGCGCCGGTGGACTACCGGGAGGCGACGAACGGCTCCAGAGACGGATACACGCTGACCTTACTGGCGGGCAGTGTGCTGTATCATTCCGGCACCGGCTCCAGAACTTCCAGGTCCCCCAGATTAAGCAGATTCCTCCCCGAGCCCTATGTAGAGATAAGTGAAAAAGATGCTGACCTGTTGAAGATAAGCGAGGGTGATGAAATCAAGGTTATCTCTCCCTGCGGTGAAATGACTGCATCAGTAAGATTCACCGATAGATTACCCGAAGGGGTTGTGTTTATCCCCAGCAGCTTCCCCACCGCCCCCGTGAACCGGCTGTTTGAGGTTACGCTTGATACGCGGTCGAACGCCCCCGCATTGAAGACATGCGCTGTGAAGCTGGAAAGGGTGAAACGTTATGAGCCAGCGCAGAGGTAAGGCCGAGCCGGATATGGCTCGATTGATGGAGATCATAGAGGGCCACCGTGACCAGAAATGGCCACTGATACCCCTGCTGCAGGATATTCAGCAGGAGCTGGGATATATCCCGCCAGAGGTTATCGCTCCCATAGCTGAGGCCACCCGCCTCTTCCCCGCCGAGGTGCAGGGGGTCATCACGTTCTATGAGCAGTTTCACACTGCGCCCAGGGGCAGGAACATCGTCCGGGTATGCCGCGGAACGGCGTGTCACGTTCGCGGCGGCAGCACCATATTGAAGATAGTGAAGCAGGACCTGGGCATCGAGGAGGGGGAATCCACCCCCGACATGCAGTTCACCCTGGATACCGTGCCCTGCCTGGGGACGTGTTTCCTGGCTCCGGTGATGATGTTGAACAAGGACTACTTCGGGAAGCTCGCTCCACCGAAAGTAAGGAGCATCCTGCAGCAATACAACGATCGAAAGAAGCGAGCGGAGACGTGAAAAGGTTAAGGACGGAAGCGGCTTTCAACGAGTACCGCGAGTCGCTCATCGCCGGGGAGGAACAACGGGCGATCTGTGTCCGGATATGCACCACAGGATGCCGCGCTCACGGCGCCCTCGATGTCAGGGATGAGATGCTGTCGGAGATCAAGAGGCGCAGCCTGGGTAGCAGGGTGGAGGTACGGGATACCGGATGTCAGGGCTTCTGTACCAAGGCCCCGGTGATGACCATAGACCCCGAAGGGATATTCTATCAAGAGGTGTCCGCCGATGATGTCTCCGAGATCGTCTCGCGAACCTTAATGAAGGGGGAACTGGTAGAGCGGTTGGTATACCGCCACAATGGTGATGTGCTGCCCCGCGCCGATGCGATTCCCTTCTATTCAAATCAGACACGCAATGTGCTCCGCAACTGCGGCCGGGTCGACCCCAAGAACATCGGGCACTACATCACAAGGGGCGGATATGCTGCTTTGGTTAAGGCGCTGTCGGGGATGAGCCCGGAGCAGGTGATAGACACAGTCACCGAGTCCAGGCTGCGCGGCCGCGGCGGGGCGGGTTTCCCCACCGGGCGCAAGTGGAGTTTCACCCGTCAGGCTCCGGGTAGCCCCAAATATATAATCTGCAATGCCGACGAGGGAGACCCGGGGGCCTTCATGGATCGTGCCGTCCTCGAGGGCGACCCCCACAGCGTGATCGAGGGGATGCTCATCGCCGCCTACGCTATTGGGGCGTCCAGCGGCTATATATACGTGCGGGCAGAGTATCCCATCGCCATAGAGCATTTGGCGATAGCCATATCCCAGGCGGATGAGATGGGGCTGCTGGGCGAGAACATACTGGGCACCGGCTTCTGCTTCCGCATATCCATCAAGATGGGCGCAGGGGCCTTCGTCTGCGGCGAAGAGACGGCGCTGATCGCCTCCATAGAAGCCCGAAGGGGCATGCCCCGCCCCCGTCCACCATTCCCGGCGCAGTCCGGACTGGAGGGCAAACCGACCTCCATCAACAATGTGGAGACTTATGCCAATGTGCCGCAGATAGTGCTGCACGGCGGCCGGGCCTATTCTGAACTAGGCACTGAGGACAGCGGGGGAACCAAGATATTCTCGCTCTCGGGGAGGATCAACCACACCGGGCTGGTGGAGGTGCCGATAGGCACCCCCCTGTCTACTGTGATCTACCAGATAGGAGGCGGTATCCCCCGCGGTAAGAAGCTCAAGGCGGTGCAGACCGGAGGCCCCTCCGGCGGATGTGTGCCGCTCCAGTTCATCGATGTCCCGCTGGACTACGCCGCGCTGGCCAAACTGGGTTCCATCATGGGCTCCGGCGGGATGGTGGTTCTGGATGAGAGCAACTGCATGGTGGAGATAGCCCGATACTTCATCAGCTTCACTCAGACGGAGTCCTGCGGCAAGTGCGCCCCCTGTCGATTGGGGACCAAGCAAATGCTGGAGATCTTGACCCGTATCACCAGGGGCGAGGGGCGAGAAGGGGATATCGATACACTGCTCGCAGTCGCCGGCACGGTCAAGGAGTGCTCGCTGTGCGGCCTGGGACAGACCTGCCCCAACCCGGTGCTCACTACCATCAAATACTTCCGTGACGAGTATGAGTCTCATATCAGGGACAAGAGATGCCCGGCTGCGGTATGCGATGCGCTGATGATATCGCCTTGCCAGCACACCTGTCCGGTGGGGATCAATATACCGAAGTATGTGGCCCATATCGCCGAGGGAGAGTATCTGGAGGCCGTTGAGACCATCAGGGAGAGGAACCCCTTCCCCGCTATCTGCGGCCGCATCTGCCACCATCCCTGTGAAGCGCGCTGCCGCCGCGGTGAACTCGATGAGCCGGTGGCTATCAGGGAACTGAAACGTTTCGCCGCCGACTGGTATTTTGACCACTTCGATGAGCTGCCTCCACCGCAACCGTTCCCCCGCACCAGGGACCAGCGGGTGGCGGTTATCGGCGCGGGGCCCACCGGTCTCAGCTGCGCCTACTTTTTAGCCAGGATGGGCTATCCGGTAACCGTGTTCGAAGCCCTCGATAAGGGAGGCGGAATGCTGTCCGTTGCCATACCTCAATTCCGTCTGCCGGCTGAGGTGATACAGCGGGAGATAGATAATATCGCCATGCGAGGCGTCGATATAAGATATAACTCCTCTATCAACACCACGTCCACCGTGGAGGATTTGAGGAAACAGGGTTTCGAGGCCGTGTTCATCGCCGCCGGCGCACAGAAGAGCCAGCGCATCGGCATACCCGGCGAGGCGGATGGTTTAACCGATTTCAAGTATGGCTTAAGTTTCCTGCGGGATATCAAGATAGGGCAGCAGGTGGAGGTTGGCAAAAGGGTAGCGGTTATCGGGGGAGGGAATGTAGCCCTGGACGCCGCCCGTACCGCCCTGCGCCTGGGCGCGGGGGAGGTAAGCATATTCTACCGGAGGTCACGCGATGAGATGCCGGTAACGGAGGTGGAGTACGATGAGGCGGTGGCCGAAGGCGTACATTTCAACTTTCTCACCAGCCCCACGCGTATAGAGAGCAAGAACGGCAGGGCGACCGGCATGAAATGCACCCACATGCATCTGGGCGAGCCGGATGCCAGCGGGCGCCGCAAGCCGGTCCCGGTCCCCGATTCGGAGTTCTGCATTGATGCCGACACCATCATAGCCGCCGTGGGCCAGGCCCCGGATTTGTCCTTCCTGCCGTCGGACAGCGCACTCGAGCGCACCAGCTGGGAGACCCTGGTCGTCGACAGCAATAAGCTGTCAACCAATGTGCCGGGCATATTCGCCGGGGGAGACTTCGTGTCCGGGCCGGGGATGGTTATCGAGGCCATCGCCGCGGGACGGAGGGCGGCGGTAGCGATAGATAAATATCTATCGAACGATAGCGGGAGGGTGGAGCTGTATGACCTGAAACGACACGGTAGGGCCGAGGGGGGCATCTCGCAGGATGAAGAGGATTGGGGGACGCAGCCCAGGCTGGAGATGCCCAAGCTGGCGGTTGCCGAAAGGAGATCCAGCTTCGATGAGATAGAGCGCGGTTTCTCCGAGGAGATGGCGAGACGGGAGGCCCGAAGATGCCTGCGATGCGATCTGGAGACATGAGCTATTCGATATGTCGAGCGTAAGCTTGGAGGCGATATTATGAAATCCATTACCAGGCAGAAACCCATGGAGGAGATCGAGCAGCAGATTAAGGGCATGGAGCGGGTGTTCCTTATCGGCTGCGGTACATGCGCCACCATGACCAAGACCGGGGGCACAGACCAAGTGATGGAGATGAAGCAGCACCTCCAGGCAATGGGCAAGATGGTCCCCGGCTGGACGGTGATCCCCATGGCCTGCGATGGGATGACCGAGGATGCGTTGCGGGATATCGAGGGAGGCATCCAGGCTGCGGACTGCCTGCTGGTCATGTCCTGCGCCCTGGGCGTCCAGCGGGTCAGTTCCTATATCGGCAAGCCGGTCATGCCGGCACTCGACACGCTGTTCATCGGCGTGGAGAACGGCTCCGGCCTCTTCCACGAGATCTGTGATCAGTGCGGCAGGTGTGTCCTGGGCTACACCGCCGGCATCTGCCCTATAACGGCTTGCCACAAAGGGTTGCTGAACGGTCCCTGCGGCGGCACTAATAACGGTAAATGCGAGATCGATAAGGAGAAGGACTGTGCCTGGACCCTGATCTATCAGCGCCTCAAGGAGCAGGGGAGGCTCGAGCTGATGAAGATGTATCAACCGATAAGGGATTCGCAGGCCGTGCCCCGGCCGCGGATGATCAAGGTCCCTTGAGGAGGCGAGAGATGGTACGAAGTTTCAGAGAAGCCCTCGACTCGGGTAAGTTCGTGGTCACCAGCGAGATCGGACCGCCTAAGGGCACCAACATCGAGAAGATGTGCCACCATATCGAGCTGCTCAGGGATATCGTAGACGCGATCAATGTAACCGATCACCAGAGCTCGGTCATGAGATTCCCCTCCATCGGCGGTTGCCTTGAGATTAGGGAACGCGGCGGAGAACCCATCCTCCAGATGACCTGCCGCGACCGCAACCAGATGGCGCTTCAGGCAGAGCTGCTGCTGGCTTATACCCGCGGGGTAAGGAACGTGCTCTGCCTCACCGGTGATGCCATCCCCGTCGGTGACCACAAGCAGGCGAAGGGCGTCTTTGAGCTGGATTCAGTTCAGTTGATAAGGGCGATAAGGCAGCTGGAATCCGGCACCGACCTAGGTGGCAACGACCTCGACGGCGCGGTCGAGTTCTGCGCCGGCGCCATCGTGACCCCGGAGGCCGATCCCATCGAACCCCAGCTCATCAAGTTCGAAAAGAAGGTGGAGGCCGGAGCCGAGTTCTTCCAGACGCAGGCGATATACGATCTCGATAACTTCAGCAGGTTCATGGAGTTCGCCCGCCGATTTCCGGTCAAGATACTCGCCGGCATAGTCCTGCTGGTGTCGGCCAGGATGGCTAAGTATATGAATGAGAACGTCCCCGGCATATTCGTGCCCCGGGATTTGATCGAAGAGCTTGAGAGCGCACCGAAGGGCGAGGCATTGAACAAGGGCATAGAGATCGCCGGCCGGATGATTGCCCGCCTCAAGAAAGAATCCGTCTGCGATGGTGTTCACATCATGGCGATAGGCAAGGAAGAGGTAGTTCCGGACATACTCGCTGCGGCAGGGTTGCATTGAGCCACAATACCCTAGATGGCCAAACCACCGCACATGTTGTTTTACGAAGCACCGCTCTTTGCATCGCTCACCTCCCGGCTTGATTAGTCACACAAGCCTTTTACTGTCGCCAATTAGTAGCTGTCAATAACCAACATCCACGCCCCTTGCTTCTAGCTGGGGTATGTAGGTATTGATGGAAGTGTCGCTTAGCGGATTGTATTGCAGGGTTAAATAATCCCCTCCCGACAAGCCGGTATTCTCAACAAGGGGCCCTATGTCAGCTATCAGGTTGCTATGGAGATAAAGGTTCTCTATATTGTGTAGGTTTGATAGGGGAGTGACGTCAGTAATCTCATTATTATCTATTGTCAGATATTTGAGGCTGGGGAGGCTTGCTAGTGGAGAGACATCGGATATTTGATTATCGTCAAGGTTCAGATATTCCAATTGGTAGAGGCCTGATAGAGCCGAGATATCGGTTATTTTACAATCCTCCAATGTTAGACGTGTCAGGCTCGTAAGGCCTGCCAACGGAGAAAGGTCTTCTATCTCACTAACGACTATATATAGTATGCGCAAATTAGTGCAGTGCTCTAATCCCGATAGATCTTCAACAAGGCCAACATCATCGAGGGTAGTTAACTCAGCCAAATCAGATTGCACAATCGAACCCGCTGGTTTATCTATCGCTTCTCTAACCGCCTCTTCAAGGTTAGGGTCTGGGAAGCTTATGCCGCCGGGCGAACAGGACAGGGAACTAACACATACTGTTACCATCAGCACTAAAATCGCGATAATGTTGATAATCTTCACGTTCTTCAATTTCTCCATGCCATACTCTCCT
>CAZYOO010000049.1:0-11367 GCA_964649185.1 uncultured Dehalococcoidales bacterium
GATGATGACAGTTGAGGGGGCGATGGTCAAGCCGGATGATGACGGTGTGGGTGGGTGATGGCGTCACGCCGGACGGCGTTCAGACCTCGTAGCCAGCGCGGAAGCCGGAGGCCATGGCCTCCATGATGCGGCCGCCGGTGGCGGCACAGTCGCCCACGCGGTATACCTTGTATCCCTTACCTTCAAGCTCCTTCGCCAGTTGCTCGTTGGTCTCCATGGGCTTGGTCAGCGCCACCGTGTCCGCCTCGAAGAACTGCTCTTGCTCCTCGATGGTCGCCTTGACGCCCCTGTCGTCGATCTGCTCCACCTTGGCGTTCCGCTGCATGTTGACGCCGGATTGCCACAGCCGCATCAATTGCACCCATCTAGTCGTGATCCCGATGTCGAAGCCGAGGCGGCGGGACTCCTCCAGCAGCGTTACCTTTTTACCTCGCTCCGCCAGCACGTCGGCCAGCTCGCAGCCGGCGAACCCGCCGCCGATGATGACTACGCGCTTCTTGAAGGGGAAGGGCAATCCCAGCGCCCACCGGACGAGCGACGGGCGGTCGATATACCGCAGCGCCAGCGAGCCGACGCGCCACATCAATCGCTGTATCACTCCACCCTTCTTCGGCGGGCGGAGCATGGCGGTGAGCATGTCGTGGCTGCTGAGGACGTTAGCGCGGTCGGCCCCGGGCATTTCGTATTTGGGAGGGATGCCGCCGGTGGCGATGACAATCACATCCGGCTTCATCTTATCGACGAACGCAGCATCGACTGTGGTGTTCAGCTTGACGTCGATAGGCAGCTTGCGCACCTGCCGCGTCTGGTACCTGAGGAACTTGGGCAGTTCCGGGTTCATGACGCATGCCAGCAGCAGCGAGCCGCTGAGCCTGCGGTACCTGTCGCACAGGGTGACCCGGTGGCCGCGCAGCGCCGCCACACGGGCGGCCTCCATGCCGCCGGGGCCGCCGCCTATAACCAGCACGTTCTTCCTGTCGGCGGACGGCTCGATGTTGTATACCGCCTCACGGCCCACCCTGGGGTTCACCGCGCAGGAGGGGCACTGACCGCTGATGGCGGTGTCCAGGCAGCGGCAGCAGGCGATGCAGTAGTTGATATCGTCGAAATTCCCCGCCAACGCCTTGTTGGGCAGCTGGGGGTCGGCCACCAGCGCCCGCGCCATGCCGACGAGGTCGGCCCGCCCGGCGGCGATGATGCTGTCCGCCAGCTTGGGGTCCCAGATGCGGTAGGCGGTCATCACTGGCACTTTAACCACCTTCTTGATCTCCTCCGCCAGATAAACGTACTGACCCGGCTCGACCCACTGCTGCACCATCGGCGTGGAACTCTCGTGCCACCCGGTCTCGACGTCGATGGCTACCACGCCGGCCCGCTCCAGCGCTGTCGCTATCGGTTTCGTGTCCTCCAGGGTGTTGCCGCCCTCCATGAAATCGTCGGCGGAGATGCGGGCGATGATGGGGTAGTCCTTTCCCGCCTTCCGCTGGCAGTCCTCCATGATCTCAAGCAGCATGCGCATGCGGTTCTCTACCGGCCCGCCGTACTCGTCGCTGCGCCTGTTGGTGTGCGGCGACAGGAACTGGTTGAGGAAATAGCCGATGCCGGCGTGTATCTCGATAGCGTCGAAGCCGGCGTCTTTGGCGATCCTGGCGGCGTCGCCGTACTCCCCGACGATCTGATGAATCTCGCCGACGGTCACCCCCCGCGCCTCGCCCAGACGCGCCGGCTTGTAGCCGTCGGAGGCGCTCACCAGCTCGGTGGGGCCCTCCTTATTGGTCTTCCAGTCGCGCTTCCACTCGTAGGTCATCAGCAGTTGGGCGGCGACCCTGGCCCCGTTGTCGTGCATCGCGCGGGTGAATTTACGCAGGAAGGGCAGCAGTTCCTCGCCGTAAAGGGCGAACTGGCGTATGGCCAGCGCTTCCTCATCGGTCACGTCCTTGCGGCCGCCGTAGAACGTCTTGCCGGGGCCGGTGTCGAAGGTGTACATCCCGCCGACGATGAGCAGGCCACAGCCCCCGGCAGCGCGCTCGGCGTAGTAGCGCAGCACGTGCTCCCCGCCGCCCCCACTGGCGTTGGCGCAGGTCATCACGATGCGGTTCTTGAGCTCCAGGTTGCCCAACTTTATCGGCTGGAACAGGTTATTCAACTTCGCCATTATACCTTCCGCAATAGTTGTACAGTCGCTTAATATGGTAATCGTGTCTCACTGTGCGGTCAATAGAGGCTGTCACAGGTGTAGCAGGGAACGCAGGGCGCCGAGGGGTCTGATCTTTATCGGGGCCATCGGCAGCTCCAACTCCTGCTTGCCGCCGGCCCGCGACATGTTCACGTAGTCCACCTTCTCCTTGAGCTTCGCCAGCTGCTGCTCGCGGTCGGCGCCGCCGGCGGCCACGATTTTATCGATCTTATCCACCAGGTCCATGGCGGTATACAGGCGCTTTTTGGTATCCGTGGCCTGCTTCTTGGTGATGACCCCGTACCTGGACTTGAGGCTGTTGAGCTTAAGCTCAGCCCTGTAGGTGACATCCACCAGCTCATCGCGGCTCATCCATTCCGTCTCGTAGTTCAGGGTGTATTTCCAGCACGGCTCCACCAGCGCCTGGCGGTGCTGCTCCAGGCTGTTGAAGCGCAGGTGGTAGCCGTAGCGGTCGGGGTTCTCGAAGGCCAGGCTCCCCGGGTCGAGGAAGGGGGACAGCGGTGCGGTGAAGGGGGTGATGCGCCGGTCGTGGAACCGCTCCAGCAGGGAGCCGCAGTATTCCACGGTGTCCATCACCGAGGCCGTGGTCTGCTTGGGCAGGCCGAACATGAAGAAGATGTCCATGCGGCTGCAACCGGCCTCCAGCGCCGCCGCGATGGTCCGCTCCAGGGCCTCGGTGGAGTAGTTCCTGCCGCATACGTTCCTCACCTCGGGGTCGTGGGACTCCGGGGATATCTCCAGGCAGAATCCGGGGCAGGCCTGCCCCATCCTCTTGATGAACTCCGCCGGCGCGGGGCCGAACAGCTCCAGGATGAGCGGGTTCTTGGGTTTCTGCTGCTGCAACAGCTCGAGCAGCCGGTAGCCGTAGTCCTCGCCCGCCTGGAGCAGGTCCCCCAGCACGAAGATGGGGCCGTTGCTGAAGCGTCCGATGTTGCGGATGTCGCGGGCTACCGCCTCCGGGCTGCGGAAGGCGGGACGGTCGCGG
Source organism: uncultured Dehalococcoidales bacterium (assembly GCA_964649185.1). Taxonomy (GTDB): domain Bacteria; phylum Chloroflexota; class Dehalococcoidia; order E44-bin15; family E44-bin15; genus CAYUWM01. Next base: position 3,183 of record CAZYOO010000049.1, read on the forward strand.
TGGTAGCACTGGCGGAAGGCGCTGAAAGACCCGCCGCAGATGATGCAGTTGTGGGTGCAGCCGCGGCAGGTGAGCACCGCCGTTATGGGGTAGCGCAGCCACCGCCGGAAGGGCAGGGAGCTGCTAATATCGCGGTAGCGCACCACCGAGCGCACCATGTTGGAGTAGTAGTCCACCATCACCCCGCTAAGGTCGTCGGGGACGTGGGTGAAGGGGTTCTCGCGCACCGCGCCGCCGCCGTCCCTCCACGACAGGTTGGGCACCTCCGTCGGCTCCTCGCCATTGAGGATGCAGGCCATCAGCTGGCGCAGCGGCTCCTCGGTGGAATCGCCGCGGAGGACGTAGTCCACCTCGGGGTAGTCCAGCAGCTCGCGGTGGTAGTAGGTGGAGGACAGCCCGCCGAACACCAGCTTCGACCGGGGGTGGTGCCGTTTCACCAGGCGGGCTATCTCGATGGCGCCGTGGCAGTGGAGCAGCCAGTGCAGGTCGATGCCGAACACCGGCGCATCCAGCTCCTTGATCAGCCTCTCGGCATCGAACCTGGGGTCGCGCAGCATGCGCACCGCCAGGTTAACTATGCGCACCCGGTAGCCGGCGCGCTCCAGGTACTCCGCGATGCTGGTCATGCCGATGGGGTACAGCTCGAAGATAGGGGATGAAGGCACCTGGTCGCTGCTCGGACCGTAAAGGATGGTCTGCTGGCGAAAGTCATAGACGCTGGGTGGATGAAGTAAGATTAAATCTGTACGGGGCACGGGAGATGTTCCTCAATGTGTCTATGATAACTGACCTCCCGTTTGAGGTCAATGGCGCTTGCAGCACAGGCTATAGCTGAACCCGCGCTCGAGGACGCCGGCGGTGTTTGCAATGACATCGAGAGCATCTTTCATATACATTTCCCTTGACAGAGTGCGTGTGCAATGATAGACTTGCCACTGCGGCCCGGTTGTGGCGGCCAAGTGAATTTTAAGAGCGGCTGTTGAAGCGCATAGCAATTTTATATCATCCCAAGATCGATGCTGCTCGGGATTTCGCCGAGGAGACGGCGACACTGCTGGCTTCGATGGATGTCTCCACAGGGATGTGCTCGGCGTGGGAGGAGGAGGCGGCCAGGGCTGAGGTGGAGGGCACGGACCTGGTCCTCAGTGTGGGCGGGGACGGCACCATACTGCGGGCGGCGCGTGCAGTGGCCCCCCTGTCTGTCCCCATCGTGGGGGTGAACCTGGGGAAACTGGGCTTCCTGACGGAGCTGACCGCTGATGAGGTTCGAGATCGTCTCCCCGCTTTGTTAAATGGGGAGGGCTGGATCGACGAGCGCTCCATGCTGCGGGCGGAGCTGCCCGGCAGAGATACCCTTCATGCGCTTAACGATATCGTTATCGCCAGGGGGGTGAACCCGCGGGTCATCTATGTGGATATCGCCATAGACGGCACCGCGCTGACCACGTACAAGGCGGACGGCGTCATCGTTGCCAGCGCTACCGGCAGCACAGGGTACTCCCTGGCGGCCGGCGGCCCCATACTCTATCCCCAGGCGCGGGATATGGTGCTGAATCCCATCGCTCCCCATCCCACGTTCGATAACTCGCTGGTGCTGCCCTCCGCCTCGGTGGTGGAGTTGAAGGTGCGCGCCGACCGACAGGCGGTGCTCAGCGTGGACGGCCAGGTGGACCTGATGCTGGAGAGCGGGGACACGGTCAAGGTGAGCCTCAGCCCGCACGTGACCCGCCTGCTGCGGTTGAATCCGCCGACCATCTTCTACAGCACACTGGTGAGAAGGCTGGTGCCCAGATGATAGCGGAAAAGGCGCGGATAAAGGACATACCGGTGATCCAGAAGCTGGTCAACTCCTATGCCAACAAGGGTGAGATGCTGCCCCGCGCCCTGAGCGAGATGTACGAGAACATACGGGATTTTTTCGTGGTGCGTGACGGGGATCAGGTCGTCGCCTGTGCCGCACTGCACATCTTCTGGTCCGATCTCGCCGAGATCAGGGCGGTGGCGGTTGTCGAAAGCAAAAAGACGCACGGTGCCGGCGCGGCGCTGATACAGGCCTGCCTGGATGAAGCGCGGGGGCTGGGTATCGATACCATCTTCTGCCTGACGTATGTGCCGGCTTTCTTCGAGAAGTTCGGCTTCGCCCAGGTGGATAAGAGCGAGCTGCCCCAGAAGGTATGGGGTGAGTGCCTGCGCTGCCCCAAGTTCCCCGACTGCGATGAGGTGGCATTGATCTATCGTCTGGAGCGTGCGGACTGATGGAGGAGCACACGCTGGAGAGCAGGCAGATATACGAGGGGCGTAGGGTGAGCCTGCGGGTGGACCGGGTGGTGCTGCCGGGGGGCAGGGAGACCACCCGCGAGATAGCCTCCTACCCGGACTGTGTGGCCATCGTCTCCGTGGACGCCGATGGAAACGTGATACTGGTGCGCCAGTACCGCCACGCGGTGGGCCGTGAGATGCTGGAGCTGCCCGCCGGGGGCATCGAGCCCGGCGAGGCGCCCGAGGAGAGCGCACGGCGCGAGCTGGAGGAGGAGACCGGCTACCGGCCGAAGGATATCAGACGCATCGGCGGGGCGTACACCGCGCCGGGTTACTCCACCGAGTTCATGCACCTGTTCCTCGCCACCGGCCTCGAGCCGGGCCCCAGCCGCGCCGAGGACGATGAGATCATCCAGGTGGTGCCGGTTCCGCAGAGCAGGGTCGGGGATTTGGTCGATTCGGGCGAGATCTGTGACGGCAAGAGCGTGATCGGCCTGCTGATCCTGATATCGAGCATGGAGAAGAATAAGGAGTGAGGATCTGCCTCCTCTGCAACCGGGGCAACATGTTCTGCGGCGGGCAGGGGGTGTACCTGTACTACCTGTCGCGGGAGCTGCAGCGGATGGGGCATGAGGTACATACCATCGTCGGCCCGCCGTATCCCGACGTCGCCGAGGGGGTGGTGGAGCACCGGGTGCACAACATGAACCTGGTGGAGTACGGCTTCCCCAAGAGGGACCACTTGCAGGTGCTGACCCCGCTCAACCTCTACGATCTGGCGGCGGTGAGGGTGGGCAAGTTCCCCGAGATGTTCACCTTCAGCTTCCGCGCCTTCAACAAGCTGCGGGAGCTGATGCAGAGATACCGCTTCGACGTGATCCACGATAACCAGACGCTGGGCTACGGCAACCTGCTGATGAAATCGCTGGGCATCCCCGTGGTGGCCACCATCCATCACCCGCTGCCCATCGACCGCAAGAGCGACCTGCCGTACATCGACGGCACCGAGAACAAGATACGGCGCATACTGTTCTACCCCATGGTGATGCAGCACCTGGCGTCCTGGGGCATGGACCGCGTCATCACCGTGTCGGAGAACGCGGCGGCGGAGATCCGGAACTCCTTCAAGGTGCCGTACCGCAAGATGCGGGTGGTGTACAATGGCATAGACACCGACACGTTCCGCTGCGCCAACGGCGCATCGCGGGAGAAGGGGCGCCTGATCGTGGTGTCCAACACCGCCGACCGCAAGAAGGGGGTGCTGTACCTGCTGCGCGCGGTGCGGAAGCTGCAGGAGGAGATGGACGTGAAGCTGACGATAGTGGACCGCGGGCTCCCCGATAACGAATACACCCCCGGGCTGGTGGACAAGCTGGGGCTGAACGGGTGCGTTGAGTTCACCGGCAAGGTGAGCACCGAGGAGATGGTGAAGCACTACGCCCGCGCCCAGGTGGCGGTGGTTCCATCGCTGTACGAGGGCTTCGGGCTGCCGGCGGCGGAGGCGATGGCCTGCGGGGTGCCGGTGGTGTCCACCACCGCCGGTGCGCTGCCCGAGGTCGTCGGGCATGACGGCTGCGGCATACTGGTGCCGCCGCGGGACCACGAGGCGCTGGCGGCGGGCATCAGGCGCCTGCTCGACGGTGAGGAGCTGCGCCGCAACATGGCGCATTCTGGCCGCAGCAGGGTGGAGCAGATGTTCAGTTGGCGGCAGGCGGCGGAGAAGACCCTGGATGTGTACCGGGAGGTAATGTAGTTGCTGACGGTCAATTTCAAGCTGTTCAGGGTAGAAGATGGAGACCGCTTCCTCGACGTGGGCTGTGGCGAGGGGCGGCACAGCTACGAGGCGTACCGCCTGAACAACGGCAGCGGCCTCACCTGCGCCCTGGATCCGGACAACTACAGCCTGAAGAAGACCAAATACGTGCTGGACCACATGGACCAGCAGAACGGTTACAACGGCAACCGCAACGTGCTGATGGGCGATGCGCTGAGGCTGCCCTTCAAGGACGGGTGCTTCGATAAGGTGATATGCTCCGAGGTGATGGAGCACGTGGACGACCCGCACCAGGGCATCGCGGAGATGGTGCGGGTGCTGCGGCCCGGCGGCCTGCTGGCGGTGACCGTGCCCACCTACGTGCCGGAGAAGGCCTGCTGGATGATCGACTCGGACTACTACAACCACCCCGGGGGCCACGTGCGGATATTCACCGCGCAGGGGCTGGTGCGGGCGCTGCGCCGCCACCCGCTGCGGGTGTACGCCATCCGCCACGAGCACGCCTTCCACTCCATATACTGGATCATGCGCTGCATCTTCGGGCTGAAGAACGAGGAGGCGCGGATACCGGCGTTCTATCTGAGATTCCTGGAGCTGCAGATAACCACCCACTCGCGGTTCGTCGCCGCGGTGGAGCGGGTGTGCAATTTCGTGTTCCCCAAGAGCATCGTGGTGTACACCAGGAAGATTACATAATGAAGATATGTCTCCTGTGCTATCGGGGCAACAAGTACTGTGGGGGGCAGGGCATCTACCTGTACTACCTGTCCCGCGAGCTGGCCCGCATGGGGCACGAGGTGGACGTGATGGTGGGCCCGCCCTATCCCGATGTGCCCCCCGGCGTCCGCGAGCACCGTCTGGAGAGCCTGAACCTGTACGACCGCCGCCACGACGGCAAGAGCCCGCTGTCGCAGCGGGACCCCTTCGATATGCTGACCCCGTTCAACCTGTACGAGTTCGCCGGCAGCAAGCTGGGCATGTTCCCCGAGATGCTGACCTTCAGCCTGAGGGCGCTGCAGCGCATACGGGAGCTGATGCCGTCCCACCGCTACGATGTGATCCACGATAACCAGTGCCTGGCCTACGGGCTGCTGCTGATGAAGTCGCTGGGCATCCCGGTTGTCGCTACGATACACCATCCGCTGCCCATCGATACGCGCGCCGACCTGGCGCAGGAGACGCGCACGCTGAAGAAGCTGCGGCAGTTGATCCTGTACCCCCCGTTCATGCAGGGCATCGTCGCCCGCAGACTGGATCGGATAATCACCGACTCGGAGAGCTCCACGCTGGAGGTGGGGCGCGAGTTCAGGATACCGCAGGCAAAGATGCGGCTGGTGTACCCCGGCGTGGACATCGAGCTGTTCAGGAACGTGAACGGCCACCGGTCGGCTGTCGGAGGTGGAGAACTCGAAACAGGGCGGCTTATCATGGTGGGCCGCACCAGCGACCGCAAGAAGGGCATACTGTACCTGCTGCAGGCGCTGCACCTGCTGAAGCAGGACAACGTGCCGCTCAAGCTGAGCGTGGTGGACGAGATAGAGCGCAATGACACCTACGCCCTGGACCTGGTGAACCGCTACGGCCTTTCGGACATGGTGGAGTTCACCGGGCGGCTCTCCCACGAGGAGCTGGTAAGCCGCTATTCCGACTCGCATATCGCCGTAACCGCGTCGGTGTACGAGGGCTTCGGGCTGCCCGCCGCCGAGGCGATGTCGTGCAGCCTGCCGGTCATCGCCAGCGACGCCGGCGCCATCCCCGAGGTGGTAGGCCGCGACGGCTGCGGCATACTGGTGCCGCCCAAAGACCCCCAGGCGCTGGCCGGCGCCATCAGGCGGCTCCTCGATGATGAGGAGCTGAGGCGCAGGATGGGGGCCAACGGCAGGCAGCGCATCGAGAGCAGCTTTTCGTGGAGGCGTACCGCAGAGCAGGTGGTGGACGTCTACCGCGAGGCCATAGGGTTGACATAAGCCCCCTCATGTGGTATTACTCTTACAGGCGAAGGAGGCAATAGCATGGATGCAATGGAGATCGCCAAGGATATTACTGCAGCCATCATCTCCAACCCCAGTTACAAGCCGGGCTCGGGCAAGGAGGAGGCCAGGCTGTTCGCCGCGGTGCTGAAAGAGGTCAATAAGGTGCTGGGGTCGCAGGAGTCTGAGGAGGAGGAAGAGGACTACGGCGAGGGTGGGGAGATACCTTCCGTGAGGGACGTGCGCGTCAGGCGCGGCCTGCAGTGATATAAGGCAGCGGATTAAGCCACCACGCAACGATTCCCATCTTGCCGGACGCTGTTTGCGTTTGACACCCGAAGGCCTATATGTGTATGATAAGCCTCTCAGACAACGAGAGGCTTTTTGAATAGAGGCATGTAAAAATGTCAAAGAAGTCGTTTGAAGAGACGTCTAAAACCTTGGTTGAAGCTATTGAATTGTGTTTCGATAATGAACTATGGTTGCAAGGTTTGATATTGATTTATTCAAGTATTGATATAATGGCTTGGCTGAGCCTTCCCGATTTTCGTGATAAAGTAAGCGGAAGTGATTTCAATAAATGGGTTAACAGGTATCTCCTCCCAGAGTCTAATTTACATTGCAATGCAGAGGATATATGGGGGGCACGATGTTCTACACTTCACACGGGAACATCTGAGTCTAGCAAAAGCCGTAGGGGCACGGCCAAAGAAATTTTCTACGCTGTAGGCTCATCAAACGCTGACGGGATTCAAGGTTGGATAAATTTTCATAATGAACAAGGGTGCAAAGTTGCGGTCAGTAGCGCTTCTTTGTTGAATGCTCTGCAAGAAGGCATCAAGCGTTTTAAGTCCGACATCGAAAATGATTCAAAACAGGCTGATACTGTTTACAAACGCGCAGATAAGTTTTTCATAAATATAGATGTACCAGAAGTCCCTTTGCAGCAAGAAGGGGATAGTGCTTAGTGAATACTAGCTTATCACCCCCTCGGTGTGAGCTTGATGATGAGGACGTCGCTGAGGGAGGGGAACAGGCGGGCGCCCCGGTCGCAGAGCCGCAGCACGGCGGATGAGCCCCAGCCGGGCATCAGGGACAGTATCTTGCCCCAGTAGGGGGCGGTCCACAGCAGGGACAGGCCCCTTATCTTTTTTATCTCGAAATCGTTCTTCACCGTCTCCTTGAGGAACGGGCGGTTGAACTCGTAGTTGTGGTCGTCGGGCGGCTGCCACGGGTGGCGCTCGCCGTCGGCGTGGCGCAGGCGCCTGATGATGGGGAACCACCACCTGCCCAGGCGGCAGGCGAGGCTGGAGAAGTTGGCCACGGCGATGATGGCGATGCCGCCGGGCTTGAGCGAGCGGGACATGTCGTCCATGGTGCGCTCCATGTCGGCGAAGTGGTCCAGCGAGCCCTTGCAGATGATCTTGTCCAGCGAGCGCTCTTTGAAGGGCAGCGCCTCCCCCAGCCCGCGCACCACCGCCGCCCCGCTGTTGTTGTCGGACGGCAGGGACTCCGCTTTGGAGTCGAGGTACTGCTTGGCACCGGCCACCATGCGGCTCGAAGGGTCGAGGCCGACGGCCTTCATCCCCCGCATGGCCATCTCCATCACGTCCACCCCGCGCCCGCAGCCCACGTCCACCACCAGCTCACCGTCGCCGGGCTGCACCATGTCCAGTATCACTTTGGCCATCTCGGTGAAGATGAACATGGTGTCGGGGTGGATCACCGGGGGCACTACCCCCTCGTCGCCCCAGTCCAGGTCGATGAGGTCGTGGTTCAGCTCCGGGGTATCGCTCATATTCTCCAACAATCAGGGCTCCGTGTTACAGGAGCCCGGTGTTCGCAGCCGTGTCGCCGCTCACGCTGCCGTCTTGGCGTATTTGGCCTTGCCCTCCTGGTACAGGTCGCCGCCGTGGCAGTCGTTTATCACCACCGCGGGGAAGTCCTTGACCTCCAGCCGCAGCACCGCCTCGGGGCCCAGCTCCTCGTAGGCGATGGTCTCGGATTTGGTGATGGACCGCGCGATGAGCGCCGCCGCACCGCCGGTCGCCGCGAAGTACACCGCCTTGTGCTTCTTGATGGCGTCCTTCACCTCCGGGGAGCGCAGCCCCTTGCCGATCATGGCCTTCAGGCCGGCCTGCAGCATGCGCGGGGTGTAGGCGTCCATGCGGCCGCTGGTGGT
>CAZYOO010000050.1:0-11303 GCA_964649185.1 uncultured Dehalococcoidales bacterium
AAAACTGAATACGAGCTTTCCGAGTTGCCGCGCCTAAACCATAGTGGCACGGCGGGCGACCGATACGGTGCAGGGGGAAACGCCTGCGCCCCCCGTTGTGGAAAGGATGGCTTTGATGTTAGTAGATTTCATCTGCATGCCTCCTTACGGAGGTTTTTTAATGTGTGTGCCCGAAGGGCGGCTTTCACTGCCCTGTCGGGCTTTTCTTTTTCGCAATAGCTGCAGAGTGTAAGCGGAGGTAGGTCATGGTTTCAAGCGAACGATTAAAGAAGAGATACAGTTTGCGAGATGCGCTCAGATGGATCGTGCAGCGCCGGCTGACGCTGACCTTTTTCCTGCTGGGAATGGTTATCCTGCTCTTCATCTTCATACCTTTGGCCAAGATTCTATTCTCATCCGGTGCAGGCGAGCTGTGGTCGCAGCTCCTCGACAGCGACGTCCGCAACTCGATATGGCTCAGCGTTTATACCGCCCTTATCGCCACCGCAGTCGGTCTGATATTCGGGGTTCCGCTGGCGTATTTCCTGGCGCGCCATGAGTTCCCGGGGAAGCGGGTGATCGAGAGCCTCATCGAGGTGCCCATCGTCGTGCCGCACATAGCCGCGGGCATCGCCCTGCTGTTCGTCTTCGGCAAGCTGCACTTCGGCGGCAAGATATTCGACGCCTTCGGCATAAGCTTCGTGCAGGAGATACCGGGGATCATAATCGCCATGGTGTTCGTCAGCGTGCCCTTCCTAATCAATTCGGCCAAGCAGGGTTTTGAGGAGGTCGACGTGAGGCTGGAGAAGGTTGCACGCACCCTGGGAGCATCGCCGTGGCAGACCTTCTTCCGGATCTCGCTGCCATTGGCCCGGCGCAGCATATTCGGCGGCTCCATCATGATGTGGGCCCGCAGCATAAGCGAGTTCGGGGCGGTGCTGGTGCTCACCTCATCCCCGCCGATAGCCTCCATCCTAGTGTACCGCGGGCTGGAGATGTACGGCATCGACTACGTATTGCCCCTGGTCACCCTGCTCATGATCACCTGCCTGGTGATCTTCGTGTTCCTGCGCATCCTGTACTACCGGGGGAAGCGGGCATGATCGATATCAAAGGGCTTACCGTGGACCTCGGGGATTTCATCCTTAAGGGTGCCGACCTGCGGGTGGAGAAAGGTGAATATTTCATCATCCTCGGTCCCACCGGTGCCGGCAAGACGGTGCTGCTGGAGGCCATCGCCGGCCTGCACCCGGTCAGGAGCGGTGAGATCTGGATGGGGGGGAAAGATATAACCAAGCTGGAGCCGGAGAAGCGGGGGATCGGCTTCGTTTATCAGGATTATGCCCTGTTCCCCCACCTGTCGGTCAGGGACAATATTCTCTTCGGGCTGAAGCGGCGCAAGCATACCAAGAAGGAGACGGCTGAAGCACTGGAATGGCTGGTGGGATTGCTGCAGATAAAACACCTGTTGGAGCGCAAGCCGGGCACCCTCAGCGGGGGTGAGGCGCAGAAGGTGTCCCTGGCCCGTGCCTTGAGCACCAACCCGGAGGTGGTGTTCCTGGACGAGCCGCTGAGCGCCCTCGACCCGGAGCAGCGGGAGAGGGTGCAACGGGAGCTGCGGGACATACAACGCCGGCTGGGACAGACGTTCGTACACGTAACCCATGACTTCGAGGAGGCGGTAGCCCTGGGCGACCGCATAGCGGTGCTGGGCGAGGGACGGATAGTGCAGGTGGGCACCCCGGAGGAAGTATTCCGCCAGCCGAACTCGGAGTTCGTCGCCCGTTTCGCCATGACGCGCAATATATATTCCGGCGAGGTGCGGGATGACAGCAGCCGGGGGACGGTAATGGACATCGGTGGCGTGGAGGTGGAGGTCATAACCGAGCTGCGGGGATCTCTGCACGCGTCACTGCGGCCGGAGGACATACTGCTGTCCCGTGAGTCGCTGGTATCCAGCGCGCGCAACTCTCTGGTTGGGACCATCACCAAGGTCGAGGATCGGGGTCCCACTATTAATGTAACCGTCAGCACCCCGGTCGATTTTGTTTGTCTGGTTACTCGCCGGTCTCTGGAAGAGCTGGGCCTGGTTGAGGGGGACGAGGTCCATGTGGCCTTTAAGGCATCGGCGGTTCACATATTTTAGAAAGGAGTTTTACATGAAAAAGGTGTTTCTACCACTGCTCGCACTGGTCATGGTGCTGTCGCTGGCGGCGACTGCCTGCACCTCGGAGCCGGGGGCTGTAGAGGAACCGGAGCCTATAGAGCTGACCGTTCTGCACGCAGGCAGCTTGGCCGTTCCCTACGAGGAGATGGCCGACAGTTTCGAGACGCAGAATGAGCACGTAACAGTAGTAATGGAGGGGGCGGGCAGCCGCACCACCATCAGGAAGGTGACCGAGCTGGGTAAAGAGGCGGACGTGATCGGCTCCGCAGACTACATGGCCATCGAGGATCTGATGTTCCCCGATTACGCCGACTGGTACATCAAGTTCGCCACCAATTCGTTAGTGATAGCCTACCGCGACGGCGCCCCCTTCGCCGGCGAGATAGTAAGCGGCGAGCGAACGTGGTACGATGTGCTGCGCAACGAGGATGTGACCTATGGCCACTCCGACCCCGATGCCGACCCCTGCGGCTACCGGTCGCTGATGGTCTGCCAGCTGGCTCAGAAGTACTACTACGATGAGGCCGCAGACTTCGGGCTGACCCCCGACGATGACGCTGACGGTCTGTATGACGCCCTGATACCCATACCCGCTGGCGGCGATGAGATGGATCGTGGCCGCATGGGGGGTGGCTGGGGCGAGATCGTGAAGCCGAAATCGGTAGAGCTCATGTATCTGCTGGACTCCGGCGACCTGGACTATGCCTTCGAGTATGAGTCGGTGGCGATACAGCATGGCTATGACTACATAACGCTCCCCGACGAGCTCGATATGTCCAACCAGGCGCTGGCGGACTTCTACAGCAAGGCAACCGTCAACGTTACCGGCAGCGAGGAAGGGACTGTTTCCACCCTGGTGGGGGAGCCCACGGTATACGGGGTCACTATCCCTTCCAACGCCCCTCATCCCGAAGAGGCGCTGGATTTCGTGGAGCTCATGCTCAGTGCCGAAGGACAGTCGATACTGACCAGCCAGGGCCAGCCGCCGCTGGTCCCGGCAGAGCCCAGCGATGCCAGCAAGATACCCGAACAGCTCAAGCCGTATATAGAGTGATAGGCTTGCAGGGGGGCATTTCAATGCCCCCCTGCCATAAATAGACTATTGACAAACTCCTATAAAGTAGTATCATAAGATACCCTGAGATATCAGGCCTGAGGAGGTTGTCAAAATGAAGACAAGCGCTAGGAATCTGTTCAAGGGCAAGGTGAAGCAGGTGAAGGCCGGGGCGGTCAATACTGAAGTGGTGATCCAGATCGATGGCGGGGCCGAGATAGTGTCGATGGTCACTAAAGAGTCCGCCGATAAGCTGGGGTTGAAAGCAGGCAAGGAGGTCTATGCCGCCATCAAGGCATCGCAGGTGATGCTCCTGGTGGACTAGGAGATTGAATAATAAAGGGGCAGCCAACCGGCTGCCCCCTGTTGATCTCGATTAACCCTGTTGGAGGTTACGGCCGCGGCAGCAGGCCGGCCTTCTCGCAGATCTCGTGTACCGCCTCCTCCCACTCGATGGCCATGATGTGGACGCCGGCCACGCCCTCTATCTCGCGCACCTGCTTGATGATATCCACGCACAGGTCGATGCCGGTCTGCTTAGCCTGTTCCTTGGGGGCGGATGCCATGCGCTCCACGATCTCGTCGGGGACATCCATCCCCGGCACGTTTTTCTTCATGTAGCGGGCCACGCCGGCGGACTTTATCGGCGCCACGCCAGCGAGGATGTAGGTCTGCTTGTGCAGGTCGCGCTCGCGCACCGCCTCCATCCACTTGGCGAACCGCTCCACGTTGAACACAATCTGCGTCTGGATGAAATCGGCGCCCGCCGCCACCTTCTTCGCCAGGCGGGTGGCGCGGAAGTCGAAGGGGTCGGCGAACGGGTTGGCGGCAGCCCCGATGAACAGGCGCGGCTCAACCTTCATCTCCTCGCCGCACTGGAACTTCCTCTCATCGCGCATGTCCTTGACCATCTTTATGAGCTGGATGCTGTCGATGTCGAATACCCCCTTGGACTGGGGATGGTTGCCGAAGGACTGGTGGTCACCGGTGAGGCACAGGAAATTCTTCACCCCGTTGGCGGCAATGCCCAGGATGTCCATCTGGATGGCGATACGGTTACGGTCGCGGCAGGTCATCTGCACCGTAGGCTCGAGGCCCTCCTCCATGGCTATCAGCGCCGCGCCGAAGCTGGACATGCGGACGATGGCCGTCTGCCCGTCGGTGAAGTTGACCGCGTCCACGTTGCCCTTTAGCAGCTTGGCCTTCTCGCGGATTACCCCCGGGTCGGCACTCTGGGGCGGCCCCAGCTCCCCGGTGGCGGCGAAGTTACCGCTGGCCAGTACCCTCTCCAGATTGCTCCCCGCTTTGACAATGGTCTCTGTATTCATGTTCCTCCCTTTATTGCTGAATAGTGAACTGCTTCAATAGGGCTGCTAACGGCTGAACATGCGTGTCGCCATCCTCATGTTCCGCAGCCGTGAGACTACTACCCACGCCATGCTCTCCATCACCTTGTATCCCATCTCCGGTCTGCTGTCCAGCAGCGAGCGCAGACGGGCACCGTTGATGGCCAGCACGCCCACCGGGTCCACGCACCTTGCCGTCATGGAATAGGGCTTGCCAACCACCGATGACCAGCCGCACGTCTGCCCCCTGGTCAGTGTGTCCACAGTGGTCTGGTTTCCAACCCCGGGGATGGGGGAGATGCTGAGGTCCATGGCTACCTTGCCCACCTGAACGATGTACATGTCCTTGGGCTCAGCCCCCTCGAGGAACAGGTATTCCTTGGCCGGATATTCCTCCGGCTCTACCAGCTCCCCTATCTCTACCAGCCATTCATCGGGCAGGCCTTTGAAGATATCGGAGTTTGCCAGGGCTTCTTTGACGGTAGTCAACTGTTTCCCCAGAGGTTAATTATATCAATGAACCGTGGGTATCGTCCAGTGCCGCTGCGGCAGCCCGTTCAGACTACCAGCGTCTTCTTGATGCTGCTGACCCTTGAAGAGACGACTTCCACCAGTGCGGTCATCACCCGATATCCCATGTCCGGGTTTCCTTCCAGCAGCGAGTGCAGGCGTTCTCCATCGATGGCGATGACCCTTACCGGCTCCAGGGCTCTCGCCGAGAGGGTGTAGATAAGGGAACCGAGGACTGCCGACCAGCCGAAGGCATCCCCCTCGAGGATGACCTCCACCGTGGCCTTCTGCACCAGGCCGGCGTATACCGCCAGTTTCATCTCCACCGCCACCTGGCCCGCGCCGACGATATACAGGTCTGAGGCCATTGTGCCCTCGGAGAAAAGCAGGGTGCCTTCGGGGTATACCTCCTGGCGGCTCAGCGAGGCCACCCTGTCCAGTTCCTCATCGGACAGTTTGCTGAACAGGGCGGAGTTAGCCAGCGCGGTCTTGATGGAGGCCATCAGCCGCTATCCCCCTCGCTGTGGGATGGAGCGTGGATATGCATTTCTTCTTCCAGGCGGCAATCCATTTCACAATAGGGGATGCGGATTAGCGATGGTAATTCGCCCGTTCGTAAGTATGACCTGGTGTCCCGATTTCATAGAGAAGGCGGGAAGTCTCGTCGTCATCCAAATGATAAAAATGGTCCATGTGGCCGGTCGCTAGCGATTGAACAGCCGCATCGTCATCCGGATATTCCTCAGCCTGGCGGATATCGCCGTCGCCATCCGCGACATTATGCGGTATCCCAGGTAGGGGTCCTCCTTCAGCAGGTTGTACAGGCGGGTTCCGTCTATGGCAATCACCCGCACCGGCTCGATGGCCCGCGCCGTCAGGGTGTAAACCGGGGTGCCGGAGAGCGCGGACCAGCCACACCCCCCACCTTTGGTCATGGTCTCCACGGTGGCCTGCTTACCCATGCCCGGGCTGCCGGAGAGGCTCATGTCCATGGCCACCTTCCCCAACTCGATAATATACAGGTCCTCGGCGGTGCTGCCCTCGGTGAACAGGATGGCTCCACCCTCGTAGATCTCCACGCGGGATACCGATGCCACCCGTTCCAACTCCTCTTCGGTGAGCCCCTTGAACAGCTCCGAGTTCGCCAGGGTCTCTTTAATGGTGGCCACTGTCCTACCTCTTATCCTCGATCATCAGCATTCCGCATTCCTGAACAAATCGCACCTCTTGGCATTAGGCCAGCAGGGTCTTTTTGACGCTCCTGACCCTCTGGGATACCACCGACACCAGCCCTTCCATCACCTTGAATCCGATATCGGGATTCTTGCTGAACAGGGCGAGCAGCTTCTCCCCGTCTATAGCGATGACCTTGACCTGCTCCATGGCCCGGGCCGTCATGGTGTACACGCGGGAGCCGATGACCGCCGACCAGCCGAACGGCTCTCCCTTGGGTATGATCTCCACCAGGGAGTCCTGCACCAGCCCGGGGTAGACCGAGAGGCTCATCTCCACCCTCACCTGCCCTTCCTCCACCATGTACAGGTCGGTGGCGGTTGCGCCCTCGGCGATAATGCTTATGCCCGCAGCGAAGGACTCCTCACGGCTCAACAGGGCCACCTTTTCCAGCTCGTCATCGGTAAGCCACATGAAGAGCTCGAATTTGGCCAGGACCTTTTTCAACGCTGCCGTCTGCTCATCTGCCATGACACTTCCCTTGTATCGGGGACAATTATATACCTGTTGTCTGTCTATGTCTACATATGGTTACGGGTCGATGTCAATGGTGTAGTATATACTATATCTGGCCTCCGTTGTCAACCTACTCGCCCGCTATATGCAGCACCACCTCCCGGGAGCGGGGGCGGTTGTCGAAATCGGCCACTATGATCTGCTGCCAGGTGCCCAGGTGCAGGTGGCGGTCGGTGAAGGGCACCACCAGCGAGGGGCCGAGGAGGGATGCCCTCACGTGGGAGTAGCCGTTGCCGTCGCCCCATCGGCGGTCGTGCTGGTAGGCCATGTCCCGCGGCACCAGCCGTTCCCACATCGCCTGCAGGTCGCTCAACACCCCGGATTCGTACTCGATGGTGGTGACCCCCGCCGTCGAGCCGCTGATGAACACGGTCACCGTGCCCGAGTTGACCCCCGAGACGCCGACCTCCCGCCTCACTTCATCGGTGATATCGATCAAGTCGCATTCACCCCTGGTTTGAATCCCGATCTTACTGGTTACTATCATCTGTCGCCCCCTTTCGATGGTGATCACAGCAGCAGGTCGCCCAGCTCGAATACCGGCCCGTCCTTGCACACCCGCTTCTGCCCCCGCCTGGTCTCGATGGTGCAGCCGAAGCAGCAGCCGAAGCCGCAGCCCATCCTGGCCTCCAGCGATACCTGTACCGATTTGCCCTTCAGCCGGTCGAGCCCCGCCATCGCCCGGTACATGTCGTTCGGGCCGCAGGCGAACACCTGCTCGTGGGCATTGGTGTATTCCGCCATCAGGTCGGTGGGCATGCCCCGCTCCCCCACCGAGCCGTCCTCGGTGACGGTGACGGTGGCGATATCCGCCGGCAGCAGCTCGCGGGGGTAGACCCGGTCGGCGCTCCTGGCCCCCACCAGCATGATCAGATGGCGCTCCTTTGCCAGGGCCTTCTCGGCGAGAAATACCAGGGGCGCGATGCCGCAGCCGCCGGCCACCAGCATCAGGTTCCTGGCGCGGATATCGAACCCGTTGCCCAGCGGGCCCAGCAGGTCGAGCTGATCCCCCGCCTGCCGCCCGGCGATCCACTCCGTCCCCCGCCCGATGACCTCGACCAGCAGGGCTATGGCCCCGTCCGGCCTCACCCGGTGGATGCTCAGCGGGCGCCGCAGCAGCGGGTCGCAGTCATCGCCGGCCCTGACCATGAGGAACTGGCCCGGCCTGGCGGCGGAGGCCACGGCCGGGGCCTCCGCCCACAGCAGGTGGACGCCCCGCATCACCTCCTCGCTGGAGATGACCGGGGCGAGGACGGGTTTCAACCGCCCGCCTCCGGCGTGTCGTACATCCGTATATCAGCGTGGTACTCCTGCAGGCTGCTCACATCGCCGTGCCCCTTGATATAGGCGGCGATGCCCTTGGCCGCCGACACCGCGGCGGTGGTGGTGGTGATGTAGGGCACCTTATACTTTATCGCCGACTTGCGGATGTAGGAGTCGTCCTCCACGCTGAGCTTGCCGCTGGGGGTGTTCACCACCAGCTGGATATCGCCGCTGGCGATGGCGTCGGTTATATTGGGGCGGCCCTCATGCTGCTTCAGAATCAGCTCCGCATCGATGCCGTTGGCCGCCAGGTACTCCCGCGTCCCCTCGGTGGCGATGAGGTGGAAGCCCAGTTCGGAGAAGCGCTGCGCCACCTCCAGTGCGCGCTTGCGGTCGGGCGGGGACACCGTGATGAGGACGTTCCCCCTGTCCGGCAGGTGCTGCTTGGCCGCCTCCTGCGCCTTGTAGAAGGCCAGCCCGGCGTTGTCCGCCATGCCCAGCACCTCCCCCGTAGAGCGCATCTCGGGGCCCAGCACGGGGTCCACCTCGGGGAACATGTCGAAGGGGAACACCGCCTCCTTGACCCCGAAGTGGGGTATCGGACGCCGCTGCAGGTTCAGGTCGCCCAGCCTCTTGCCCAGTATCAGCTGGGTGGCGAGGCGCGCCATGGGGATGTTGCAAACCTTGCTCACCAGCGGCACGGTGCGGCTGGCGCGGGGGTTGGCCTCCAGTATGTACACCCGGTCTTCGTAGATGGCATACTGGATGTTCATCAGCCCCACCACCTTGAGCTTCACCGCGATCTTCCTGGTGTACTCCTCGATGGTGTCTATGTGCTTCTGGGGGATGCTCACCGGCGGTATAACGCAGGCCGAGTCCCCGGAGTGGATGCCGGCCAGCTCGATGTGCTCCATCACTGCCGGCACGAAGGCGTCGCTGCCGTCGGCTACGGCGTCGGCCTCGCACTCGATGGCGTTATCCAGGAAATTCTCTATCAGTATCGGCCGACGGGGGGAGATGCCCACCGCCGCCGCCACGTACTCGCGCAGCATATCCTCGTCGTGCACCACCTCCATCGCCCTCCCGCCCAGCACGTACGACGGGCGCACTATCAGCGGGTAGCCGATCTCCTGCGCGATGGCCAGCGCCTGCGCCATATTGCTGGCCATGCCGGACTCGGGCTGGGGTATGCCCAGGTCCCGCATGATCTTGCGGAAGCGGTCGCGGTCCTCGGCGAGGTCGATGGCATCGGGGCTGGTGCCCAGCACCCGGACCCCGGCGGCCTCCAGCTCGGCGGCGATGTTCAGCGGTGTCTGGCCCCCGAACTGGCAGATGACGCCCTCGGGTTTCTCCTTCTGGTAGATGGCCAGCACGTCCTCCACCGTCAGCGGCTCGAAATACAGCTTGTTGGAGGTGTCGTAGTCGGTGGACACGGTCTCGGGGTTGCAGTTGACCATCACCGACTCGATGCCCTCGTCGCGCAGGGCGAAGGCGGCGTGCACGCAGCAGTAGTCGAACTCGATCCCCTGCCCGATGCGGTTGGGGCCGCCCCCCAGCACCATCACCTTGCGCGCCCGGCTCGTCGCCGTCCTGTCAGGCGCATTGTATGTGGAGAAGTAATACGCGGCGTCCTCCACCCCGCTGACCGGCACCGGCTCCCAGCCCTCCACCACGCCCAGCGCGGTGCGCCTGTCCCGGATGTCGCCCTCGGGCACGTCCAGGAGCTGGGACAGGTACCTGTCGGCGAAGCCCTCCCTCTTGGCCTGCGCCAGCAGCTCGTCCGGCGGCAGCTTGCCCTTATGCTGCAGCAGCTCCTCCTCCCGCTGCACCAGCTCCTGCATCTGCCGGATGAACCACGGCTTGATATATGTCGTTCTGTACAGCTCGTCGATATCCGCCCCCTTGCGCAGCGCCTCGTACATGATGAACTGCCGCTCGCTGGACGGCTCGCTGAGCATTCCCATCAGCTCCTCCAGCGGCCTGTCGTTGAAGTCCCTGGCGAACCCCAGCCCGTAGCGCCCGTTCTCCAGCGACCGTATCGCCTTCTGGAACGCCTCCTTGTAGTTCTTGCCGATGCTCATCACCTCGCCCACGGCGCGCATCTGGGTGCCCAGCCTGTCGCGGGAGCCCTTGAACTTCTCGAAGGCCCAGCGGGCGAATTTCACTACTACGTAGTCCCCCGACGGGGTGTACTTCTCCAGCGTGCCGTCCCGCCAGTAGGGTATCTCGTCAAGGGTCAGACCGCCGGCCAGCATCGACGATACCAGCGCGATGGGGAACCCGGTGGCCTTGGAGGCCAGCGCCGAAGAGCGCGAGGTGCGGGGGTTGATCTCGATGACCACCACCCGCCCGGTCTGCGGGTCGTGGGCGAACTGGATGTTGGTGCCGCCGATGACCTCGATGGCATCCACGATATCGTAGGAGTACCTCTGCAGCTTCTGCTGCAGCTCCCGGTCGATGGTCAGCATGGGCGCGGTGCAGTACGAGTCGCCGGTGTGTACCCCCATGGCGTCCACGTTCTCGATGAAGCATACGGTTATCTTCTGTCCCTTGGCGTCCCGCACCACCTCCAACTCCAGCTCCTCCCAGCCGTTGACCGACTCCTCCACCAGCACCTGGTGCACCATGCTGGCGGTGAGGCCGCGGCTGCCCACCGTGCGCAGCTCCTCCTTATCGAACACCAGACCGCCGCCGGTGCCGCCCATGGTGTACGCCGGGCGCAGCACCACCGGCAGGCCGATCCTGTCGGCGATGGCCTCTATCTCCTCCACGGTGTGGGCGATCTCGCTGCGCGGCACCTCCAGCCCGATGCGGGCCATGGTGTCCTTGAACATCTGGCGGTCCTCGCCGCGCTCGATGGCATCAACATTAACCCCGATCACCTGCACCCCGTACCTTTCCAGCACCCCCGCCTTGTGCAGCTCGGAGGACAGGTTCAGCCCGGTCTGCCCTCCGAGGTTGGGGAGCAGGGCGTCGGGGCGCTCCTTCTCGATGATGCGGGTCATGGTCTCCAGGTTCAGCGGCTCGATGTAGGTTGCATCCGCCATGCCGGGGTCGGTCATGATGGTGGCCGGGTTGGAGTTGACCAGCACGATGGTGTAACCCATCTTGCGCAGCGCCTTACACGCCTGGGTGCCGGAGTAGTCGAACTCGCAGGCCTGGCCGATGATGATGGGGCCGGAGCCGATGATCATTACCTTGTTGATGTCATCTCGCTTGGGCATTCATCCTCCTT
>CAZYOO010000051.1:0-1104 GCA_964649185.1 uncultured Dehalococcoidales bacterium
AGGGATAGCCACCCCCCAATCTGGTAAATATACGGTTGTATGCTATAATTAGGCCATGCCTTCAGCGGACGACGTGGAACGCATCGTGTCGGGCAAGCCCAAGGAGGAAGACGCTCCCCTCGATACCACCCTGCGCCCCAAACGCCTCTCGGAGTTCCTGGGACAGGAGAAGGTAAAGGACAACCTCAAGATCGCCATCGACGCGGCGCAGGGCAGGGGCGAGCCGCTGGACCACGTGCTGCTGTACGGGCCGCCCGGCCTGGGCAAGACCACGCTGGCCAACATCATCGCCTCCGAGATGCGGGTCAACGTGCGCACCACGTCCGGGCCCGCCATCGAGCGCCCCGGCGATATCGCCTCCATACTCACCGGACTCAAGGATAGCGACGTGCTGTTCATCGACGAGATACACCGCCTGCAGCGCGCGGTGGAGGAGAAGCTGTACCCGGCGATGGAGGATTTCGTACTAGACATAATACTGGGCAAGGGGCCGGGGGCGAGGAGCCTGCGGCTGAACCTGCCGCACTTCACGCTGGTGGGGGCCACCACCCGCTTCGCCATGCTCAGCGCACCGCTGCGCGACCGCTTCGGCGCGGTGTACCGCCTCGATTTCTACGACGAGGACGCCATCGCCGCCATCATCAAGCGCGCCGCCAGGCTGCTCGATATCGTGGCGGAGGACAACGGCATACGGGAGATCGCCCGACGAGCCCGCGGCACCCCGCGCGTGGCGAATCGATTGCTGCGCAGGGTGAGGGACTACGCGCAGGTGAAGGGCGACGGCGTGATAACCGAGCAGGCGGCGCTGGAGGCGCTGGCGAGGCTCGAAGTCGATCATCTGGGGCTGGACGAGCTGGACCACAAGGTGCTGCGCACCATCATCGAGAAGTTCAGCGGCGGGCCGGTGGGTCTGGACACCATCGCCGCCTCCATCAGCGAGGAGGCGGACACCATCATGGACGTGTACGAGCCGTACCTGCTGCAGCTGGGGTTCCTGGAGCGCACGCCGCGGGGCCGCGTCGCCACGCGCCACGCCTACGAGCACCTGGGGCTGGATTACGACAAAGGTAAACCCCCGCAACTGGGCCTGTTCGGGCAGGGGTA
>CAZYOO010000051.1:1204-9254 GCA_964649185.1 uncultured Dehalococcoidales bacterium
CTGCTCCACTGCTGCTGCGGCCCGTGCGCGGTGTACACCGTGAATAAGCTCCGCGAGGAGGGCTGCGACGTGACCGGCCACTGGTACAACCCCAACATCCATCCCTTCACCGAGCACCGCAGCCGCTTGGAGGCGATGGCGGACTGTGCATCGCAGATGGACTTCCCCCTCATCGTGGACGAGTACAACATGGTGGACTACTTCCGCGCCGTCGCCGGGCACGAGGGCGCGCGCTGCGGCGACTGCTTCCGCCTGCGCCTTAGTCGCACGGCGCGGGTGGCCCGCGAGCAGGGGTTCGATGCGTTCAGCACCACGCTGCTCATCAGCCCGTACCAGGAGCACGAGACATTGAAACGGGTCGGCGAGGAGGTTGCGCAGGAGCACGGCGTGTTGTTCCACTACGAGGACTTCCGCCCCGGCTTCCGCGAGGGGCACAAGCTGTCGCGGGAGATGAACCTGTACCACCAGAAGTACTGCGGCTGCGTGTACAGCGAGTGGGAGCGCTACGGCAAGGTGGACATCGGCAAGCTGCTGGGGGAAGGGTCAGAATAATATCGCTCAAAATGGCGACAAAATGTAGAGCCCTCTTGCAGAATGTGATAAAATAGCTCGTCGCTGGTTCAAAGGGGATAATATGAGTTATACGGTGCGCAGGATGAGGCTGGAGGACATCCCCGAGGCGCTCGAGATCGACCGGGAGTGCTTCGCCGAGCAGTGGGCCGCGGTGCCCTACAGGAAAGACCTGGAGTCCAACGACATGGCGCACTACCTGGTGGCCTGTGACGAGGACGCGCCGCCGTCGGAGCAGCGTATCGACGGCATCATGGGCTTCTGGGTGATGGCCGGCGAGGCGCACATCATCACCCTCGCGGTGCGCCCGGAGCGGCAACGGCAGGGCATAGCCGAGGCGCTGCTCATCGCCGCCGTCGAGCTCGCTATATCGCTGCGCGCCCACCTGATGACGCTGGAGGTGCGGCAGTCCAACCGGGCGGCGCAGGCGCTCTACCTGAAGTACGGGTTTGCCTTGACCGGCACGAGGAAGGCGTACTATAACGATAACGGTGAGGATGCGGTGATCATGTCCACCGAGACGCTTACCGACCTCCCGTTCCAGGAGAGTTTCCAGCGGTTGAAGCAGGCGCATATCGAGCGCGTGGGGCAGTTCGGGCATCGGGTATCGCACCTGTATTGACAGGGTATTGTGCTATTGATTAAAAACGGTTAAAATAATATAACCTTATACAGATAAATAAACCTGGTATGGAGGAACGGGCAGATGAAGATGAATGACCTTCTGATGGATGCCATGGCCAAGAGGGCCTCTGACCTGCACATAAATGTCGGCAGCCCGCCGGTGCTGCGCATCGATGGTGAGCTGGTGCCCCAGACCGATCAGCCTGCCTTCCGCCCCGATGATGCGGAGGAATTACTGGCTTCCGTCATCAATGAGGAGCAGATGAAACGGTTCCAGGAGACGCTGGAGCTGGACTTCGCCCACGGCGTTGCCGGGATGGGGCGCTTCCGCGCCAACGCATCCTACCAGCGGGGCACGGTAAGCCTCTGCTTCCGGCTGCTCCAGCCGATCATCCCCGATATCGAGGAGGTAGGGCTGCCGGATATATTGAAGGACTTTGCGCTCAGGGAGCGAGGCCTGGTGCTCATCACCGGACCGGCGGGGAGCGGCAAGTCCACCACG
Source organism: uncultured Dehalococcoidales bacterium (assembly GCA_964649185.1). GTDB lineage: Bacteria > Chloroflexota > Dehalococcoidia > E44-bin15 > E44-bin15 > CAYUWM01. The sequence goes on from CAZYOO010000051.1 coordinate 2,901, forward strand.
CTGGCCGTCATGATCAAGTATCTCAACAGCCTGATGACCAAGCGGGTGATCACCGTTGAGGACCCAATCGAGTTCCTCCATACCAACGATAAATGTATCATCACCCAGCGGGAGATTGGAACCGATACGCTGGACTTCGCCGCCGCGCTGAAGCACTGCCTGAGGCAGGACCCCAACGTTATCATGGTGGGCGAGATGCGAGACCTGGAGACCATCTCCATCGCGCTGACCGCGGCGGAGACCGGTCACCTGATCTTGGCCACGCTGCATACCCCCAGCGCCCCGCAGGCGATAGACCGCATGGTGGACGTCTTCCCGCCGTACCAGCAGCAGCAGGCACGCATCCAGCTCTCCACCGTTCTGGAGGGGGTGGTGTACCAGACCCTTATCCCCCGGCGCGACGGCACCGGCCGTGTCGCATCCTGCGAGGTCATGGTAGCCACTGACGCTATAAAGAACCTGATACGCGAGGCGAGGACCTCCCAGATGTGGAGCGCGATGCAGACCGGCGCCCACTACGGGATGCAGACCATGGACCAGTCACTGATGTTGCTGTACCATAACGGCCTTATAAGCCTGGAGGATGCGCTAACCCGCTGCCGCGAGCCCGAGTCGGCGAAGAAATCGCTCACGCGCGGCGCCAGCACGGCGCAGCGGTAGGTCGGGTTTGCCGACGGCTTAGTCCCCGGCCAGCCTCATGGCTATGGCCCCCGGTTCGCACACAATGGTACACAGCCCGCAGCCGAAACATCTGCTCGTGTCCACCTCGGCTACGGCTATCCCGCCCTCAGAGGGCTTCACCATCTCGATGGCGCCGAAGAAGCACCGCTCGACGCAGTCCTGGCAGCCGCTGCAAATTTCCCGGTCGACTTCGGCACGGAAGCGGCTCTTCTCCAGCAACCGGTCGATGGTTCCGTATCTCAGCCCGGCATCGAAGATGACGCAGCAGTCGCGGCAGCAGTTGCAGATCTCGTTGAGACGACCGAAAGCGGCCATGGGCCAGGTGTGTACCAGCCCTGCCTCCTCCGCCTTACCGGCCAGTTCTATCGCCTCATCGCCGGTCAGCCTGCGGCCGGTGCCCCGGTTGATATGGTATTCCGCCCCCCGGTTGAACTGGAGGCAGATGTCCACCGGCAGGTCGCACCTCCGCATCGAGCGTCGGCAGCTGCATTTGACTACCGCGATGGGGTCGGCACCCCTGATCAACGCCTTGGTGTCCTCTTCCGGCAGCAGGTCAGCGGCGGAGACGTGCGGGCTGCGCTGAATGGACTTGAAGGCGGGCAGCACCCTGATGGCGTTGAAATGCGCGTCGCCGATGTCCGCCATGCTCTCCAGCCATTCCGATTCCTGGAACTCCTTCCACAGGTCGAGAATCTCGGTGTCGAGCCACTGGTCGGTGCTGCTAAGGTTGGCGTCGTGCAGCTGGGTCACGTCCCGCGCCATGCGTATCCCCTTGCTGGTGGGGATGGCTATCCCCTTCTCCACCAGCTGGCGCAGATTAAGCTCGACCGTATCGCGGTCCACGCCCGTTCTGCGAGCCAGCTCCTCGGGGTCGGCCGGCAGTTCCAGCAGCAGGCGGCCCTCCTCCGGGGTTACCAGCTTGCGCAATATCGCCAGCAGTCGTTCCGAGCCGGGGTACTTCAGCCTTTCAGCCAGCTCGACATAAATATCGTTTACTTCCATATAAACCTCCCGGTTTCGAGCGCGCTAACCTGCGGAGCGATAGTACGGCGACAGCTTCAGGACGTAGCGGCGGATCAGTGGGCGGAAGGCCCGCGACATCACGTAGCGGTACCCCAGCGCGGACGGCATCTCACTCACGTAATCTTCGAATGAGTGGCGCTGGTAGTTGAGCAGACGCTGGCTCTCATCCGTATCCAGCCAGTCGGTGTAGAACGGCTCGGAGGTGAAGGCTTCATCCGGCAGCATGCCCACGCCGGCGCCGTCCATCAGGCCTTTGAGATACTCGCGGAAGTACATCTGCCCGCGCTTGCCTCCGCCGATGAGCAGCACCTTGCCGCTGGCCTCCCCGCAGGTTACGGCGTTGGCCAGCGCCAGGGCGACGTCCCGCGGGTGAGCGAACTCGATGCGGTTGTTCAGCGGAAGCTCGTACATCAGTGGGTCTATCTGGCCCAGCAGGGGCACCGCGCCGAAGCGCAGTACGACCCAATCCAGGCCGGACTCCCGTATCGCCTTCTCGCATTCTACCTTGTGGCTGGTGTAGTGGTCTGTCGGCTGCACCGGGTCGGTGCAGCAGCGCGGCGGCTCCAGATGCTGAGTCTTGCCGAAGACGCTGGCGGTGGATGAGAATATGAGCCGGGGTTTTCGAGGCAGTGCTTGAAGGGCGTTGAGCAGATTGCGGGTACCGCCCACGTTTACCTCATGTGCCAGTTGGGGGGACTTCTCGCTGTGCGGCGGGATGATGAAGCCCAGATGGATAACCACATCCCGGCCCTCGACGGCAGCGGCCACGTCGTCGGGATTGCGCAGGTCACCCCAAACCGTCTCTATCTTATCCCTGAACCGCCCGGCAATGCCCTTGCCGGCCCTGGTCTTGATGTCGAAGCACCTCACCTGGTGCCCATGCTCCACCAGACACTCCAGCGCCTGCGCGCCGACATTGCCGAAGGCCCCGGTCAGCAGTACCTTCATTCCTTACCCTCCCTGGCAGCCACATTGGCCTTATAGAACGGCGAATGCTTCAACCACTTCCGGCGAATCACTGGCCGCGCTGCAAGATTGAGATATCTCTTGAAACCCAGGGACGCCTTCCTATCTCGCAGGAAATCCTCATAGTTATGTTTTTGATACTTCAGCAGGCGCTGGCTCTCCTCGGTATCCAGCCAGTCCAACGAAGAAGGTATGGTGCCGAAGGCTTCATCGGGGAACTTCCCCAAGCCTGAGGCCTGCATGGACCCTCCGATGTAATCCCGGTAGGTCATCTGGTTCGCAGGGCCGCCGCCGATGAGCAGGATTTTGCCCCAGGCCTCGGCGCAGGTCACCGCATTCGCCAGCGCCAGTCCCACATCCTTGGAGTGGACGAATTCCATCCGCGAGTCCGGGGAGAGGAAGAAGACCATCGGGTTGAACTTCAGCTCCACCGGGGGCACCGCGCCGAAGCGGAGTATGGTCCAGCCGAGCCCCGACGCTTTGATCATCTCCTCGCACTCCACCTTGTGCTGGGTGTAATGAATCGTAGGATTCACCGGATCGGATGCCTTGCGCGGCGGCGGCTGATCCTGGGTGGGGCCGAAAACGGTACAGGAGGAGGCGAATACGATCTTGGGAGGGGGCGATACTTTCTTCATCGCCTCCACCAGGTTGGTGGTTCCGCCGACATTTATCTCGCGGGAGAGTTCGGGGTTAACCTCGCTCTCCACCGGGATGATGAAGGCCAGGTGGATGACGACCTCTCGATCCTTGACAGCCTTAGCCACATCATCGGGATTGCGTATGTCTCCCCATACCACGGCTATCTTGTCTTCGAACCTTCGGGCGACTCTCTCATTGTTCTCATTCTTGATATCGAAGACCCTCACATCGTGGCCCTGGTTCACCAAATTCTTGAGGGCGTTGATGCCGATATTCCCAAAGGCGCCGGTCAGCAATACTTTCATCCGGTTCTCCTATCTGCCGTATTTCAGCTTGGCGTATAGTAGCAGGGCGGTCAGGGCGGCTCCTATCGCATTCCAGATTATGACCGGGAGCAGATCCAGGGCGATGCCGTATCCCAGCCACAGCAGGATACCCGAAAGGAGCATGGTGTTGAACAGCAGGCTTATCTCGCGGGCGCTCCTGAGTTGGAACACGCGTATTATCTGTGGCAGGAGGCTGAGCGTTACCAGCGCCCCGGCGACCCAGCCTAAAAAATCCAATCGTTGACCTCATTTTCGGGCATAAGTAGATATAGTATAGCATCATGCGGGGATTCTTGCCCAGTTGTGGGGGCTGGCGCTATGCGGGGTACACCCTGCACAGCAGGGCGCGGGTGCACCAGCCGCCGGAGAGCTCATCGCACCACTCCGGATCGTCAAGGGTAAGCACGTTGGCATTGGACTCCCACACCCCGCTGAGGCACGGCTCGTAGGGCGGCATCTCGGGGTACCACCAGTTGGCCTCGCAGTTGACCACGTCGGGCAGTATGCCGTCGTTGTACCTCGCCCTCTGCTTGATCCTTCCCCGCCTGGTCTCGATATAGGCCCAGTCGCCGTCGTTTATCCCCAGCCCCCGTGCGGTGTCGGGGTGTATGTCCATCAGCGGGTCGGGGTGTTTCTTCCGCCCCAGCTCCGGCTGCATGAACTCGGACTTGAACATCGGCATATAGACGCCGCCGGTGTTCAGGATCAGCGGGTACTCCTGAGCTACCTCGGGTGTCCGCACCGGGCTCTCCGGCGGCTCCTCGTAGAACGGCAGGGGGTCGTAGTCCAGCCGCTCCAGTATGCTGGAGTAGAGTTCCACCTTCCCCGACGGGGTGGGGAAGCCGGTCTTGAGCCACGGCTGCAGCTCGAACCCGTCGGGGAACAGCACCATCCTGTCGGTGAACTCGCGGAAGCTTATGCCCGTCGGCTGCAGTCGATATTCGCAGACCTCCTCCGATGTTTTCCAGGGCCAGTATTCCTCGCCCTGGCCCACCGCCAGCGCCAGCCCGCGGAACAGCTCGTATACGTCGCGGCGCTCGCCCAGCGGCGGAACCGGCCGTTCCCCTCCGACGATCAGCGTGCCGAAGTCCATCAGGTTGCTGCACATCGGCCGCTCCATCCAGCTGGCGGCGGGCAGCACGTAGTCCGCGAGCTGGGCGGAGGGGGTCATCCACATCTCCTGAACCACGCTGAGTTCCAGGTTGGGGCTCTTCAGCGCCTCGTACACCAGCTTGATGTTGCCGGCCCACGACAGCGGGTTCGAGCCCCAGGCGATGAGCGCTTTCACCGGGTACGGCTCGCCGGTGAGTATCGAGCGCCACAGCATGGGGGTGTGGGCGTTGGTCTGGACGCCCACCGGCGCCGGGCATCCCAGGACACGCTCGATATTCTCCGCCGTCAGGCTCCACCCCTTGAGGCTCAGCAGGCGGCAGACATCCCATCCCAGCTGTTTCTGCATGTCGGCGGGCGACAATCGATCGATCATGATGAGCTCGGCGTCGGTGACGAACCTGCCGCCGTTTATGTTGCCCCCGGGGCGGGTGATCAGCTCCCCTCCGAACACGCCGAGATTGCCGGTTATCGCCCGGAGGATGACACGGCACTGCTCGGTGCGGGTGCCGTTCAGCCCCAGCTGGTCTATGGCGACGGCGTAGGGTATGAACGCCGGCTTACTGGTGGCATACATCCGCGCTGCGGCGGCGATATCTTCTGCCGGCACGCCGGTGATATCGGCCACCCGCTGCGGCGAATACTGCTGCACCCGCTGCTTCAGCCGGTCGAAACCGACTGTCCAGTTCTCTACGAAATCCTTATCGTACAGCTTCTCGTTGATAATCACGTTCAGCCAGGCCAGGGCCATAGCGGTATCGGTGCCCGGCCTCAAGCAGAGCCATATATCGGCGGCCTCGGTGGACCTGGTGCGCCGGGGGTCAACGGCGATGATCTTCATGTCCCGCTTGCGCTTCTGGTTCAGGGCGGCGGACCATGCCCTCTGGAATGCCTTCGAGGGGTCGGTGCCCCAGTACACCACGCAATCGGATTTGTTGATGCTGCCGGCGAAGCCGCTGACATCGCCGAGGACGGCGGCGTTGATCGCCATGCAGTTGGCGCTGCAGATGGTGCCGGCGGCGAATATATTGTGCGGGTTGCCAAACAGGCTGAGGAAGCGGCCGCGGGGCCAGTAGTCGTTGCCGCGGGCGGTGCCCTCGAAGACGCCCAGCGTCTCGGGGCCGTGCTTGGCCTTGAGCTCGTTCAGCCTCCCGCCGATCTCAGCGTTAGCCTGCTCCCAGGTTATCCTCTCCCACTTGCCCTCCCCCCGCTGTCCGGCTCGTTTCAGGGGGTACATCAGCTGGTCGGGGTGATACAGCCACTTCAAGGCCAGTCGCCCGCGCTCGCACATGAACCCCTTGGACAGGGGGTGCTTGCGGTTGGGCTCAACCTCAACGATGCGCCCGTCCTCGACATGCACCAGCACGCCGCAGTTGCCGGAGCAGAAGGTGCAGACCGTCTTCTTGACCTCTGTATAAGCCATGGCTTCGCTTCTCTCTTCAGGCCGTCATGGTTGGGGGGTGGTGATGGGTGGTATCGTCGATACAGATTCCGCCGTCGGTGTTGACTCGACTGGCGTCGTCGCTTCAGGTGTTGGTGTCGCTTCCCGCTCCGGCTCTACGCCGGCAGTGGTCTGAAGCGCGGCTTCATTCGTTTCGGCGCTCCA
>CAZYOO010000051.1:9354-10625 GCA_964649185.1 uncultured Dehalococcoidales bacterium
CCTCCAGCCTTCCATCGATGAGCCGTCATTGAAGATGAGGAAGGTGCCGTAGCCGTCGCTGGCCGATTTGGCGGCCGGGTTGCCGTAGTACAGGTAGAAGTCCGCACCTTCACTCGAAATGTAATCGAACTTAACCCAGACGGTGGCATTGACCCCCGGCGTGTAATCCTGTATCCAGTGGCTCAGCAGCCTCACGCCGTAGCTGGAGGTGAAGCGTATATCGTCGAAATCCTCCTGAGAGCTGCCGTTCAGGTAGACATCCGCACCTTCGCTGGTGCCCTCTCCGTAGTGCACCGTAAGCTTCATCTGGTAGTCGGCCAGGTAGCCGCACTCCTCAGACGGGGTGATGTGTCCCTGCAGGCGGTAGGCCCATTCCGCGCTGCCGGGCATGGGGGTAGCGGTCGGGTTCACCACTTGAGGGGTTGGCTGAGCCGTGGGCTGCGGCTGTGAACCGCCGCAACTGCACCCGGTTACCAGCAGGGCGCACGTTAGGACTAGGGGTATCAGCAATCTCTTCATGTCGCTTCGCTCCTCCGCTTTTTTCGCGCCTTGTAGTACGGCGACTTGCTGAGTATCCACCAGCGGGCGATGGGTCTCACCAGCGGCACGAGATACCTGACGGGACCCAGTGTGCGGGGCAATTCCCGCACGAACTCCTCGAAAGTGTGCTGCTGGTACTGGAGCAGCCTCTGGCTCTCCTCGGTGTCCAGCCAGTCCATGTAGGCAGGCTCGGAGCCGAAGGCCTCCTCCGGCAGCCGGCCCACTCCCATGACCTCCATCATGCGGCCGATGAATTCACCGTAGTATAGCTGCGCCCCCTTGCCGCTGCCGATGAGCAGTATCTTGCCCCAGACCTCCTCCGAGGTTACCGCATTGGTGATGGCCAGTCCCACGTCGGAGGGGTGGACGAACTCGGTGCGGCTCTTGAAGGGGAAGGCGAACATCTTGGGGGTCACGCCGCCCAGCGACACCGGGGGCACCACCCCGAAGCGCATGACGCACCAGTCCAGCCCCGACTCGGCGCACAGCTTCTCGCACTCTATCTTGTGCGCGGTGTAGTTATCGCTTGCCACCACCGGGTCGGTGATACGGCGCGGCGGCTGCTGAGCCTGCGTGTCGCCGAACACGGTGAACGACGATGCGAATATTATCTTTGGCTTATTCGGCTGGGCTTTCATGGCGGCGAGCAAATTCTGCGTGCCGCCGATGTTGACGTCCCGTGCCCACTCGGGGCGGTCGTCGCTGCCGGGCGGCATGATGAACGACAGGTG
>CAZYOO010000052.1:0-10568 GCA_964649185.1 uncultured Dehalococcoidales bacterium
ATTGACACCGCTGTTCGGAATAGGATAAACTCATCTTGGTGATTTCGTTCACAATCCCGAAGGGGGTGTAGGTATGCCCAGCAAGAGCAAGAAAGAATGGCAGGAGAACGTTCTCAACAAGGCGCTGCAGAAGGCGCCCGAGCGCCAGGAGCGATTCGAGTTCACCTCCGGCACCGAGATACAGCCGATGTACGCCCCGGAGGACATCGCCGGGCGCGACTATAACGAGGCCATCGGCTACCCCGGCGAGTACCCCTTCACCCGCGGCATCCAGCCCACCATGTACCGCGGGCGGCTGTGGACCATGCGCCAGTACGCCGGCTTCGCATCGGCGGAGGAGTCCAACCAGCGATACCGCTACCTGCTGGAGCAGGGGCAAACAGGGCTGAGTATCGCCTTCGACCTTCCCACGCAGATAGGCTACGACTCCGACCACCCGCTGGCGCAGGGGGAGATCGGCAAGGTGGGGGTCGCCATCGACAGCCTGGGGGACATCGAGGTGCTGTTCAAGGAGATTCCGCTGGACAAGGTGAGCACATCGATGACCATCAACTCCACGGCGCCCGTTCTGCTGGCGATGTACATCGCCCTGGCCAAGAAACAGGGCGCCGACCCCTCCAAGCTGGACGGCACCATCCAGAACGACATACTGAAGGAGTATATCGCCCGCGGGACGTACATCTTCCCGCCGCGCCCGTCGATGAGGCTCATCACCGATGTGTTTAAATACTGCGGGGAGAACGTGCCGCGGTGGAACACCATCAGCATCAGCGGCTACCACATCCGCGAGGCGGGCTCGACCGCATCGCAGGAGCTGGCCTTCACCCTGGCCGACGGCATCGCCTACGTGCAGGCAGCCATAGACGCCGGCCTCGACGTGGATGACTTCGCCGGCAGGCTGTCCTTCTTCTTCGCCAGCCACAACAACCTGCTGGAGGAGGTGGCCAAGTTCCGCGCGGCAAGGAGGCTGTGGGCCAGCATCATGAAGGATCGCTTCGGCGCCAAGCAGTCGCGCTCGTGGACGCTGCGGTTCCACACCCAGACCGGTGGCTCGACGCTGACAGCGCAGCAGCCGGACAACAACGTGGTGCGCACCGCCATGCAGGCGCTGGCGGCAGTGCTGGGCGGGACGCAGTCGCTGCACACCAACTCCCGCGACGAGGCATACGCCACCCCCAGCGAGGAGGCGGTGACGATAGCATTACGGACGCAGCAGATACTGGCCTTCGAGAGCGGCGTGTCCGAGACGGTGGACCCGCTAGCCGGCTCGTACTTCGTCGAGTCGCTGACCGACACCATCGAGTCGGAGGCGAGGGGCTACATCGACCGCATCGACCAGATGGACGGGGCGCTCCCCGCCATCGAGCAGGGGTTCCAGCAGCGGGAGATACAGGAGAGCTCCTACAAGTACCAGAAAGACGTGGAGAGCGGGAAGCGGGTGGTGGTGGGGGTCAACAAGTTCGTCACCACCTACGCCAAGCCGCCCCTGCTGAAGCTGGACCCGGCAGTATCCAAGAAGCAGATAGCGTTCCTGAACAAGGTGAAATCGGAACGGGACGACGCCAAGGTCAAGGCGGCGCTGGACAACCTCAGGAAGGTGGCCGAGGGCACGGACAACACCATGCCCGCCTTCATCCAGTGCGCCGAGGCCTACGCCACCATCGGCGAGATGTGCGACGTGCTGCGCGGCGTCTTCGGCGAGCAGCGGGAGATGGCGACCGTATAATATTGCGACGAAAGGGGTTAGCGATGTTGAAGAAGATCGACCATATAGCCATAGCGGTGAGCAGCGTTGACGATGCGCTCAAGGTGTTCGGCGAGGTCTTCGGGCTGAAGGCGGAGCACATCGAGGAGATACCCGACCAGAAGGTCAAGGCGGCCACGGTGCGCATCGGCGACAGCAACATCGAGTTCATCGAGCCCACCGACCCCGAGAGCGGCGTGGCCAAGTTCATGGAGAAGAAAGGCGAGGGCATCCACCACATCTGCGTGGAGGTGGCGGACATCGACGCCGAGCTCAAGGCGCTGGAGGCGAAGGGCGTGGCCCTCATCGACAAGCAGGCGCGCAAGGGGCTGGCGGGCAGGATCGCCTTCGTGCACCCCAAGTCCACCAAGGGGGTGCTCATGGAGCTGGTGCAGAAGGTATAATAAAGCGAAGGGGAAGCTCATGGCTGATACGATACGAGTACTGGTTGCCAAGCCGGGCCTGGACGGGCACGACCGCGGGGCGAAGTACGTGGTGCGCGTGCTGCGCGACGCCGGCATGGAGGTCATCTACAGCGGGCTGCGTCAGACCCCTCAGATGATCGCCGAGGCCGCGGTGCAGGAGGACGTGGACGTGGTGGGGCTGAGCATCCTCTCCGGGGCGCACATGGACCTGTTCCCTACCATCGTCGAGCAGCTGAAGGCCAAGGGGCTGGACGTGGTGGTGGTCGCCGGGGGCATCATCCCCGAGGAGGACGTGGAACCGCTGAAGAAGATAGGGGTGTCCAACGTTTTCGGGCCGGGCACCTCCTCCAGCGACATCGTGGAGTATATCAAGGGGGCGGTGGCTTAAGGCAAGCCTGCGGGAGAGAGATATGGCCAAGCGCAAGATGAAGCTGACCCTACCCGCTGAGCTGGTCACCGAACCGCTGGTGTATAACCTCGGCCGGGAGTACCGCCTGGTGGCGCAGATCCAGCGCGCCAGCCTGCACGAGGGCAAAGGGCTGGTGGTGCTGGACCTCGAGGGCAGCGCGGATGACATCAACCAGGGCGTGGCCTGGCTCACCGCCCGCGGTGTGGAGATCGAGCCACTGGAGCTGGAAGCCAAACAGTTGAAGGCCGAGGTACCCCAGGGCTAGACCCTGGTGCCGTCGCCCCTCCACCGTTTCCCCTTCTCCCGCTGTGACAGCCGCACTGCCTCATCGGTGGGCCGGTAGGCATCGAGGAACGACCCCCTGAACGACTGGAAATCCCCCCGCGCTATGCTCTCCCTCATCTCACCCATCAGACGTAACACGAAGCGCAGGTTGTGTATGGTGGCCAGCCGGTAAACCAGCAGCTCCTTGCAGCGGAACAGGTGGTTGATGTACGCCGCCGAGAAGTTGCGGCAGGTGTAGCAGTCACACCCCTCCTCCAGCGGCCCGTCGCAGTCCCTGAAGTCAGCGTTGCGCACGATTATACGGCCCCTCTTGGTGAAGATGCCGCCGTTCCTGGCGATGCGCGTCGGCAGGGCGCTGTCGAACAGGTCGATGCCGCGGGCGACGCCCTCGATCAGGTCCTCCGGCGAGCCAACCCCCATCAGGTAGCGGGGCCTGTCCGCGGGAAGTGAGGCCGCCGTCTGCTCCACCATGGAGTAAGTGATTGCCTTCGGCTCGCCGATGCTCAGCCCCCCGATGGCGTAGCCGTCGAAGCCCAGCGAGGTCAGGAACTCCGCCGACCGCAGGCGCAGATCGGTGAAGCCTCCCCCCTGCACGATGCCGTACAACGCCTGATCCGATCTTTTCTTGCTCTCCATGCAGCGCTCGGCCCAGCGGTGGGTGCGCTCCACCGCTTGCTCGACCGTGGCGCGATCGTCGGTACAAGGCGGGCACTCGTCGAAGGCCATGATGATATCCGCCCCCAGCGACCCCTGGAAATTGGTCGCCATCTCAGGAGTGATGAAATGCTCGCTGCCGTCGAGGTGGGAGCGGAAGCGCACCCCCTCATCGCTCACCTCCCGCAGGTGGGCCAGGCTGAACACCTGGTACCCGCCGCTGTCGGTGAGGATGGGGCCGCTCCAGTTCATGAAGCGGTGCAGCCCCCCCAGCTTCTCGATGACATCGATGCCCGGGCGCAGGTACAGGTGATATGTGTTGGCCAGCACCATCCCGGCGCCGAGGCTGGAGACATCCTCGGGGGTCAGCGCCTTCACCGACGCCTGCGTGCCCACCGGCATGAACGCCGGGGTCGGCACCTCACCATGCGGTGTGGTCAATACACCGACCCGAGCGCTGGTGTGGGTACAGGTCGCGGTTACCTCGAAGTTCAACCGCCGCCCTTCAGCAGGTGGTCGGCGATGATCACCCGCTGTATCTCGGAGACCCCTTCGTAGATCTCGGTCAGCTTGGCGTCACGGTACAGCCTCTCGATATCCATCTCCTTCATGTAGCCGTAGGCGCCGTGCACCTGCATCGCCATCCGGGTGACATCCACCGCCGCCTGCGACGCGAACAGCTTGGCCGTGGCCGATTCCTTCATGATATCGCCCCCCCGGTCGCGGACAAAGGCGGTCTGATATGTCAGTAGCCGCGACGCCTCCACCCGCGATGCCATCTCCGCCAGCAGCCCCTTGATGGACAGCATATCGGCGATGGGCCTGCCGTAGGCCTTCCGCTCCTGCGCGTATTCCACCGACAGCTCGAGTGCCCCCTGCCCCACGCCCACCGCCTCGGCGGCGATCCCCAGCTTGCCGACGCTCACCGCCTCCAGCATGATCTCGTAGCCCCTGCCCGGCTCGCCCAACCGATTGCCCTCGGGGACGCGGACATCGTCGAGGTAGATGACCGCGGGGCACAGCCCCCTGGCCCCCATCGTCTCGCACGGCTCGCGAATCCGGTAACCCTCGGCCGAGGTATCGACGACGAAGGCGCCTATCCTGTCCGTATCGTCCCTGGCGAAGACGGTGGCCACCCGCGATGCCGGCGCCAGGGCGACGAAGTGCTTCTGCCCGCTTATGATGTAGTGGTCTCCGTCGAGGCGCGCCCTAGCCTCTATGGCCCTGGGGTCGGAGCCGGTGGCCGCCTCGGTGAAGGCGAAGGAGGAAAGCAGCTCCCCCTTAGTTAGCAGGGCCAGATGCTGCTGCTTCTGCTCCTCGCTGCCATGGCGGAAGATGGCCTCCTCGCTGAGGCCGTTGACCGCGATGATGGCGCCGAAAAGCATGGAGACGCGGCACAGCTGCTCGATCACCAGCACGTAGCCGGTATAGCCCGCGCCGGTGCCGCCGCAACTAGCGGGGTAGGGCAGTCCGTAGTAGCCGAGTCGCCCCATCTCCTCCGACAGCTCGAAGGGGAACTCGCAGCGGCGGTCGATCTCCGCCGCCAGCGGCCTCAACGACCGCTCGGCGAAATCCCCCGCCTGTCTGCGGATCATGCGGTGATGTTCTTCGAGATCGAAATCCATGGCCTATACCACCCTATAATAACCATTTATCCAGCACCATAGCAAGGAACAGCACGCCCAGGTAGGGGAAGGCGGTCATCTTGTACACCCGCCAGGCGTCCCGGGACATGCCGGTGAACACCAGCCGCGAGGTGGACACCACGATCAATATCCCCATGATGCAGGCGACCGTGATGTACAGAATGCCGAAATCGCCGTAATGGTGCAGGCCGATGGAGCTCCCCAGCAGGAGCAGCGCCAGCAGTGGCAGCACCTTTATCGAGTCATTGACCTCGCGGGACATGGGGAAGTAGGTGATCCCCGCCCGCCGGTAATCGTCGCGGTGGGAGATCATCACGCTCCACACATGCAGGGGTACCCAGAAGGTGATCAGCAGGCAGATGAACAGGATGGTCAGGTCCAGCGTTCTACTCATAGCTATATAGCCGATGAGCACCGGGGCGCAGCTGGCTATCGCCCCCTGGGGGAAGACGCAGGTGATCCTCTTGCGCCAGGTTATGGCCACGATTACGCCCAGCGCCCCGAACAGGAAGCAATAGGGGTGCAGTAACCAGGCGATGATCAGCGCGGCGATCTCCAGGCCGATGGCCAAGGGCAGCATCTTCTCCGCGGGGTATATCCGCTTCGAAGGCAGGGGGCGGCACTTGACCCGCTCCATCCTGGCGTCCACGTTCCGGTCGATGTAATTGGTGAGGCCGTTGGTGGCGCCGCTCCCCAGCAGGATGGCCAGCGTGGCCAGCAGCAGCGTGCCCACCTCCAGCGACGGCTGGCCCGCCCCGGCGACCAGCGCGGCGCACAAACCGATGAAGGTGAGCAGGATGGTCTCGCGGGTCTTCAGCACCTCGATATATACCATCACGGTTCGAAACATCGATCGCAAACGGGTTCACCCCCCTGTTCTATACCACCCTGCCCTTTTTCCTGGCATCAGCTACGGCCTTATGATATGCCTTTATGATATCATGCCGGCGCAGCACGCCCACCAGCCGGGTGGGGTCATCACGGTCCACCACCGGTATCCTTCCCACATCCATGGTCCCCAACCTCAGTAATATATCACGCACGCTCTGATCGGGATAGGCGATCAACGGATTGGAGGTGGCGATATCGCCCACCTTCAGGTGGGGTGTGCCGCTCTTCAATCCCTCCTCAACGTCGCTGAGGGTCACCACGCCGTAGAACTTGTCCCCCTTGCTCAGCACCGGACAGCCATGGTGCCCCGTCTTCTCCAGCATCCGCACCAGCTTGGTGACCGGCATCTCGGTGGATACCGCGGGGAAATCCTCGGTCATTATCTCGCCCACGGTGACATACTGCAGCGGGTCCATCTCACCCTTGAACAGCTTGACGCCCCTGCGCTTCAGCTTGAGGGTGTATATCGACTCGCGTGCCATCCGCCGCGAGATATAGGTGGCGGTCACCACCGCCAGCATCAGGGGCAGGATGACAAGGTAATCGCGGGTCATCTCGAACAGGATCAGGATCGCGGTGATCGGGGCGTGGGCCGCGGCGGCGAACACCGCCGCCATCCCCACCAAGCCGTATGCCCCCGGCTCAACGGCCGTCGCCGGGAACAGCGCGTTGGCCCCCCTGCCGAACGCCGACCCGAGCATGGCCCCGATAAATAGCGAGGGGGCGAACACGCCCCCGCTGCCACCGCTGCCGATGGTGAAGGTGGTCGCCACGATCTTCAGCAGACACATCACTACCAGCAGACCCACGGCAAATTCACCGAGCAGGGCACTTTCAACCCCCTCATAGCCCACGCCGAAGAGGTGGGGGTAGAACAGCCCGATGAGGCCTACCGCCAGCCCGCCGATGGCAGGCTTGACGTACTCCGGGAGTCGCAACGCGTTGAACAGGTCCTCACCCTTATACAGGGTCTTGATGAAACCCTGGGCTACAAACGCCGCAACTGCACCGAGCAGGATATATAGGGGCAGCTCCCAGCCGCTGGTCCACACGTACTCCGGTATCATGGTAAAGGTAGGGCTGTTGCCCCAGAAGACGGAGGCGATGGCGGAGGCGATGATGGCGCTGAAGCCGACCGCCATGAAGTACAGCGAACTGAAGCGGCGGAGGATTACCTCCAGGCCGAAGAACACCCCGGCGATGGGTGCATTGAATGTGGCGGATATACCGCCGGCGGCACCGCAGGCCACCAGCAGCTTGACCCAGTCCTCGGATAAACGGGACCACTGCCCCAAGGCCGACCCCAGCGCCGAGCCGATCTGTACGATGGGCCCCTCACGCCCCGCCGACCCGCCGCTGCCGATACAGATCGCCGAGGCTAAAGCCTTGACCGCCGCCACCCGCGCCCGGATGCGCCCCCCCTTGGCGTTAACCGCTATCATCACCTCGGGGACGCCGTGCCCCTTGGCCTCCCTGGCGAGATAGCGGACCAGCAGCCCGACCAACAGTCCACCGAGGGCGGGGAGAATAATGACATAGTATTTACCGAAGAAACCGAACGCCGTCTCGCCACCGTCAAAGAAGAGCCAGTCGAACCCCTCGATCATCTTCCTGAACAAGACGGCGCCCAGCCCGGACGATACGCCCACCAGGATAATGAGAAGGATTCCTCTGGCTACCTCCGAGGAACGCAACGACCGGGGGACGTTATGCAGGATGTCTCCGATGTAGGTACCGGGGAATCTCAAGGCACCACCAGCTCCTCCAGCACGGCCTCCACATCTTTCAGCGGCACGTCGTTGCGGAACACGGCCCTGCCGATGTCCTCCAGCAGCACCCACTTGATAGCCCGCTGCCTCACCTTCTTGTCCAGCTCCATGGCCTTCATCACATCGCTGCGGGGAACGCCGGAGCAGGCGGTGGGCAGCCCGAACATCTCGATGAGCCTGCGCTGGCGCTCGACGACCTCTGGAGGGATCAGCCCCATCCGCCGGCTGAGCATGGCGGCGCCGTTCATGCCGATGGCCACCGCCTCGCCGTGGAGGAACCGCCCGTATGCGGTGGCCGCCTCCAGCCCGTGGGCGATGGTGTGCCCGTAGTTCAGCACCATGCGCCGCTCCCGCTCCCTCTCGTCCTCGCTAACCACCCCCGCCTTGAGCCAGGCGCTGTGCCGCAGGGCCTTAACGGTTGTCTGGGGATCCAGCGCCGTGAGTTTGGCGACATTGCCCTCCATGAACTCCGCGAAGCCCCGGTCGAGGGTCAGCCCGTGCTTGATAACCTCGCCCCATCCCGATACCAGCTCCCGCCGCGGCAGCGTCTTAAGCGTGCTCACGTCGGCCAGCACCAGGTCGGGCTGATAGAAGGAACCGATGAAATTCTTGGCGCTGGGATGATTCACCGCCACCTTGCCACCGATGGACGAATCGGCGATAGCGATGAGCGAGGTGGGAACATGCACCAGGGGCAGGCCGCGCAGGAAGGTGGCGGCCACGAACCCGGCGAGGTCGCCCACCATGCCCCCGCCCAGCGCCACGATGGCGTGAACCCGCTCGGTGCGGAGCGCCACCAGCCAGTCATAGATCTGCACCGCGGTGTCGATGGCCTTGCTCGTCTCGCCGGGGGGCACGCTGTAAGACTCGACGCTGAACCCGGCCTCCACCAGCGAGCTGGCCGCCCGCGCACCGTAATGGGGGAACACGTTCTCGTCGCTGATGATATTGGCACAGCCCCTGAGTCCCGCCTGCCGCATCCGCCGTCCCAGGTCATCCAGTATGCCCCATCCGACGAAAGCCGAGTAGCTGTGGATGGGGGTGGTTACCACGAACGGCACGTCCCCGCTGTAAGATGCGTCGCTGCGCTGCTCGCACACCTTATCGAAGCCCCGTATCACCTCGTCTACCACCTCAGCCTGGGTCAGCTTATCGGTGTACACCGCCCAGTCCGCAGTAGCGTAGTATGCCTGGCGGGAGGACTTGAGTTCGACGATGCGCCTCATGGGGTCTTCGACGGACAGCAGGGGGCGCGGCACGGCATCCCCGCCCTGGTCCGACTCCAGCAGGCGCCGGTAGATGGTCTGCGGCTCCGCCTCCAGGCAGATTATCACCCCGCTGCGAGACAGCAGCTCGCGGTTGTGCGGGTCGACTATGGCCCCGCCGCCGATGGCGATGACCACCCCCTGCTGCCTGCAGGCCTGCTCCAGCACCTCGCGCTCCAGTTTGCGGAAGTGCTCCTCGCCGTCCTCGGCGAATATGTCCGGTATCGATTTGCCGGCGATATCGGCTATGCGGTGGTCGCTGTCGATCAGCTCCCGCCCCAGCCGTTTGGCCACATCCTTGGCCACCACCGATTTGCCGGTGAAAGAGAAGCCGGTCAATATCAGGTTCTGTTTGTGTACCGTCTTAACCATTCGACCGCTTCTTCGTCATGGCTGCCCTGTAGCCCTTGTAGTTGCGCAGCGTCTCCTTCATGCTGTCCCCGCCGAACTTCTCCAGCGATGCCTCAGCGAGGACGATGGCCAGCATGGCCTCGCCAATGACCCCCGCGGCGGGCACCACGCACACGTCGGCGCGCTCCACCAGCGCCCTGCCCGCCCCGCCGGTCCTGAGGTCGGCCGAGGGCAGCGGCTTGCCCAGCGTGGGTATCGGCTTGAGCGCCACCCGCACCGTGACCGGCTCTCCGTTGGTGATGCCCCCGGTGATGCCGCCAGCGCGGTTGGTCTGGTGCTTCCACTGCTTCTTATCATGGTCGTACTCGATTATGTCATGCGCCTCGGAGCCCGCCAGCCTGGCGGCGGCGAACCCTTCGCCGATGCTCACGCCCTTGACCGCGTTGATGCTCATCATCGCCTGGGCGATCCGCCCATCGAGGCGGCGGTCCCACTGCACGTGGCTGCCCAGCCCGATGGGCACCCCGGCGGCCACCGCCTGGAACACCCCTCCAAGCGTGTCCCCGGCCTCCTTCGCCCTGTCGATGGCGGCCAGCATCTCCTTCTCCGCCGCGGCCTCGGCGCAGCGCACCGGCGATCTCTCCACCCTGGCCCAGTCGATCTTGTCCGTCCTGTGGTGCGCCTCCTTAACCTTCGCCTCGCCGATGACCAGCGTGTGGCTCCTGACATCGATGCCGAGCCTGTCGATAAGCCGGCGCGCCACCGCACCGACCGCCACCCGCGCCGCCGTCTCCCGCGCGCTGGCCCGTTCCAGCACCGGGCGTATGTCGTCGAAGCCGTACTTGACCGCCCCTGCCAGGTCGGCGTGCCCCGGCCTGAGGCGGGTGACCGGCTCGACATCGCCCTCGACGGGCTCCACCGACATGATGTCCTTCCAGTTCTCCCAGTCGCGGTTGCGGATGAGCAGGGCGATGGGGCTGCCCATGGTCAGCCCGTGGCGCACCCCGGAGATGATCTCCGCCCGGTCGTCCTCTATCTGCATGCGCCCCCCGCGGCCGTAGCCCGCCTGCCGCCGCTTGAGGTCGTTAGCGATATAATCCTCGTCCAGCGGCAGCCCTGCCGGCACCCC
>CAZYOO010000053.1:0-10545 GCA_964649185.1 uncultured Dehalococcoidales bacterium
GTCAGATCCCAGATGTCGCTGTTGGGGAACATCTGGTACTTCAGGGACGTAGGCAGATCGTGCCTGACCCAGGAGTTGATGCCGCCGGTCTGTGCACTTGCTACATTAGCGCTGGGGGCAACAGTGGCCACCATGCTGAACACGAGGGCCAGTGCCACCAGCACCATTATAAAACTTGGTAATCGACCTTTCATTCATCCTCCTTAATCCAAAAGGGTCAGACCCGTATCCTTAACATCAATAATATATCTCTATATCATACAGCCAAGGAATCGAGCCTCTTCGCGTTTTCTCATTTCTCACCCCCTTTCGGTTGTCCCGGGGCGCTTAACCTTGCGACGGATGAAGAAGCCCCGAAAGATTCTACGTATCGACTGATATTATATTCCCTTGAGCGGCGGATATGCAGAAAAGCTAACTCCACCATACGGAGCTAGCTTATCCACCCCCTCTTCAAATAGCTTGCACTTACATCGATGCAAATCATCAACCACCGCCCTATGCTAAAAGCGTGCCTCCGTCGCAATGGCACGTTACGTTATGATAACGGCTGAAGCCCGATTTGTCAATACCCGCAGATAGAAATTTCCAAGATTGGTGCGATATGTGCATAACTCCGCCCCGCGGCGCGGCGCCGGCGGCGGCTATATCTCCCGCGACAGGGTGGCGAGGAACTCCTTGTTGGAGGCGGTCTTGGACATCCGCTCCAGGATGCGCTCCGTGGCCTCGGTGGGGCTCTGCGAGTTGGCGGCCACCAGATTGCCCATGCGGCGCATCAGCCATATCTTCTGCAGGGTGTTCTCGTCCAGCAGCAGCTCCTCGCGGCGCGTCCCGCTGCGCAGGATATCGATGGCGGGGAAGATGCGCCGCTCCGCCAGCCTGCGGTCCAGGTGCAGCTCCATATTCCCCGTGCCCTTGAACTCCTCGTAGATGACATCGTCCATCCGGCTGCCGGTGTCCACCAGGCAGGTGGCCAGGATGGTGAGCGACCCGCCCTCCTCGGTGAGGCGCGCCGCCCCGAAGAAGCGCTTGGGCGGGTACAGGGACACCGAGTCGATGCCCCCGGACAGGGTGCGCCCGCTGGGGGGCAGCGCCAGGTTGTAGGCGCGGGTGAGCCGGGTGATGCCGTCCAGCAGTATCATCACGTCCCTGCCGTTCTCCACCAGCCGCTTGGCCCGCTCCAGCGCCAGCTCGGCCACCTTGGTGTGGCTCTCCACCGGCTCATCGAAGGTGGAGCTTACCACCTCGGCCTTGACCGAGCGCTTCATGTCGGTGACCTCCTCGGGGCGCTCCCCGATGAGGCATATCATCAGGTGGATATCGCCGTAGTTGGTGGTGACGCCGTTGGCGATATGCTTCATCAACATGGTCTTGCCCGCCTTGGGCGGCGACACGATGAGGCCGCGCTGGCCCCTGCCGATGGGCGCCACCAAGTTCAGCAGGCGGGTGGCCAGGTTGTTTGGGGTGGTCTCCAGATCGATGAAGGTGTCGGGGAAGGTGGGGGTCAGGGCGTTGAAATGGGGGCGTCCCTTGATATGCTCCGGGTCAAAGCCGTTGACCGCCTCTATCCGCAGCAGGCTGTAATATTTCTCCCCGTTCTTTGGCAGCCTCACCTGCCCGGTGATGATGTCGCCGGTCCTCAGGCTGAAGCGCCGTATCTGGGACTGGGACACGTAAACGTCGTTGGGGCCCGCCCTGAAACCGTCCTGGCGCAGGAAGCCGTAGCCGTCGTCCATGATGTCCAGCATCCCGCCGCCGAATATGTTGCCCTGAGACTCCGCGCTCGCCTGCAGCAGCCTCAGCACCAGGTCCTGCTTCCTCAGCGCGGTGCAGCCGGACATGCCCAGCCCCTTGGCGACGTCCAGCAGCTCCTCCCTGGTCTTGGATTCCAGATCTGCGATGTTCATGGTCATGATTTGATCACCTTCTTCCAGTCTTCAGCGAAACGGGCTATGCCGATGTCGGTCAGCGGGTGGCGCACCATCTGCATCAGCACGCTGTAGGGCACGGTGGCGATGTGCGCCCCGGCCCTGGCCGCCTCTACGACGTGGGGCACGTGGCGCAGGCTGGCGGCGATTACCTGCGTCGGCAGGTCGTAATTCTCGAATATCTCCACCGCGTCGGCCACCACCTCCATCCCGCAGTGCCCGATGTCGTCCAGCCGCCCCACAAAGGGGCTGACGTAGGTGGCGCCCGCCCGCGCCCCCAGCAGCGCCTGCGCCGCCGAGAAGCACAGGGTCATGTTGGTCTTGATGTTCTCGTGGGACAGCACGCTTATGGCCTCCAGCCCGGCCTCGGTAACCGGTATCTTCACCGTCACGTTCTGATGCCAGGTGGACAGCCCCCTCGCCTCCTCGATGATGCCCTCCGCGTCCGTGCTAAGCGCCTCCACCGACACCGAGCCGTGTACCAGGGAGCATATCTCCAGTACGGCCGACTTCAGGTCGCCGCCGCCCTCCTTGGCCACCAGGCTGGGGTTGGTGGTCACCCCGCTGAGGATGCCCAGCTTGGCGGCATGCCGTATGTGCTCTATGTTTGCCGTATCCAGAAAAATGCGCATCTCTTATCCCCTCTCGAGCTTTATCGATTCAGGTATCGCAGTTGCACGGGATCGCTTCAATGTCACACCTCGACCAAGCCTGCCTGCTACATCGGCAGCGATGTCTGTGCCCCTTCCCTCAGCACCTCTTTTACCGCCCCGGTGAAATCGCGGAACAGCGGGTGCGGGCGGTTGGGCCGCGACAGGAACTCGGGGTGGAACTGGCACGCCAGCATGAAGGGGTGGTCCCGCAGCTCGGACACCTCCACCAGCCTGCCGTCCGGCGACAGGCCGCTGAAGTCCATGCCGGCGCCCTCGAACCGAGGGCGGAAGTCGTTATTGAACTCGAAACGGTGGCGGTGGCGCTCGTACACCTCCTCTTTGCCGTAGGCCGACGCCGCCCTGGTGTTAGCCACCAAACGGCAGGGATAGGCCCCCCGCCGCATCGTCCCCCCCATGCCGTTGACATCACGCTGCTCCGGCAGCAGGTCGATCACCGGGTAGCGGGTATCGGGGTCGAACTCGGACGAGTTCGGCTCAGTGGAGCCGATGATATGCCGCCCGAACTCTATCACCATGATGTGCATCCCCAGACACAGGCCCAGGTACGGCACATCGTGCTCCCTGGCGTATCTGGCGGCGACCGCCATCCCCTCGATGCCGCGCACGCCGAAGCCGCCCGGCACCACGATGCCCTGGAGCGGAGCCAGCTGGCTGTCCCCGTCGTGCTCCAGCCCCTCGGACTGGATCCAGTGTATATCCACATCGCGGTCATGGTACATGGCGGCGTGGCACAGCGCCTCCTTCACCGATATGTATGAATCACGAAGCTCCACGTATTTGCCCACTATGCCTATCGATATCTTTTCCTTGGGCTCCTTCAGCCGTTGCACCATCTGACGCCACTCGCCGAGGTCCGCCGCGGTGCGGGGCAGGCCCAGCATCTCCACGATAAGGTCCCCCAGCCCCGCCTCCTCCAGCACCAGGGGCGTCTCATAGATTATGGGCAGGGTGTGCAGCGGCACCACCGCCCTCCTATCGACGTCGCAGAACAGGGCGATCTTGTCCCTGATATCGTCGGTCATCGGCTGGTCGCTGCGGCAGATTATCACGTCCGGCTGCACGCCGATGCGCCGCAGCTCGTTGACGCTGTGCTGGGTGGGCTTGGTCTTCAGCTCCCCGGTGGAAGCGAGGTAGGGCAGCAGTGTGAGATGGACATATAATATATTCTCCCGCCCCACGTCTCTCCTCATCTGGCGGATGGCCTCCAGGAAGGGCAGCCCCTCGATGTCCCCCACCGTCCCGCCGACCTCGAAGATGACCACGTCCGCACCGCTCTCCTCGGCTACCCGGTGGAAGCGCTTCTTTATCTCGTTGGTCACGTGGGGCACCACCTGTATGGTGCCGCCGAGGAAATCCCCGCGGCGCTCCTGCGAGATGATCGCGCTGTATATCTGCCCCGTGCTCACGCTGGACGAGGCTGTCAGCTCGGTGTCGATAAACCGCTCGTAGTGCCCCAGGTCCAGGTCGGTCTCGGCGCCGTCCTGCGTAACGAAGACCTCCCCGTGCTGGTACGGAGACATCGTCCCCGGGTCAACGTTGATGTAGGGGTCCAGCTTCTGGACGGATACCGATATATTGCGGCTCTTCAGGATCCGGCCTATAGAAGCGACAGCGATCCCCTTCCCCACTGAACTGACTACGCCACCGGTTACAAAGATATACTTTGTCATCCCTGCTGGTTCCCTACGGGAAAAGGCATATGCTTAACCTTAGCAGATCTTCCTTATCGTGGTACTTGAAATCGCCAAAGGCAATATTTCCAGGGGTAATGAACACGGAGCACTCGGAGGGCGAACCCACCCTCCAAGCTTCGTATTATAAAGCCTAAACGGGGCGATGTCAAGCCCGTTTTCCTTCTCGCACCACGATATCTGTGTTATAATGTGCTAATTCTGAGACATGGTTAAAGCACGATGAAAGTGGCAATCGTGGGTCTGGGGCTGATAGGCGGCTCGCTGGGGCTGGCCATCAACAGGGCGGAACCGGGCGCGGAGGTAGTAGGATATGCCCGTCGCCCAGAAGCGGCATCGCGAGCCCTCGACATCGGTGCCGTAGATCGCACCGAGGGCAGCTCAATTACTGCATGCAAAGACGCCGACATGGTGTTCATCGCTACGCCGGCGGCGGCGGTGCGGGAGGTGTTGAGCGAGATCGGGAGTGGATTACGCGATGGCGCAATCGTCACCGACACCGCCAGCACCAAAGCGCTGGTTATGGAATGGGCCTCCGATATCTTGCCGCCGTCGGTTAGCTTCATCGGCGGCCACCCGATGGCGGGCAGGGAGACATCGGGCATCGATGCCGCCGACGGCGACCTGTTCAGGGGGTGCACGTACTGCCTGGTCCCCGGCCGGGATGCCGAGAGAGAGGCGTTCGCCCAACTGGAGGGGATGGTACAGCGCATCGGGGCCAACCCGTTGGTGATCGAGGCAGAGGAGCATGACAGGCTGGTTGCCGGCATCAGCCACCTGCCGATGATAGCGTCGGTGGCGCTGATGGCGGCGGCGGCCAAGAGCCAAGCATGGCCGGAGATGAAGCGGCTTGCCGCCAGCGGGTTCCGCGACCTCACCCGCCTGGCATCCAGCGACCCCGCTATGTGGCGTGACATCTGCATCACCAATGGAGCGAACATCACCGAGTGGATCGATGCGTACATCGATGAACTGAACAAGCTGCGGCGTCAGATAGATAAAGGCGGGGACGAGATGGAAGACACCCTTGCGCAGGCGAAAGAGGAGCGTGAGGCCTGGCTGCGGATGAAGGGGAATTGATATCATGGAACGTATAATAGCCGCTTGCTCGAGGCTCCGCGGCGAGATCATGCCGCCGGGCGATAAGTCCATATCCCATCGCGCCCTGATCCTCAACAGCATCGCCGAGGGGAAGGCCAAGATCGACAACCTGGCCCCCGGCGAGGATGCCCGTGCCACCATAGCCTGTTTGCAGGCCCTGGGGGTGTCCATAACCGAGGAGGACGGGCTATTCGTTATATCCGGCGCCGGCCCGGGCGGTTTAACCGAGCCGTCAGACGTCCTGTATGCCGGCAACAGCGGCACCACCACGCGCCTGATGGCCGGGCTGCTGGCGGCACAGCCCTTCACGTCGGTCATTACCGGCGACCAGTCGCTGCGGTCGCGGCCTATGGCGAGGCTGATTGAGCCCCTGCGCCAGATGGGCGCGGACATCTGGGGGCGCGGCAACGATTCCCTGGCCCCGCTGGCGGTCAGGGGCGGCAAGCTGAAGGGCATAACATACCAGTTGCCGGTGGCCAGCGCCCAGATAAAGTCGGCCATACTGCTGGCCGCCCTCTTCGCCAAAGGGAAAACCACCGTCATCGAGCCGGCCCCGTCGCGGGACCACACGGAGCGGATGATGAAGGCCATGGGGGTGAACATCCGCAGGAAGGGAGCACGGATCGATATCGCTCCCCCGGCCCCGCGTTCGACGATAGACGTTCGCGTGCCCGGCGACCTTAGCTCAGCCGCCTTCTGGATGGTCGCCGCGGCGATACACCCCGATGCCCGCATCAAGCTGATCAATACCGGGGTCAATCCCACCAGGAGCGGGATCATTGAGGTGCTTCAAGGCATGGGCGCCAGGATCACCGTGGAGTGGCCCAGAAACGAGGGCGGCGAACCCGTGGCCGATATCTCTGTCGAGTCCAGCGAGCTGGTGGGAACCCAGATCAGGGGCAAGCTGATACCCCGGATCATCGATGAGCTGCCGCTCATCGCCCTCGCCGGCGCCTTCGCCCGCGGATCGACTACGGTGATGGACGCTCAGGAGCTGCGGGTCAAGGAATCGGACCGGATCGGCACCACCGTCAGGGAGCTGTCCCGGCTGGGGATCGACATCCAGGAGCTGCCGGAGGGAATGGTGATCCGCGGCGGGCGTCAACCCGTGGGCGCGGAGTGCTCCAGCCACCACGACCACCGTCTGGCGATGATGCTGGGCGTCGCGGCGCTGGTGGCCAGAGGTGAAACGGTGATCCATGATGCCGAGGCAGTGGACGTTTCCTATCCCGGTTTCTGGGAGGATATGGAGAGGCTATCCGGGGGCGAAGGTGGTAACCGAGCATGAGTGCGGATCTGGTGCATATAGGCTTCGGCAATATCCTGGCGGTTAACCGGGTGATCGCTATATTATCCCCCACCTCGGCTCCCACCAAGCGCATGGTTCAAGAGGCCAGGGAGGGGGGTAAAGTCATCGACATGACCAGCGGCAGGAGAACGAAGACGGTGCTGGTGCTCGACAGCGGCCATATCGTGCTGGCGGCCCTCTCCCCCGAGACCATCGCCGGCAGGGTAGGCGCCAGCGGCGGAGGCCAGGCCTGAAGGTGAACCACCCCCCGGCAAGCACCGAGCCGATGGTCATCGTGGTCTCCGGGCCATCGGGCGTGGGCAAGGACACGGTGCTGAACAGGATGAAACGGTCGGGCGGCTCTATGTACTTCGCGGTCACCGCGACCACGCGCCCGCGGCGCAGCCAGGAGGCCGACGGCGTGGACTACCACTTCGTCCCCCGCGATGAATTCCAATCGATGATCGACAGCGGGGAGCTGCTGGAATGGGCCGAGGTCTACGGCAATCTCTACGGGGTGCCCAGAAACCAGGTACGGGAGGCCCTGCGACAGGGCCGCGATGCGGTGATCAAGGTGGACGTTCAGGGGGCGGAGTCCATCAAGCGCCTGGTGCCGCAGGCGCTCCTCATATTCGTCAGCCCGCCGTCGATGGAGGCGCTCGAGAGACGGCTCCACAAGCGCAGCACCGAATCCGCTTCCGATCTGAAGCGGCGCATCGACACCGCCCGCCAGGAGATGGATGAGCAACGTCTGTTCGACTATGTGGTGGTGAACGACGAGGTCGGGAGGGCGGCAGACGAGATAAACGCTATCATCGCCAGGGAGAAGGCCAAAACCGATCGGGAAACAATAGGGCTATAGCGATGCGTAGGTCTCCACCAGGAGCAGCGTGTCCTCCTCGCGGACGGCATCCGGGCTCTCGCAGATGACGCGCCCCCCGGCCTCCAGGTCCTTAAGCGCCCGCAGCAGGTCCACAAACCTGAGGTCGGAATCCCTCAGCCCCAGGTGCTCCAGCTCCCCCTTGGCGCCGTACTTGATCCCCGACAGGTGGATGTGCATGTGCCCCAATGCCTGCCACCCCAGCTTGGCCGCTACCGTATTGAGGATGCCGACGAATTCGGCGTAGGAGTTGTATTTGCCGGTTCGGGCGTGCAGGTGGGCGAAATCGATGCACGGGGCAACGCCGTCTATATCCGCGCTGAGCTCCAGCGTCTCCTCCAGGCTGCCGAACTGGCTCCCCTTGCCGGTGGTCTCGGCGCGCAGAAGGACGTGGTTCCCCTCCCCATGGAGCAGCGCCACCGTCTCCTTCAGCTTTTCCCTGACCCTGACATATACCTCGTTGGGCGGGTCTTTCAGATAGAAAGCGGGGTGGAATATAATGGCCTCCGCCCGGAGGAGGGAAGCGATATGTGCGCTGTGGACCAGCATCTGCTGGCTGTTGACCACCTTCTGTTCCTCATGGGCGTTGAGATTGATGAAGTAAGGGGCATGAGCCGTCAGCCCGATGTTGCGCTCTTCGGCCATCTGTCCCACCTGCTGGGCCATGCGCCCGCTCATCCTCACCCCGTGCCCGAACTGCAGCTCCATGCAGCTGATGCCCAGCTCGGTCAGGCGCTCTATGCCCCGTTCGGTTGTCATCGGCTTGGAGCCGGGGGGTATGCCGGCGATGCCGAAGAGGAGTTTCTCACCCATAGAAGTTGCCGCTCGCTAAGATTCTACGCTCCCGACGAGCGCGGTGTCAAGGATATCAGCTTGACAGCGGACGATGGGGGAGATATCCTGCAGGAGAACCCATGTCGGATTTCCAACCCCGTGCCCCGCTGGGGGAGAGCGAACTGGAGGTGCTGCCCCCCGACACAGGCAGGGTAACCACCTTCGCCTCTCTGAAGAATCGCCACTACCGCTGGTTCTGGCTGGGGATGCTGGCCTCTTTCGTCGGCATACACCTGCAGCTGGTAGCGCGGAACTGGCTGGTGTACGAGATGACCGGCTCCGCGCTGTGGCTGGGAATCGTGATCGCCGCCTGGGGCCTGCCCATACTGCTGCTCTCGCTCTACGGCGGGGCCATCGCCGACCGCGTCAAGAAGCGTGACCTGCTGGTCTGGACACAGGTGGCCAACGGCGCCATCACCCTCATCATCGCCGTGCTGATAGCCACCGACGCCATCCAGGTGTGGCACCTGATCCTGGCGGCGGCCGTAACCGGCATCATATTCGCCTTCCACGTGCCGGCGCGCCTGGCCATCATCCCCGAGCTGGTGAAGCAGCGGGAGGTGCTCAACGCCATCGCCCTGAACGCCACCGGCATGAACCTGTCGCGGTTCCTCGGCTTCGCCATCGGCGGGCTGCTGCTGGCGGTCATCGGCGTGGCCGGCGTGTACTTCATGGTGGTGGCCGCCTTCTTCCTGTCGGCGGGTCTGCTGCTCATGCTGCCCAAGGTGGAGTCGGCGGCTAAGACGGCCGTCACCTCGATCCGCACCGACCTGGTGGAGGGCCTGCGCTACATCCACCGCAACACGATTATACGCACGCTGCTGGCCATGGCCTTCGTGTCCATCGGCTTCGGACTGCCATACATGAACATCATGCCCGTCTTCGCCGTGGACGTGTTCGATGTGGGTGAGTCGGGGCTGGGGTTCCTGCTGGGCGCGGCAGGGCTGGGCGCGCTCGTAGGGTCGCTCATCATCGCATCTATGGGGGACTTCAAGAAGAAGGGCTTGCTCCTTCTGGTGCTGGCTTTCGGGTTCGGGGTCTCGGTGGCGCTGTTCGCCTTCTCCGGCTCCTACCCGCTGGCGCTGGCGCTGCTGGTGGCGGTAGGCCTGCTCGGCACCGGCTACCTGGCGCTGAACAACACCCTGATCCAGAACACAGTGCCCCACAGGATGCTGGGGCGGGTGATGAGCATTTATGTGATGACCTTCTCCCTGATGCCGCTGGGGACGCTGCCGCTGGGGGCCATCACCGATGCCGTCGGCGCGCCGGTGGCCATAGGCGCCGGGGGTATCGTCGTTGCGCTGTTCACCGTGGCGATGGCGGCGCTGCTCCCCGGGTTGAGGCGGCTCAGGTAAGCGACCCCGCCTTATTCGTCTTCGTAGTCTTCCTCTGGCAGCACGTCGCCGCCGACAAAGGGCAGGGTGGCCTCGGTTCTGACGCTCCTTGCCCTCCGCCGGGCGGGCAGGGCATTGACCGCTTGCATCAGCGCCTTGAGCCCTTCCCGGTCACGTCCCGCCACCTGCACCACTGTCCCGCACACCCCGGTCTCCCACAGCTCGCGGACGTCGTCCTCAGACATGCCGACGGGGGCCCTTGCCATCACCGGGCTGCTGGAAAGGTTGACGATATGCTGGCAGGCCATCAGCCGCTGCACCGACATCGGGCTGTCCCCCCCGATGAGCACGGCATCCACCGGCAGTTGCGACGCCGCCCGTATCAGGCCGTCAGTGAGCGATGGTGATATCTCCACGATACGGCCTATCCCTTCGTCCTTGAGGAATGATAGCGGCGCCGTCGCCGAGTCGAACACGTAGAAATCGCCGCCGTCCTTCTTGAGCCGGTCGAGCTGCCCCTCCGCCGCCTCGGCGAGGAACACCCCCCAGGGGAGGTCACCCAATGAGGATACCAGCTTCTGCGCCCCCTCCGCCCTGGTCAGCAGCGCCGCGTCGGCGTATTCCCGGGCCGCCTCGGCGGCCGCGCTGTCGGCGTCATCCAGTGCGGCAACCAGCACCATGCGCGGGGTTTCCCGCTTGGCGGCGGCCGCCCTGAAGCCCAGCGGCTTGTTTGCGCCCTTTGATGTCTGCTCCAATTTATCGAGGAGTTTGCTCACGTGCCCTCCAGTTTCTTCTTAAGAGCCAGCGGTCGGAAT